>DASRFZ010000027.1:0-2922 GCA_035651275.1 Mycobacterium sp. | reverse complement strand
GGGGTCCACCCGCAGCGCGACGTCGATGCCGACCGCGAGCAGCACCATCAAGTGCCGCATGCCCGATGCGTAATCGATCCGATTGCGATTGACCGGAGCGAACACCACCAGTTGCTCGGCGGCGGCCAGGCGCTCCAGCAGGTGGGCCCAGGCCGCCGGCATGTCGACGGCGCTGCGGCTGTCCGTCGACAGTGCCGCCTCGGCGATCGCATGTGGCAGCCATGCGAGCGGGTTTTTCCATGCCGCCTGCGCGCGTTCGTCGGACACACTGCCTCCTCGTCGCCCGCAGGAACCCGTTATCTGAGAATAATGTTTTCAGTTAACGTTATGACTGTCACATGCTGGGGAGGCGGTTGTCAATGGGTGCGACGCCGACGGGGTTATTGGTGTTCAGCCCAGGGCACTCGGCACGCGTCGCCGGAGCTGAAGCCCTGTTCGGTGATGCCGAGCGCGGTGTTCATCCGCGCCCGCATGTTCTCGATACCGATCTGGTACGTCAGCTCGATGACGCCCGCGTCGCCGAAGCGGCGCCGTAGGTCGGCGACCTGCTCGTCGGTGACGGTATGCGGGTCGGTGGTCATCGCGTCGGCGTAGGCGATCGCCGCCCGCTCATCGTCGGTGTAACGGTCCGAGGTGGCGTAGTCGTCGATGAACTTGAGCCGTTCGACGTCGAGGCCCTCGAGGCGTTGCAGCATCGCACCGAAGTCCACGCACCACGAGCATCCGACCGTGCGCGCCGTCCAAAACACCGCCAGCTCACGCACATTGGCGGGCAGTGACTTCGAGCCGCGCTCGACCAGCGTCTCGTGGACGGCGTTGGCGACCAGCAGCTTCGGGTGGTGCGCGGAAACCGCGAACGGTTCGGGGACCTCGCCGTATCGGCGCCTCGCGATGCGGTACATGACGCGGGTCAGAGGTCTGGCATTTTCGGGGGCGATGGGTGTGATTCGCGCTATTTGGTTCATGCCGGGTAGACGAGATGGGCCGCCCATCTGTGACGCCCGCTCAGCGTTATGGTGCTGACGTGGACTTCGAGCTGGACTCCGCCCAGCAGGCGTGGCTGTCCGAGGTGCGGGAGTTTCTCGCGCAGAACGTCACCGACGAGCTGCGGGCGGAGATCGCCGACCACGGCTTGGAGTACCCGGACGGCGAAGTGGTCGCGTTCCGACGTAAGGTCGGCGCCAAGGGATGGTTCGGGCTCAACTGGCCGGCGGAGTACGGCGGCCTCGGGCTGGGCGCGGTGTACCAGCACCTCCTGATGCGGGAATTCGAGTACTGGGGGGTGCCGGGGCCCGACCTCACCGTGACGTCGGTGGCGCCGATGATCATGCGGCACGGCACCGAGCAGAACAAGTCCGAATTTCTTCCGCCGATCGCGCGCGGCGAATTAACCTGTGCGGTCGGGTATTCCGAGCCCGACGCAGGCACCGACCTCGCCAGCCTGCGCACCCGCGCGGTGCGTGACGGTGACGAATGGGTAATCACCGGGTCGAAGATCTGGAACAGCGGCGCACAGCGCGCAACGCACGAATGGCTTTGCGTGCGCACCGATCCCGACGCTCCACGCCATCGCGGAATCTCGGTCATCATGGTGCCGATCGACCGTCCCGGCATTGAGATCCGGCCGCTGTACGCGTGGTCGGGTTACCGCACCAACGAAGTGTTCTTCTCCGATGTCCGGGTGCCGGCGACCAATCTCATCGGCGAGCTGAACCACGGCTGGGCCTACATCACAGGCGCGCTCGACTTGGAGCGTGGCGCGTTGACCAACGCAGGCGATCTGCACCGGGCACTCAGCGACTTAGTCGCGCTTGCCTGCCAACCGCGCCGCGACGGCACGGTTCCGGCCGACAACGCGTCGTTTCGGCGCCGGCTGGCACGAGCAGAGGCCGACGTCGAGGTAGCGTTGCTGATGGGCTACGAGGCGTCGTCGCTGCTCGACAGCGGGGTCATCCCCACCGTGGAGGTCAGCGTTGAAAAGATCTTCACCAGCGAATTGCGCCAGCGCATCGCCGATCTCGCGCTGGACCTGCTGGGGCCCGACGGATTGCTCGCGCACCGAACCGCGGACGCTCCCGCCGACGGGTACTTCGAACGCCTCTACCGTGTCGCGCCGCTGATGCGATTCGGCGGCGGAACCAACGAGGTGCTGCGCGACGTGATCGCACAGCGTGGCCACGGCATGCCGTCGTACGGACGCTGATGAGACTGATACCCGATTCCGACGAACGCGACCTCGCGTCGATGGCGCGCGGGCTGCTCGCGAAGGAATGTCGCCCGGGGGAGCGCGTGTCGGAAGGACTCTGGAAAGCATTGTCCGACACCGGGATTCTTGGCCTCGGGGTACCGGTGGACTACTGTGGGTCCGCTGGCGCGCTCGACGACGTCGGCGTGTTCTGCGCCGAAGCCGGCCGCGCGCTGTGCCCGACCCTTGTGCACAGCACGCTTCTCGCCACGTTCGCGATCAACACGTTCGGCACCGAGGCGCAGCGCGAGCGGTGGCTGCCACCACTCACCTCGGGTGTGCTCCGGGCGACGACCGCGCTGTGGAACCCACGCGACGCCGCCGTGGTCATGCCGGTGCTGCGGGCCGAATCGGGCGCCGTCGGCTGGCGGGTGGGCGGCGCAGCAGACTTCGTGCTCGACGCCGATCTCGCCGACGTGATCGTCGTACCAGCCTCTGTTCCCTCCGGCAAAGCGATGGGTTTCGTTGTCGCACTCGACGATCCGAGCGTCACACTGGAGCCCCTTGCGATGATGGGCGGGTACCAGGCATTCCGGGTGACGTTCGACAACGCCGCTGCCGACCCCGCGGCCACATTCGACACCGAGGCGTTGCGACGGGTCGGCAACGCCTGGGTGTCGCTTCTGTCGCTCGATCTCGTCGGCGTCGGGGAGGGGGTGCTCGCGCGGACTGTCGAG
>DASRFZ010000026.1:0-2521 GCA_035651275.1 Mycobacterium sp. | reverse complement strand
AATCGCCGGCAATAACGTGATGGCGGCAAGGAATGCCACGCCGATTCCGATGGCCGATGACACACCGATAGTGGAGAACACTCCCATCTTAGCGAAACTTATTCCGAGAAAGGTGATTCCGACCGTCGCCGCGGATGCGGTGATCACCTTCCCGACGGAGATCAACGCCCTCTTCACCGCGTCGTCGCAATCCGACCCGAGCCGAAGGTAGTCGTGATAGCGGCTGATCAGGAATACCGCATAATCGGTTCCCGCGCCCGCGATCATCGCGCTCAGGAAGATGATGGATTGGTTGGAAACACCCAATCCGGTGAGTTGAGAGAATCCGGCCACCACGGCTTGTGCGGTGATCAGAGATATCCCTATCGCCAGCAAGGGCAGCAGCATCGTGATCGGGTTGCGGTACACCACCAGCAGAACGACGAGGACCAGGACGCCGATCGCGATCTCGATCGGCATCCGATCACGTTCGCCCGCGACGGTCAGGTCGGCGACTGTCGCCGCGGGCCCGGTGAGGTGCACCTTCAGCGGGCCGCCGTTGATGTTTTGTTCGACGAGGTGGGCGACGCGGTTGTAGGCGTCGTAGGCCCGTGGCGTGCCCAACTCGCCGGCGAGGCCGACCGGCAACACCCACGTTGTCTTGTCCTTGCTCGTCAAGAACGGCCGCAGCTGCGGTGTGCTGACAAAATCCTGCAGCATCACGACGTCGGCCTTGTCGGCGCGCAGTGTGTCGACCAGCTTGCGGTAGCTGGCTTCGTCGGCGGGTCGAAGCCCGTGCTCGTTGATCAACGCCACCAGCAAGAGACTGTTCGAGCCGGATTCGTGAAACGCCTCGGTCATCTGTCGGGCCGCAACGCTCGACGGCGCGTCACTCGGCAGGATCGCCAGCGGATGCCTCTGGGCCATCTCGTTGAGGCTCGGCGACGTCAGCGGCAGCGCGATAGCAAGCGCGACCCAGACCCCGATCACCACCCAGGGCCACCGGACCACGAAATCGGCTAGCCGTCGCATGTCACGCGGCGCCTCTCATGCCATCGCCTACGCAACGCGCCCCCAATGCCCGGTGTCCGCCACCCGCCCACACACCGAGCCCATCGCTGCCATGAATCGCGCGACCGACTTCTGCGCAACGGGGTTGTCCGGAAGCATCACCTCCATCGCGGTGCCCTCGTCGTACCGGAAGATGTAGATCGTCAGTTGGTAGGAATACCTTCCGTCCGAATAGATTCCGATGTTGTTCGCATAACCCAGCTCGGCGGCCGCGAGCACGGCGTTCAGCGGAGCGGCGCCCCCGTGGAAGAAGTTCGACACCGGGAAATTCGGACGGGGCTTGTCCAACCACGGTGCGAGTTCCAACACCCGGTCATACGGCACCTTCGCCAAGTGCAGACCTGAGTCGAACGAAGCCTGCGCGGCCCACGCGGCTTCGTTGAACGACGCGGCAGCTATCGGGACGGCGATCGGAACCAGGCCGGTGAACCACCCCTGCGTCATGAAGTTGTCTGACGTGCGGCGGGTGTCTCGGGGAGTAAGTGCGTAATAGGTTGCAGCGCCGGTGAATTCGTGTTCGACCTGGGCCAGGCACGCGAACAGGCCGCCGATGAAGCGGGCGCCGGCAGCGGTGCACGCCTCTTCGAAGCGAACGGTCTGTTGGGCGTCCATAAGGATTTCCGACACCATGTCGCTGCCCGTCGGCTCCGACGGGTTGCCCAGTGGCAGAGGGAATTCGGGGTAGCTGCCGTTGTTGTTCTCCGCGAACTCGATCCACGTCCGCACCTCGGGCGAATCGACCGTCAACGTCGACGTGTACTCGCGCTCGTGGCTGCAGAAATCGTCGAAGCTGCCCGCCTCGGGAAGCGCAAGCGGCTCGCCGTTCTCGGTGAGGGCTTGGTACATGCCGGCCGACTCGAGCATCGTGATCCCGATCAAGGCCGCGTCCCCATGGACATGATCGATGCTCGCATAGAAGGTGAAGTGATCCTCGCCTTGCACGATCCCGAACGTGAAGCACCCCCACTCCAGCGGAGTCGGTATCGAGACGAGGTGTTTGTACAGGTCTTCGACGGCCATTTCGCCGTGATTGATCGGTTCGAATTCGACATCGTCGGGGTCAGTGATCGTGCGCCTGACGATGTCGCCGGCACCGGAGTACTCGAACCAGCTGCGATACGTATCGTGGCGCCGCAGGTAGGCGTTGAGCGCTTGATTCATGGCCGCGATATCGCACCGGCCGGGAACTTCGCATGTCGCGATGATCTGCCGTGAGTAGTCGAGTCCCGCGGCGATTTGCTTGTGATGCCCACGAATGTGCTGGGCCTGCATGTAGCTGACGGGCACCGAACTGACGGGTGCCTGCCGCGCCTTTTCCTGAGCGGCTAGCGTCGCGTGCCAGGAAGTGACGACGCCCTGGGTCGGTGTCCAATCGTCGATCGATCCGATTGTCACTTTCCCGATGCGCAATGATTCCTCCGCGGTTCGGACTGCCGGATCCCGCGACAGCCTCAGCCGGTCAACATACCGG
>DASRFZ010000025.1:0-2717 GCA_035651275.1 Mycobacterium sp. | reverse complement strand
CATCGGCGACCTGACGTTCTTCTCCCGAGTGCCGCACGGCGGGGGCGCCGCGGCAGGCACCGTCGTACAGGCAGCGATGGCCGTCGCGACCGGCACAGCCACGGCCGTCGTGTGTTACCGCGCGTTCAACGAACGGTCCGGCTTCCGGTTCGGCGGGGCGACCGCGCGGCCGTCCGGCGAGGCACCGGTGTGGCTTGCGCCCTACGCGTCGTTCGGGTTGATGACCCCGGCCGCGTGGGTTGCGTTGCACGCACAGCGATACATGTCGACCTACGGAGTCACCAACGCGGACTTCGGAACGATATCGGTCGTGGATCGCGCACATGCGGCGCGCAACCCCGACGCGTGGTTCTACCAACGCCCGATAACGATTGAAGATCACCAGAACTCACGCTGGGTCGTCGAGCCGGTGCTCAGGCTGCTCGACTGCTGCCAGGAAAGCGACGGCGGCGTCGCGTTCATCGTCACCAGTGTCGACCGCGCGCGTGACCTTCCCCGGCCGCCGGCGGTGATCACGGCCGCCGTGCAGGGCGCCGCCTACGAAGGCGAAATGATGACGAGCTACTACCGCGACGACATCACCGGCCTGCCCGAGATGGGCGTGGTCGCCGAAAAGCTATGGCGCGACTCGGGACTCAAGCCCAGCGATATCCAGACGGCGTTCCTCTACGACCACTTCACGCCGTTCGTGTTCGTCCAGCTCGAGGAACTCGGCTTCTGCGGACGCGGCGAGGCGAAGGACTTCGCGACGATCGAGAACCTGTCGCTGGGCGGGAAACTGCCGATCAACACGAACGGAGGTTTGTTGGGCGAGGCGTACATCCACGGTATGAACGGCATCACCGAAGGTGTCCGACAAGTGCGCGGAACCTCGTGCAACCAGGTCGACAACGTCGAGCATGTGCTCGTCACCTCGGGCACCGGGGTGCCGACGAGCGCGCTGATCCTCGCTCCGGACAACTGAGTTCGCGCCGTGACCGCCGATGCGACCGCTGCCGATACCCGCGAGACGATCATCGTCGCCGCGCTCGGATGCTTCCGCAAGCACGGGTTGAGCAAGACGACGATCGTCGACGTCGCGCGCGCGGCGCAGGTTTCCCGGAGCACTGTGTACGAATATTTCCGCGACAAGTCCGCCGTAGTCGAGGCATGCGCGGAATACACCTCGCAACGGTTCTACCGGCAGATGGCGAAGGCAGTCGATCGGGGCGGGTCGCTTGAGGACAAGCTTTGTCGGGCAGCGGTTTTCGTCACACAAGCACGGCGAGTGGTCGAGTCCGAGATCTACTTCGACGAAGACGAGGTCGGCTTGTTGCTGACGAAGAACGCCGCCGTGCTGCTGCGGGAATGCACCGAGTTCTTCGCGCCGTACCTGGCCGCGGCGAAGCTCACCGGCGAGGTGCGGAAGGATCTCGAGGTGCAAGCCGCCGGAGAGTGGTTCGCACGCATCCTGTTCTCGTTGTTCAGCACACCGTCGTCGACGTTGAACCTGGACGACGACAAGGTCGTCGCCGAGTTCATCCGGGCGCACCTGGTGCGGGGATTCGGCAACGACCGCTCGACATGGTCGAGGCGCGCACTGGACGCAGGCTAGACTCTCCGCGTAGCTATCCTTATAAAAACAGCAAGATGGCCAGTGAGGGAGCCATGGTCCGCGACCAGTTGATCGACCTGACGCGCCGTGCCCTCAAGCTCGCGCGGGACAGCACCACCGACCTGGCCCCGTCGCAGTACACCGTGGCGGCCGTTGACTACACGTCACCCGATCGGCTTGCCGCTGACAGGGCGATGATGATGGCCAGCCCTCAACTCGTTGGCTACGCGTCGGAGCTGCCCAAGCCCCACACCTACTGCACGAAGACCGTGATGGGCCGTTCGATCCTGCTGACCCGCGTCGCCGATGGATCGGTCAAGGCGTTCGACAACGTCTGCCTGCACCGGCAGTCCCAGGTCGCGTCGGGATGCGGCGCGGCTCGTCGGCTGTCGTGCCCGTACCACGCCTGGACGTACAACCTCGACGGCAAGCTGGTGGGCGTTCCTGGTAAGGAGGGATTCCCCGAATCATTCACGGGCGCAGAGCATTTGACTGCATTGCCGGCCACCGAACATGCCGGGTTTCTGTGGTTGACGCTCGACCCGCAGACGCCGCTGGACGTCGCCGCGCATCTCGGCCCGCTGGCCGACGAGCTCGAGTCGTGGGGAATCGGGCGTTGGTCTCCGCTCGGTGAGAAGGTGCTGGACACGCCGATCAACTGGAAGCTCGCGATCGACACCTTCGCCGAGAACTACCATTTCGCCACCGTCCATCAGCAGACGTTCGCCACCATCGCGCGCAGCAACTGCACGGTGTTCGACTCCTACGGGCCGCACCACCGGCTGATCTTCCCGCTCAATACCATCCTCGAGCTCGACAACGTGCCCGAGGATCAGTGGAATCTGTTCCACAACATGGTGGTGATCTATGCGCTGTTCCCCAACATCGTGCTGTCGGTGACCATCGCCAACGGCGAGCTCACCGAGGTCACGATGACCAATCCGGCCGGCAAGCATGTCACCGGCGCAATCGCGGCCGGCGGCTCGTCCTGGCACACCACGGAGGTCCTCGGCTACTCCAAGACCTACAAGATCGTCGCCCACGGCGTGAACAGCGCGGGCGACAAGGTCACCAAGACCGCGAAGATCACGACGCTGAGCCCGGCCAACCAGGCCACGCCGAG
>DASRFZ010000024.1:0-5729 GCA_035651275.1 Mycobacterium sp. | reverse complement strand
CTTGCCAACCAGATCAAGCGCGAGCAGTTGATCCGCCAGACGCCGGCGCTGGAGCAGCTGGCGGCGTTGGGGCTGATGCGGTCGCGGTGTGAAGGCCCCGACGTGCTGGCCGGCAACGACGATCCGACCAAGCCGCTCGTGACGTGTTCGAAGGACAAGAAGCAGATCTACATCCTCGAGCCGTCGATCATCAGCGGCGACCAAATCGCCAAGGCCACTTCGGGTTTCGACCAGCAAGGCAGCCAGTGGGTGGTGAATGTCACGTTCAAGTCAGCCGCGGCGAACACGTGGGCTGACTACACGGCCGCCAATGTGGGCAAGGCGACGGCGTTCGTGCTCGACTCGCAGGTGGTCAGCGCACCGGTGATCCGGGAGGCGATCCCCGGCGGCAACACCCAGATCACCGGCGACTTCACCGCGTCGGCGGCCAAAGACCTGGCGGCAGTGCTGAAGTACGGATCGTTACCGCTGTCGTTCGAATCATCGCAGGCCGAAACCGTCTCCGCCACACTGGGTTTGACGTCGCTGAAGGCCGGGTTGATCGCTGGCGCGATCGGCTTCGCGCTGGTGCTGCTGTACGCGCTGCTGTACTACCGGGTGCTCGGCTTGCTCACCGGTCTGTCGTTGGCGCTGTCAGGCGCGATGGTGTACGCGATCCTCATCCTGCTGGGCCGCTACATCAACTACACGCTCGACCTCGCGGGAATCGCCGGCTTGATCATCGGTATCGGCACTACCGCTGATTCGTTCGTCGTGTTCTTCGAACGCATCAAAGATGAGATACGAGAAGGCCGTTCGTTCCGGTCCGCGGTGCCACGCGGCTGGGTTCGCGCGCGCAAGACGATCGTGTCCGGCAATGCGGTCACGTTCCTCGCGGCCGCGGTGTTGTACTTCCTGGCAATCGGTCAGGTGAAGGGCTTCGCGTTCACGCTCGGACTGACGACGATTCTCGACATCGTCGTCGTGTTCCTGGTGACGTGGCCGCTGGTGTACCTGGCGTCGAAGTCGGCGGTACTGGCGAAACCGGCATACAACGGCCTGGGCGCGATCCAGCAGATCGCCCGCGAACGCCGCGCTGCCCACGTGATGGGACAGGGGTAGAAGATGGCTTCCGACAACAAGACTCGCGATGCGGACTCGGCGGCCGAGACGGTCGAGTCCAGTGCGGTCGAGGAGACACTCGAACCGACGCCGCACCACAACTTCCTCGCCCGCCTCTACACCGGAACCGGCGCGTTCGAGGTCGTCGGCCGTCGCCGGATGTGGTTCGCCATCGGCGGGCTCATCATCGCGATCGCGGTCGCGAGCATCGTCATCCGCTGGTTCAACTTCGGCGTCGACTTCGAAGGCGGCACCAAGGTGTCGTTCCCTCGCGGCGACGCCACGGTCCAGCAGGTCGAGGACGCGTTCCGCAAGACACTCGGCCATGACCCGGAGCAGGTCGTCGTCGTCGGCAACGGGGCCTCCGCCACGGTGCAGATCCGGTCTGACACGTTGTCGAACGACCAGACCGGCAAGCTCAAAGAGGCGCTGGCGTCTGAATTCCATTTGGCGAGTCCGCAGGCAGTCAGTGACTCCGACGTGTCGTCGACGTGGGGCAGCCAGATCACCAAGAAGGCGTTGATCGCCCTTGTGGTGTTCCTGGTGCTCGTTGGCCTCTACATCACGGTCCGCTACGAGCGGTATATGGCGATATCTGCGCTCGCCACAATGTTTTTCGACATCATCACCACCGCGGGTGTCTATTCACTGGTCGGGTTCGAGGTCACCCCTGCCACTGTCATCGGGTTGCTGACGATCCTGGGCTTCTCCATCTACGACACGGTGATCGTGTTCGACAAGGTCGAAGAGAACACCCACGGCTTCCAGCACACCACCCGCCGGACGTTCGCCGAGCAGGCCAACCTCGCCGTGAACCAGACGTTCATGCGGTCGATCAATACCAGCCTGATCTCGGTGCTGCCGATCGCCTCGCTGATGGTGGTCGCGGTGTGGCTGCTGGGTGTCGGCACGCTGAAGGACCTGGCGTTGGTGCAGCTGGTCGGTGTCATCGTCGGCACGTACTCGTCTATCTTCTTCGCCACCCCGCTGCTGGTGACGCTGCGCGAGCGCACGGAGCTGGTCCGCAGTCACACGCGTCGGGTGTCGCGGCGGCGCAAAGCCGGCGGATCCACCGACGCCGACGAGGACACGTCGTCGTCGGGCGAGGAAGAGACCGACGACCACCGGGCCGGGGAGCCCGTCGGCGCGCTGGCCAGCAAGCCCAGCCCGGGCGCGCGGCCCAGCCGCCCGGCGACGCGGGGCCGGGTGTCAGGCAAGCGGAACTTGCGGAAGAGCTGAATGGCTCGCCGGACCTGGCTCGCCGTGGTGGCCGCGGTCTGTCTGGCGGCCGCCTCGTTCGGGTTGACGTCGTGCTCGAAGACTCCGGCCGAGCAAATCGAGTATGCCGTCGAAGGTCCGTTGACCACCTATAACCCCAACAGCGTGGTGGGCGCGGCGTCGGCGGCGCCGCAGGCGTTCGCGCGTGTGCTGACGGGGTTCGGCTACCACGGCCCCAACGGTCAGATCGTCGCCGACCACGACTTCGGCACGGTGTCGGTGGTGGGCCGTGAGCCGCTGCTGCTGGACTACACGATCGCCGACAACGCGGTCTATTCCGACGGCAAGCCGATCACGTGTGACGACATGGTGTTGGCGTGGGCCGCGCAGTCGGGCCGGCTGCCCGGGTTCGACGCCGCCACGCACGCCGGATACGCCGACATCGACTCGGTGGATTGCACACCGGGACAGAAGAAGGCGCGCGTGACGTTCACGGCCGGCCGATCCTTCGTCGACTACTCGCAGCTGTTCACCGCGACCACGATGATGCCGTCGCACGTGCTCGCCGACTTGTTGGGCGTCGACGTGACCTCGGCTCTGCAGAACAACGAAGCGCCCGTGGTCGCGCGGATCGCCGACGCGTGGAACTCGATGTGGGATCTGAAGCCCGGCATCAACCCGCGGTGGTTCCCGTCGTCGGGGCCGTACAAGATCGACTCGGTGCGCTCCGACGGGTCGGTTGTGCTGGTGACCAACGACCGCTGGTGGGCCACCAAGCCCGTCACCAAGCGGATTGTCGTGTGGCCTCGTGCCGCCGGCACCGTCCAGCAGCGACTCAAGGACGGGTCGGTCGACGTCGTCGACATGGCGGCCGGCTCGGTGGGCGGCTTGAACGTGCCAGGTGGCTATGAAAGCAGCGACAGCCCGTCGGCGGGGATCGAGCAACTGATCTTTTCCAGGCAAGGGCCTTTGGCGGCGCCCGCGGCTCGTCGGGCACTGGCGCAATGCACGCCGCGCGACAGCATCGCCCGCGACGCCGGCACCCAGGTCGCCAATGTGCGGCTCAGCACCGTCAGCGATGACGCGTTCAGTGCCGCCGAGAGCGCCGCCGCCAACAACCAGTACATGACAGCCAACGCCACCGCGGCGAAGGGGACGCTGAACAACGCGCCGTTGACGGTGCGGATCGGCTACCAGGGCCCGAACGCCAGACTGGCCAGCGCGGTCAGCGCGATTGCGAAGGCCTGCGCACCGGCCGGCATCACGGTGCAGGACGTGGCGTCGGACAGCACGGGTCCGCAGGCGCTGACGGGCAACCAGATCGACGCGCTGCTGGCCGGCACCGGCGGGGCGACCGGGGGTGGCTCTAGCGGGTCGTCGGCAATCGACGGGTACGACCTGCACACCGGCAACGGCAACAACCTGGCGGGTTACTCCAACCCGCAGATCGACGGCATCATCGACAACCTGGCGGTCACCAGCGACGCGAAGGACATCGCCAAGCTGCTGGGCGACAGCACCGGCCCGCTGTGGAACGACATGCCGACGCTGCCGCTGTACCGGCAGCAGCGCACGCTGATCACGTCGAAGAAGATGTCTGCGGCCACGTCGAACCCGACCCGATGGGGTGCGGGCTGGAACATGGACCGGTGGGTGCTGCGGGAATGAGCCGGCCGATTGGCGACGTGATCGCGTCGCTCACCCGTGAGGTTCCCGACTTCCCTTCTCCCGGAATCCAATTCAAAGATCTGACGCCGCTGCTCGCCGACCCCGACGGGCTCGCTGCGGTCACCGGCGCGCTGGCCGAGATCGCCTCCGGTGCCGAACTGATCGCCGGTATCGACGCCCGGGGATTTCTGCTCGGCGCGGCGGTGGCGACGCGGCTGGGGACTGGCGTGCTGGCAGTTCGCAAGGGCGGAAAGCTGCCGCCCCCGGTGGTGTCGGAGACGTACACGCTCGAATACGGCTCCGCGACACTGGAGATCCCGGCGGAGGGTGTCGAACTCGCGGGCCGCAACATCGTGATCATCGACGACGTGCTGGCCACCGGCGGCACGCTCGCGGCGACCGCGCGACTGCTCGACCACGCTGGAGCGGCGGTGACGTGCGCGGCGGTCGTGCTGGAACTGGCCGCGCTGCGCGGCCGCGACGCGGTGGCTCCGCTGCCGGTCAGCAGCTTGAGGCAGGTCTAAGCGTTTATTGTGGGGTCAGGAGGTGCGGATGGCTGCTGCTGACGATCCCGGCGCGGGCCAGGCTGTCCAAACGCCGCCCGAGGTGACCGCGCCGCTGGCGACGCCGAAGTCGACGAGCGCGTCGCGGCGTGTGCGCGCCCGACTGGCTCGCCGGATGACGGCTCAGCGTGGAGCCGTCAGCCCCGTGCTCGAGCCGTTGGTGGCGGTGCACCGCGAGATCTATCCCAAGGCCGACCTGACGATGCTGCAGCGGGCTTACGAGGTCGCCGAGCAGCGACATGCCGAGCAGTTCCGCCGATCCGGCGACCCATACATCACCCACCCGCTGGCCGTCGCGAACATTCTCGCCGAACTCGGAATGGACACCACGACGCTGATCGCCGCGCTACTGCACGACACCGTCGAGGACACCGGCTATACGCTCGACGCGCTAACCGCCGACTTCGGCGAGGAGGTCGGCCATCTCGTCGACGGGGTCACCAAGCTCGACAAGGTCGTGCTGGGCACCGCCGCCGAAGGCGAGACCATCCGCAAGATGGTGATCGCGATGGCGCGCGACCCCCGCGTGCTGGTGATCAAGGTCGCCGACCGGTTGCACAACATGCGCACGATGCGGTTCCTGCCGCCGGAGAAGCAGGCGCGTAAGGCCCGCGAGACGCTGGAAGTGATTGCGCCGCTGGCACATCGGTTGGGGATGGCGACGGTCAAGTGGGAGCTCGAGGATTTGTCGTTCGCGATCTTGCATCCGAAGAAGTACGAGGAGATCGTGCGGTTGGTCGCCGACCGGGCGCCATCGCGTGACACGTATCTGGCCAAGGTGCGCGACGAGATCGTCTCGATGCTTTCGGCGTCGAAGATCAATGCTGTCGTCGAGGGTCGGCCGAAGCATTACTGGTCGATTTATCAGAAGATGATCGTCAAAGGGCGCGACTTCGACGACATTCACGACTTGGTGGGTGTGCGCATTCTGTGCGACGAGATCCGCGACTGTTACGCCGCTGTGGGCGTGGTGCATTCGCTGTGGCAGCCGATGGCAGGCCGATTCAAGGACTACATCGCCCAGCCCCGGTTCGGGGTGTACCAGTCGCTGCACACCACGGTCGTAGGGCCGGAGGGCAAGCCGCTGGAAGTGCAGATCCGCACCCGCGATATGCACCGCACCGCCGAGTACGGGATCGCCGCCCACTGGCGGTACAAGGAAGCCAAGGGCCGCAACGG
>DASRFZ010000023.1:0-8830 GCA_035651275.1 Mycobacterium sp. | reverse complement strand
AAGGAACGCAAGAGTCGACGCCGTAGCGGCAAGGGTGACGACGAAGCCGCCGACGCGGCTGAGACGGCCGAGTCCGAGACGGCCGAGTCCGGGACCCCTGAAGAACCCGAGACCGACGACGCCGCCGAGACCGAGGGCGCGCAGAAGCCGGTAACCGATGGCGAGGCGGAAGAGACCATCGAGGCCGAGACGGCACCTGCCGACGAGACGACGACCGCCGTCGAAACGACCTCGGATGACGAGAAAGCCGGCGACGAGGAAGCCTCCAAGGACACCGTCGCTGCCGAAGCCCCGCGGGGCCGGCTGCGCAACCGGCGGCCGTCGGGCAAGATCCGGCGTCCCCGCAGGCTGCGGAAATCAGACGGCGTCGCCGTCGACGACTGACGCGCACGGCCCGCACTGCTGACCACGCCCGAGCTGAGCTTTTCGACAACTCCTGCGTGTCGCGACAATATGAAATGGGTAGGTAAACATTCCGACCAGCGCGAAAGGCAGCAGATGGCGCAACTACAGTCTTCGCCGCGACCCTCGCGGACGTGGCCTCTGCTCGTCACCGCGCTGGTAGCGGTCGTCGCGCTGCTCGCACCGGCGTACCTGCAGACAGGGCCGCTGCTCGCGTTCGCTCAGCCCGGCGATCCCACACAGGTCTCGCCGGCCGCCGCCGAGCAGGGCATGGTGAAGGTCCACACCACGGTCGACTACCAGGGCGTCGTGGGTTATGGGGCCGGTATCGTCCTGACGCCCGACGGCGTCGTGTTGACCAACAACCACGTGATCGCCGGCGCCGACACGATCGACGCCGTCAGTGTCGGCAGCGGACAGAGATACCCGGCGCAGCTCCTCGGATACGACCGCACGAACGACATTGCGGTGATCCAGCTGCTCGGCGCGAACGGACTGCCGACAGCGCCGATCGGCGACTCCAACCAGGTCGCGGTCGGGGAACCGGTGGTCAGCCTCGGCAATGCGAGCGGCAACAGTTCGATCAGTCGCGAGGAGGGCCAAGTTTCCGCACTCGGCCAGAACATCGTGGCCGAGGATGACTTGACGGGAAGCGCCGAGCAGCTCAGCGGATTGATCGGAGTCGCAGCGCCGGTGCGCCCGGGAGACTCGGGCGGCCCATTGGTGAACAGCGCGGGCCAGGTCATCGGCGTCACCGTCGCCGCGTCGGTGAACTACAAGGTCGGTCCGACGGGCAAGGGTTTCGCGATCCCGATCAATCGAGCCGTCGCCATTGCCAACCAGATCCAATCGAAGACGCCGTCGGACACCGTGCACATCGGGCCGCCCGCGATGCTCGGCATCGGAGTGGCCACCGCGCAGCAGCGGTCAAAGGGTGTCGTGGTTCGCGACGTCATCCGCGGCACCCCGGCCGAGCAGGCGGGCCTGACCCGTGGTGACGTGATCACGTCGCTCGACGGAGTTGCACTCGACAACGCGACGACGCTGACCGCCGTTCTCGACCGGCACTATCCGGGTGACGTGATCGATATGACCTGGGTGGACGCCACGGGCCAGCAGCGAATTGGCAAGGTGCAGTTGGCAACTGGGCCGCACGGCTAGGGCAGCACGGTGTGCATCAGCATCACGTTGTACGCCGACCACAGCGACAGGTTGAAGTAGAGGTCTTTGCCGGTCGACCACGGGTGAAGGAACGGCGCGTAGATGCCGCCGGGTATCGAGAACGACGAGACGAGCATTTGCTCTGGGCCCCAAGGGCCTTGAGGAGCGGGCGCCGTTCTGGCGACGACGTCGTTGTTGCCGTTGCAGTAGAGCACTAGGTATCTCTTGAGGTAGGTGTTGTACTGCGCCGACATCTCGCCGACGGGTCCGGGGATAACGGGCGTGGCGGCCGCCGGATTGTTCGGCACCCACGTCCCGTTCCAGTATTCGTACTTGGTGAGGTCCGGGACAAAGTTCTGAGGGACTCGCGTCAAATACACCGACCCGCCACGCCCGGGCGGCGTGCCGAACGAGTAGATGTAGCCGTCGTTGCCCTTGAGGTACGCCCCCATCTGGAAATTCTCGTTACCTCCCTCGGGCGGACGGACCGTACCGGGGTAGACCGCCCACGTCTCGCCGTTGTTGGGAGACATCGCAATTGCGGAAAAGTTCGTCGACCACGCGCCCGAGCTTTCCCACTGCTTGATAGACATGAAGTTCAGATACTGGGTTCCCCCGACGGATACCCCAGCAGTCGGAATGATTCCATCCTCGGACGGCGCCGCCTTGATGCTGTTGATGACCTGCTTGGCAATACCGGGCCGCAATGCCGGAGAACTGCCCACACTGACGGTGTTGGAAAGAGAACGGTCATCGCTGCGCATCAAGACGTTGTAGCGCCACTGGTGGCCAGGGATGACGCAGTAGCCGGAGGTGTCGCCGAAGGCCATCAGAACCTGGCCGCCGCCGTTGTCCCAGAGCAGCCCGAGGTCGGTGCCGGAGACGGCAAATCGTCGGATCGTGTTGTTCGGGCTGTCCGGTCCGGTCACCCAGCCCACGATCGAGGTCGGAGCCGGCCCGCTGATGTCAGGCCCCGGTTGGGCTGCGGCCGCGTCGGGCGCCGCCGGCGCGGGGTTGGGGACGGGTTGGTTGACGCGAGGATTGGGCGGGGGCGCTACCGCTGCTTGTTGTTGCACAGGTGCGGAGCGCGGGGTGAGCGCCTTGAACAGCGCCAGCGGCAACTGCCCAAGTTTGGGCAGCGGCGCGCTCTCGTTCGCGCCGGTCGGCCTGTGGCCCAGGGGCACGAGCGATTTCGTGGACGGGCTTGGCAGTCTGAACGCCTGATTCGGAAGGGGCTGAGCATCCGCGGCAGCACCAGTGCAGGGATCGGCGGCCGCCCGTGGCGCAACGGCGATTGCGCCGCTGAGTCCGATAATGGCCGCCGATGCCACCGATAGCGATGCGACGAGGGGACGCGGCGACATGTCGAACCTTTCCAGGGGCAGACGTCGCGTTGACGTCAGCAGTTGGCCTCTGTGACGATAGTGATCGATGTGGCTGTTGTGATCAGTGAGTCACTTTTAGGTATGCATCCGTGACCGTGTCGCGACCTGAGCGAATCCTGCGACGCTACTTCAAATCCGTATCCCGGCTCGGCTGAACGCGTTTCGGTTCGCCCGGCATCTTCGGGTAGTTCGGCGGATAGGGCATGTCGCCTAGTCCGCGCTCCTCATCCGCTTTGACCATCTCCAGCAGCGGCTCGATCGACTGCTTCTTCGCGTCGATGTCGGCCCACGGATCCTCCCGGTCGACGACGAGTTCCGGCACCGTAGCCATCGTGTAGTCGTCGGGATCGGCGGTTGCCAACTCAGACCAGTCCAATGGTGTTGACACCGTGGCGATTTCAGTTCGCCGCACCGAGTACGCCGACGCAAACGTGCGGTCGCGTGCGTTCTGGTTGTAGTCGATGAAAACCCGAGTGCCGCGCTCTTCCTTCCACCACGACGTCGTTACCGCATCGGGCGCGCGCCGTTCCACTTCGCGGGCCAGCGCGCTGCCGGCCCGTCGCACCTCGATGAAATCCCAGTCCGTTTTTATCCGCAGGAACACGTGCACCCCGCGCCCACCGGAGGTTTTCGGATAGCCGACCAGCCCGAGTTCGTCGAGCAACGGCTTCAACACGTCGACAGCGATCGAACGCGCTTCCTTGAAGCCGGTGCCCGGCTGCGGATCCAGATCGATGCGCAACTCGTCGGGGTGCTCGGTGTCCGGACAGCGAACCTGCCACGGGTGCAACGTGATTGTGCCCATCTGCGCGGCCCACACGATCGCCGACGGATGCGTGACCTTCAGTGCGTCGGCGGTGCGTCCGGACGGAAACGTGATCCGGCAAGTCTTGAGATAGTCGGGATGATGCTGCGGCACCCGCTTCTGGTATATCTCTTCGCCCTCGATTCCGTCGGGGAATCGCTGCAGGTGCGTCGGCCGATCCTTGAGCGCGGTCAGCATCGGGCCCTCGGCGACGGCCCGGTAGTACTCGACCAGCGTGCGCTTGGTCCCCTTCGATCCCAGTTTAGGAAAGTACACCTTGTCCGGGTTGGTCAGCCGGACCTTCACCCCGTCGACATCGAGTTCTTCTGCGGCGGCGGCCATTACGACTCCAGCACGTCGTACAGGTCGTAGTTCAGCGGCACGTCGAGTTGATCGAACGTACAGCTTTTCGGGTCGCGATCGGGTCGCCACCGCACGAACTTCACCGTGTGCCGAAACCGTTGTCCGTGCCCGCCGTTGCCTTCCATCTGGTCGTAGGCCACCTCGGCGACCTTCTCCGGCCGGATCGGAATCCAGCGCTTGTCGGCTGCGGAGTTCCACCGGCTCGGTTCGCCGTCGTAGACCAGATCGTCGCCCTTACGCAGCGGCTCGAGGTCCTTGAGCAGCTTCAGCCGGTCTTTCACCGTGAAAGATGCTGCGCCGCCGATCATTTGGAGCTCACCGTCGTCACGGTACAAACCGAGCAGGATGCTGCCGACGCCTTCGCCGCTCTTGTGGATGCGGTAACCGATTGCCACGCAGTCGGCGTCGCGGGCATGCTTGACCTTCACCATCTCACGCTTTCCCGGAAAATATTGGCCGTCAAGCCGTTTGGCGATCACTCCGTCCAGGCCGGCGCCCTCGAACGTCGTCAACCAGTGCGCACCGAGCTCCGGATCCTCGGTCGTGCGCGTGACGTGACACCACTGCTTTTCGGTGACCGACTCCGCGAGTGCTTGCCGACGGACGCGAAACGGCTCGTCCATCAGCGACTTATTGCCCACCGCGAGCGCGTCGAACCCGATGAAGTGTGCCGGCGTCTGCTCGGCCAGCATTTTGACCCGGCTCTCGGCGGGGTGGATGCGCTGGCTCAGCGACTCCCAGTCCAGCCGGATGCGACCGCCGATTTCGCGAGGGACGACGACCTCCCCGTCGAGCACGCATTTGGCAGCCGTTTCCTCGCGCAGCGCGTCGAGCAACTCGGGGAAGTACCGTCCTAGCTCCTTGCCGTTGCGTGATTGCAGCACAAGCTCTTTGCCGTCACGGAACACGAGCGCGCGGAACCCGTCCCATTTCGGCTCGTAGGACCACACACCCGCGTCGTCGGGCACTTTCGCCTGAGCCTTGGCGAGCATCGGCTCAATCGGCGGTTGCACAGGCAAGTCCACGTCGTCCATCCTCATCCATCGGGTCGATATTGATCTAGACCCCCGTGCGGCCGAAGAGTCATCACCGACGTCGCGTCTCGACCACCTAGGCGAGGCTGTGCTGCGGCGGACCGGCGTGGATGAACGCGAAAAGGTTTGCGGCGTTGCGAAGGTAGCGGCGCAGCTGCGCGGGGTCGTCGATGTCGGTACTGGTCGTGGTGCCGATCAACGACAAGACCATGCGGCTGACGATGTCGATCAGGGTGTCGAGGTCGACCGGCGGAAATCGCCCGTTGTCGATTTGGGCCTGCAGCAGTGGCCGCGCGAACGCGTCGATCTGGTCCGTGACCGTCGCAGCCTGAATTGTCAGCATCGGCAGGATCTGCTCGGGTACGGCGCGCAGGGCAGCTTGGAACAATGCGTTGCCGCGGGCATGTTCGACCATGAAGGCCGCCAACTCGACGAAGAAGTCCGAGTCCCATGTCGCCGTGTCGGCGAGTCCGCCGGCGCGGGCCAGAAACCGGTTGAACTCGCGCTGCATCAGCGCGGTACGGATCTGCTCGACGTTGTCGAAGTGCTTGTACAGCGTGGTGCGCGAGACTCCCGCGCGGCGCGCGATCGCGGACATCAACCGTTTCGCCCCGAATCCACCACCCAGCAAGCACGCTTCCGCCCCGTCGAGAATTCGCTCGCGGGCATCCGTTTCGGGTCCGTCACTTACTGTCGTCATGCCGCTGACCACCTCAACATTTCCGTACCGGACTGCGCATCTATGAAACGGTACCGCAGGTCGCACGTCTAAACAGCTTCTTGCGATGTGAACAAAATACCGTCCTAGTGTTCACGAAAAGCGTGACAGCCGCCCCTTGGGCTGTCACAATCGAGGCGCTTCGGGGTCACCCAGGAGTTTGCTGCGGGATCCGCCCACGACAGGAGCGACGACGAACGGTGAGTGGCCATAGTGAGCGGCGCCGCGCGAAGATATTCGACGCCGCGTTCGATTTGTTCGCTAGCCACGGCTACGACCACACGACCGTCGACCAAATCGCCGCCGCCGCCGGCATCAGCCACGGCGACTTTGCGCAGATCTTCGCGAGCAAGGATGCGCTGATCATTGCGGTCGTAGAGGACCTGCTTCAAGCAACCGCCTCCGCGCTCGCCCGCGTACCTCCCGAAACCAGTCCGGAGGAAGCGCTGCTGATCAGCACCGCCGAGATGTTGGACGCCGTCATCGACGACCGCGGCGTGATGAGCCGGCATCGCATGCTCGACATGGCACACATCGTCACGACCCATCCCCGCCTGCAAAGACAGGCCTCGGCCCTACGCAAGCAGTTGCTGAGCCACGCGCTCGCCGACCGTCTGGGTGTCACTCCGAACGACCGCCGGGTTCGGCACGCGGTGAGCCTATGGTCGGCGATCGCGGCCGGCTCATATGCCGGAAGACTGGGGATGCCATCCAACTATGACCCGCGGAGCGATGACCGGCTTCGGAAACGCATGCTCTCCCGGCTCGCTCGTACCTACGCTCGTGTCACCGGTGAAAACCCGACGAAGAACTGGCCGTCGCCGGGCCCGGCGGACTGAAGCGCCGAGCGTTTACCCGGCGTCCTCACCGGGCACGCGAATTGCATGTCTGTGACTGCTTTTCAGGATCTGCCGCTGGCGGACCGCGATCGTGAATGGGACGGGGACGCCGCCGAGAAACGCGTCCGCAAGTGGGCCGGCGCCGAGGACGCGCCGAACGAAAAGTACCGCGACGCGCATGTCTGGTACGACAACACGAAAAAGCAGAACTTCACCGCTTACAAGTTGTTGATCGCCGACGTGATCGGCGGCAGGTTGACGGCGGTGCCGCGCGGCGTCATGGCTGCAGGCGCGATCATGCAGGGCTCGCGGGGCGGCGTGGACTTGCCGCGTGACGATATCGACCGAGTGAAGAGCCACTTGGCGAAGTACTACAAGAAGATGGGTGACGACCCGCCGTGGGAGCGCTGAACTAGATTTCCCGGCTATGAGCCCCGCGGGTCGGTTCGCGCCCAGCCCGTCGGCCGACCTGCATATCGGCAATCTGCGCACTGCTGTTCTCGCGTGGCTTTTCG
This sequence comes from Mycobacterium sp., assembly GCA_035651275.1. Taxonomy (GTDB): domain Bacteria; phylum Actinomycetota; class Actinomycetes; order Mycobacteriales; family Mycobacteriaceae; genus Mycobacterium. The sequence goes on along the minus strand of DASRFZ010000023.1, from coordinate 1,608 downwards.
CGCGGTCGACCGGAAGACGGTTCCTGATCCGTGTCGATGATCTCGACGACCGCACGAATGCTGATATCGGGATGCGTCAGCTTGCCGACTTGGCGGCAATTGGACTCACACCGGACGAGCCCCCGCAATGGCAGACCGAGCACACGGAGCGCTACTCGTTGGCGATCGACCATCTGGCGGATCATGGTCTGCTGTACGAATGCTATTGCAGCAGAAGAGATATCCAGCAAGCGCCACGAGCGCCGCATGCACCGCAGGGCGCGTATCCGGGGACGTGCCGCGAGCTGACGGACGCCGAACGCGCGGAGCGGCGCGCGGCGCTGGGCCGGCCTCCGGCGCTGCGGATGCGTGCGGACGTCGCGTCGTACACCGTGCACGACCTCCTGCACGGCGACTACACGGGCGTCGTCGACGACTTCGTCGTGCGTCGCGGCGACGGCGTGCCCGCTTACAACCTGGCCGTGGTGGTCGACGACGCCGCGCAGGAAGTCGACCAGGTCGTGCGGGGCGACGACCTGCTGCCGTCGTCGCCGAGGCAGGCATACCTCGCCGGTGTGCTCGGCTACCCGCAGCCCGCTTACGCGCACGTGCCACTGGTGCTCAACGCCGACGGTTTGCGGCTGGCCAAGCGTGACGGCGCGGTGACGCCGGCCGAGATCGGCGCAGACCGCGCAGTCGCGGAGATTTCGGCGTCACTGGGATGGCCGTCACGAAGTCTGGACGATCTGTTGTCGCAGTTCGATCCGTCGAAGCTTCCCCGCGAGCCCTGGATCTATTCGCCGAGCGTGGAGGAGAGTTAGGTCGCGACGCGCAGGGTCGACATCCCGCGCAGGGTGACGTTCGGCTTGTACACCGGCTCGCCATCAAGGCGAGCGTCGGGGAATCGCGCCGTCACCGCCGACAAAGCAACCGCAGCCTCCAACCGGGCCAACGGCGCGCCGAGACAGAAGTGCGCGCCATGACCGAAAGCCAAGTGGCGCACCGCTTCTCGATCTGGCTCGAACTCGTCGGGTCGTGCGTTGGCGTCGGGGTCGCGGTGTGCGGCGGCCAGCAGCAACATGATCACGTCGCCCTTTGGCACTGGCACGTCGCCGATCTTCATGTCGTCGCCGGCGATCCGTCCCATCAGCTGCACGGGCGGGTCGTAGCGCAGCGTCTCCTCTACTACGGCTGCCGCGCGGGCAGGATCCTCAGCGAGAGCGCGCCATTGGGGCGGCCGGCGCAGCGGCGCCAGGGTCGCATTGGCGATCAGGTTGACCGTGGTCTCGTGCCCCGCGACCAGCAGCAGATTGCACGTCGAGACGATCTCGTCTTCGCTGAGTTGGTCGCCCGCTTCCTCCGCCGCGATCAAGCCTGAGATGAGGTCGTCGCCCGGGCATCCGCGCCGCCGGTCGACCAAGTCCGCCAGATATTCATGCAGCCAAATCGCCGCGTCCATCCGTTCGTCGAAATTCTCCGGCAGATCGCCGGTGAACGTGATGAACGGGTCCAGCGACTGTGCCAACAGCGCCGACGCCCGGCTGAACTCCGGCTCGTCCTCGATCGGCACGCCCAGCAGCCGGCAGATCACCGCGACCGGCAGCGGGTACGCCAGATCCGCGATCACAT
>DASRFZ010000022.1:0-29011 GCA_035651275.1 Mycobacterium sp. | reverse complement strand
GTGCTCGCCGATCTCGGCTATGACGTAGTGCTGCTGGAGACGGTCGGGGTGGGGCAGTCGGAGATAGAGATCGCCGCAGTGGCCGACCCGACCGTCGTCATCCTCAATCCCGGTGCGGGAGACGCGGTTCAGGCGGCAAAGGCGGGGCTGCTCGAGGTCGCGGACATTGTCGTCGTCAACAAAGCCGACCGCGAGGGCGCCGACCGGACCGTCCGCGATCTGCGCGCGGAGACCGATGCGCCGATACTTTCGCTCGTCGCAGCGCACGGGGAAGGCGTGCAGGAGCTGGTCGACACGATCGACAAGCATTTCCGCACCGACACCCGAGCCCGACGAATTGCGCGGGCCCGCGCGCAGATTCTGTCGTTGGCGCAGACCAAGCTTCGCGGGCATGGTGATCTTGACCGGCTTGCGGCGGCGGTCGCCGACGGTCGTCAGAACCCGTATACCGCGGCCGACGCCCTGCTCGGCGAACGTGTGCCGGCGGAGATGACGCCGGGCTGGCATGCCCTGCACACGCCGGACAAGCCGGCGATCGTGATGGGCGGCAGCGGTGAAGTCGTCACGTACCGCGAGCTGGAGGAGCGGTCGACGAAGGTCGCACGGGCGCTGCGGTCACGGGGGACGCGCGTCGGCGACCACATCGCGATCTTGATGGAGAACTGTCCCGCATTCCTCGAAGTCGCTTGGGCTGCACAGCGTTCCGGGCTGTATTACACGGCGATCAATCGGCACCTGCGGGCGGGCGAGGTGCAGTACGTGCTCGATGACTGCGGCGCGACAGCGCTCTTTGCTGATTGCAGCGTGACCGATGTGGTGTCTGCGCTTGACCTGTCACGAATCCCGGTGCGCGTGGTCGCCGATGGCGAACTCGCGGATTTCGAGAGTTACGAAGAGGTCTTGTCCGCCGAGTCGGGGGCACCGCTCGACGGCGAGTGCGAGGGCCGCGAGATGTTGTACTCGTCGGGAACGACAGGCCGGCCGAAGGGTGTGCGAAAAGAGTTGCCCGGCACACCGTTTGGCGACCCGAGCTCTATCCCGGTTCGACTCGGCAGAGCGCTGGCCGTCGCCGAGCCCGGACAGGATGCGGTGTACCTGTCGCCTGCTCCGCTGTATCACTCTGCGCCGCTGGTGTTTTCGATGTCGTGGCATCGAGCCGGTGCCACGGTGGTGGTCATGGAGAGATTCGACGCGCGCGAGTGTCTGCGGCTGATCGAGAAATACCGGGTCACACATGCGCAATTCGTGCCGACGATGTTCATCCGGATGCTGCGGCTGCCGGAGAACGAGCGTGCGCGTTACGACCTGTCCAGCCTGCGAAGCGTCACGCACGCGGCCGCGCCGTGTCCGATCGCGGTCAAGCGGCAGATGATCGACTGGTGGGGGCCGATCATCAACGAGTATTACTCGGGCACAGAGGACATCGGCTCCACCAATATTTCCGCTGAGGAGTGGTTGGCGCATCCTGGCTCGGTGGGGCGGCCGGTGGAGGAGTGCCACATCGTCGGCGAGGACGGGCAGGAGTTATCGGCTGGCGAGGTCGGCGTCGTGTACTTCGCGGGCGGACGGTCGTTCGAGTACCACAACGATCCCGAGAAGACCGCGTCAGTCACCAATGACAAGGGCTGGCGGACGCTGGGTGACATGGGCTATCTCGACGCGGATGGTTATCTGTACCTGACCGACCGGCAAGCCAACATGATCATCTCCGGCGGGGTGAACATCTACCCGCAGGAAGCGGAGAACGTGCTCGCCGGCCACCCCGAGGTCGTGGACGTCGCGGTGTTCGGGGTTCCTGACGAGGAGATGGGCGAGGCGGTCAAGGCGGTCGTCCAGCCGGTCGGGGCGGGGGGCGAGGAGTTGGAGTCCGAGCTGATCGCTTATTGCCGAAGCGAATTGGCGACGTACAAGTGCCCGCGCAGCATCGACTTCGTGGACGAGTTGCCGCGCGATCCGAACGGCAAGCTGTACAAGCGGCTGCTGCGCGAGCGGTACTGGGAAGGGCACAAGTCGCGTGTCATCTGAAGCCCGTGGGGGTACTCATAAGAGATGTTGACCGTCGTCCTCGCCGTCGCCGTCGTCGGGATCGTGCTGCTGGCCGCCGCAGTACTGACCGATAACACGATCGTCGCGATCATCGTCATCGTCGTCGCTCTCGTGGGCCTTTTCCTGCTCGGCCAGGAATGGTTCCGGAATCGGCGGCAGCCGGGCGCGGGGCCAGGTCCTGACCGCGCCGCGGACAACGGCGCTGAGGAAACCCGCCATGCGTCAGGCGAGTTAGAGCCCGACGAGTTCGAACCCGATGTGCCGTACGACGATTCGGAGTCGTCACCGCCGGCCGACAAGTAACGGTGACGGGTATGCGCCCACCTTAGTGGCAAACGGCATTCGGAGCGCTCTAAGCGCGGGCTTGACCTGTCGAGACATTGAGCGGATGCTGTGTGCTCAGTATCTAACCAGGTAGCGACCCTTCGTCCGCCGGGGACTGGCGTCACGGCCACTACACGAGCCACGGGACGCCTCATGAAGAATTTCAGCCTAGCCACCACCCGTCTGGCGACGCTTGTCGCCTCGGGCGCAATCGCAGTCGGATACCTCACCATCGGGATCGGATTCCCCAGCATCGCTGCTGCCGACCCCAACAACGGGGGCAGCAACAGTGGGGAATGGGATATCGGCGCGTACGACAGCTGCCTGAAAAACCACCCACCGTATTCCACCGACAGCGACAAGTTGGACTGGTACATCCACTGCTGCTGGTCGACGGGCGGAATGTGGGGCTCCGGCGGCAGTTGCCAAGCGCCGCCGGGGGAAGCTAGCTCGCCGATCGGTCCCGGTCAGCCCCCGCAACGAGTCACACCGCCCAACATGCAGGCCCCTCCGGCCCCGGTGATTCCGACTGCCCCAGTAAATCCCGGTAGCGTCGGCTAAGGCTTGTCGCCGTGACGTCCGCTGCGCTCGGAGCGTGACGACGGTCCGGCTCGGTGATCGTTATCGGCGACGCGATGGCACCCTGCGCGCAGGCCCTCAGAACCCGACGCACGAATTTGGCCGCCTACTCGGGCAGGTCGACCAGCCGCCGCATGTAGCGCAACACGTGTTCCCGCAACTCGTCGTCGTCGATGTCGGCGACCAGCGGATGCATCACCGCCGTGCTGATCACGCCGGACAGCATCGCCGCCTCAACCCGTGCCGCCGCGCCCGTCCCGTCACCGAGCAACGCCCCATACAACCGGCTGATGAACTGCTCGAAAGGCTTGTGCTCGGCCAGCAACCGCACGATCACCGGATCGAACTGCAACGTGCTCACCGCGCCCCGACGTTCGATCGCGAGATCCACCACGCAGGTCAGCAGCACCTCCCGCGCCCGCACCCGATCCTCCTCGGCTTCGGCCGCCTCCAAAGCGTCCGCCAGTCGGTCGAGTTCTCGCTCGGTGAGCGCGATGACGATCTCGTCCTTCGTCTTGAATTGGTGGTAGACAGCGGCTTTCGTGACGCCGACGGCATCGGCGATCATCTGTAGCGACGTACCGCTGACGCCGTGCGCCGAGATCAACTCCAGGGCCGCGTCGAGCACGCGCGTCTGCGCGGCCGACCGCGGCGCGCCCGTCAACCGGACTGTCGGCTCGGCAGACACCACCCGATCAGAGTAGCCGATCGGCTATTGACGCGCCCTAGCCAACTGGCTAGCCTAGCCAGCTAGCCGCTCGGCTACCCAGGTGAGGATACGGACCATGAGACGAACCAACGGTGAATTGATCCTGTTCTGGACGCTGCCCGCAGCCGCAATCATCTGGATTTCCGCGTTCTTCTTGTTCCCTGGCTTCATCCCTCCGATGTCGCCCACGATGTCGGCGAATCAAGTTGCCGAGTTCTACCGGGATCCCCAGAACTTGCCGCGCATCCGTTACAGCATGATCTTGTTCAACTGGTTCTGTGTGTGCCTCATCCCGATCCTGATGTTGATCGTGATGCAGATGCGCAGAATGGCTTTGCGGACCCCGATATTGGCCTACTGCATGCTCGCGTGCGCGGCGGGCGGTCCGGTGATTTTCTTGCTCGCCGATCTCTTCTGGCTACTGGCCGCCTTCCGGCCGGAGCGGGCGCCGGAACTGACCCAGATGTTCAACGATCTGGCGTGGGTAACCTTCACGGTGCAGGTGCCGTATCTGATCATGCAGAGCTTGCTGATCGCGCTCGCGATCTACTGGGATCGCCAGCCGCACAAGGTGTTCAAGCCGTGGGTCGCGTACTTCAATCTCGCTATCGCGGCCGCGTTGGCACCTGCGGCATTCACCGGTCTGGCGTTGCACGGCGTGATGGCCTGGGATGGGCTCCTGCCGTTCTGGGTCAAGAACATTGCCATCGGTCTCTGGATCATTGTGATGGGACTCGTTCTGGGCCAAGCTATTCGACACCAACGCGCGGAAGAGCCGGTATGAACGGCAGGCGCGAATTGTGGTTCGCCTGGTGGACGACGGTCGTGTTCTATCAGCTGTTCGGCGTGGTGTTCTTTGTGCTCACGCGCACCCAGCCGCCGCCGGATCCTGGCTGGGACGCTTCGAGGGTCGCGCAATGGTTCCACGATCACCACTTCGGGCTTCTTTTCGGCTTCGGCATCATGTTCCTCATCACCGGCATGACGGCGCCGCAAAACGCGCTGATCGCCTACTCGATGCGCCGGATGTCGGTCAGCCGCGCGTTCGGATATTCCTACCTTGTCCTCTACTCGCTGAGCGCGATCCCTGGCATGCTCCTGATGTGTATCGTGCTGACGGTCGGCGCGATGCGGCCCGATCGCGATCCCGAATTGACCAGCTGGCTCTACGATTTCGCGTTCTTGTCGTTCGTGGGGACGATGGGCGTCTTCCTGATCGGCTCGTTGGTGTGGATGCTCGCGATCCTGATCGACAAGAACGGGGTGTTCCCTAAATGGTTCGGCTACCTGAACCTCTGCAACGCGCTCACCGAGGTGGTCGTATCGCCGGCCTGGATATTCAAGCACGGTGTTCTGGCGTGGAACGGGCTGATCGCCTGGTGGATCGACATGGTGGTATTCGGCATCTACACGGGTGTGTTTCTCATGCAGCTGCGCAAGATGATTCAGCGTGAGGACTTCGGTGACGGACCCCTGCCTGATTCTGCGCCGGACCAGGAGTCCGTTCCGTCGACTATGGCGAGCTCCGCCTCATGACGGACAAGTCGATGAAGTTTGTGCCCGGGCAGCCGGACATGTGGGCGTTCGTCCTGTTCGAGACGCTGGTCTTCACAAGCTACTTCGCTGTGTATCTGATCTTTCGGACGGCCAGCCCGCAGCTGTATCTCCAGTCTCAGGCTCACTTGAGCCTGCGCATCGGCATTTTCAACACCATTGTCTTGTTGGCGAGCTCGTGGGCGGTAGCGCGTTGCGTGCAGGCTTCCCGCGACGGACGGTTTGCATCAGCCTCGACTAATGCGTACCTCGCTACGGCGCTGGGCTTCGTGTTCCTCGGGTCGAAGATCTTTGAATGGGCCAAAGTGATCCGGTCGGGGTTCGGGTTCTCCACGAACGAGTTCTTCATGCACTACTACTTCTTGACCGCGATTCATTGCCTGCACGTGCTAATCGGTTTCGTGGCACTGGGAGTCATCATCTATCAGCTGCGGAGTCCGGCCCGCAGATCCCAGGAACTCGTCGAAACAGGCGCCACCTATTGGCACACTGTCGACTTCTTGTGGGTGCTCATCTTCGCCATGCTCTACGTCGTGAGGTGATCGGTGAAATCAGGAGTGAACAACAGGTTGCTCGTCGTGTGGCTGGTCCTGTCGGCGATCACCGTCGGATATTTCTGGATGGACCGGACGGTCGACCACGACGGTATCCTTAGGCCAAGTGCCGTCGTGACAGCGAGCGCAGTGATGATCGCACTTGTCAAGGTGCGCATCATCTTTCGCGAATTCATGGAGGTGCGGAAGGCGCCCGCCCTGCTGTGCCGCCTCACCGATGCATGGATCGCGATCATCGCCGTGAGCCTGCTCGGATGCTATTTCATCGGCAGCGCGGTCGGGTAGCGGCGTTAGGCGTGGTGGGCGATCTGGATCAGATTGCCGCACGTATCGTCTAGGACCGCGGTGGTTACCGGACCCATATCGGTGGGCTCCTGCGTGAAGCGCACGCCCAGCCCACGCAGTCGCTCATACTCCGATTGCACATCGTCGACGGCGAAGGATGTGAACGGAATGCCGTCGGCGACAAGCGCTTCCTTGAAGGGTTTGGCCGCCGGATGCGCATCGGGTTCGAGGAACGTCGGTCCGCTTCTGGAAGCCGAGAACCTCGGTGTAGAACCGAAGCGCCTTTTCCTGGTCGTCGACGAGCACACTGCTCAGGTTGATTTTCATCGTGATCCCTCCCGGCCGGAACCGGCCTTCTTGAGCCACCGCTCAACGATCGGTTCGAGCGGTGCGGTGTCGATGTAGTGGAACTTGTACCGGCCCTCGCGACGTGTCTCGACCAGGCCGGCGTCCTCGAGGACGTCGAGGTGCTGCGAGATCGCCTGTCTTGACGAGCCCAGCCCGTGCTTGGTCGACAGGCGTGCGCAAATCTCGAAGAGAGTCTGCCCGTTGCGGTCGGTCAACTCGTCGAGGATCGTGCGGCGCGTGGGATCGGCCAAGGCCTTGAATACGTCACCCACACGCGAAAATCTTATGCAAGTCGCTACTTGCCTGTCAAGCGTTCAGGCCTGATGCGCGGACGTCCCCGTGGCCACCGCATGCCCGGCGCGGAAGCCGAAAACCATTGCCGGACCCAGCGTTCCACCGGCACCGCCGTATGCCTTGCCCGTGACGCCGGCCATCGCATTGCCGGCTGCGTACAAGCCGGGGATAGGCCTGCCGCTGACATGAAGCACTCGACCGTCGCGATCCGTTCGCGGACCGCCCTTGGTGCCCATCGCTCCCACCGCCACCGGAACCGCGTAGTACGGCGGAGTATCGATGGGGCCCAACGTCTTTTCGGCGTCGGTGGTTGCGCGGTCGTCGCCCCAATAGCCGTCGTAAGCGCTCGAGCCGCGTCCGAAATCGGGGTCGACGTCGTGAGCGACATTGTGATTCCAATTCTCGAGAGTCCTCGCAAGACCGTCGGGGTCGATACCCGTCTTCGCGCCGAGTTCGGCGAGATCACCCGAACCGTTGAACCACTCGGGTACCGGATCTGAAGGCGCCACACCGAGAAAGCCGTACCGCTTGAGGTGAAGCGAATCGAACACGATCCACGCCGGATCGTTCACGTAACCCTCGCGAGGGTCGAGGTAGTGGAACGCGCCCGCCATCGAGTTGTATTCGCCTGCCTCGTTGACGAAGCGGCGACCCGCGCGGTTGACGATGACGCTGCGCGGCCGCGTGCGCTCGAGCCGCACACTGCGACTGCGCGGTTTTCCGTCGATCGTGTCGCCGGGGATCTGCACGATCGGCACCCACCACGCCTCGCCCATGTTGGCGAGATCGGCGCCGTGCGCCATCGCCATCCGCAGTCCGTCGCCGGCGTTGTTGGGCGGCGACACCGCCCCGTGCATAGGGCCGCGCAGAAACGCGCCGACGAGCGCGTCGTCCCACTCGAAGCCACCAGTCCCGAGGATTACTCCGCGGCGGGCACCAACGCTACGACCGTCGGCGAATCTCACACCGACAATCGTGCCCGAGTCGGCGACGAGTTCTGTTGCCCGCGAACTGGTTTGCAGGACAACTCCGGCGTCGAGAAGACCCTTGAGCAGTCCGGCGATGAGTGCCGTCCCGGCGACGCACACCGACGCGTCGTCGACGGATGCGTGGATGCGCGCCCGGGTTTCGGCGTCGATCCCGACGTTGCTGAAATCGGGTGGAAACGACGTGATTTTCTCGGCCCACTCGCCGAGCCGCGAGAGGTCGTACGGAGCCGCGTTGAGGGATCGGCCTCCACCCGGCCGTCCGCCGGGAAGCTCGGGTTTGTAATCGGGGAAGCCCTCGGCGATCTCGAACCTGATCTCGCTGTGCCCTTCGACGAAGTCGAGCATGATCGGCCCAGTGCGCACGAACGTTTCGACAAGATCTTCGTCCATGGCACCGAACGACTGCGCGCGCAGATAGTTCATCGCGTCTTCGACGGTGAGCTCTTCGCCGGGCATCCGGCGGTGTGCCGGAATCCAGACGATGCCGCCCGACACCGCTGTCGTCCCGCCGACAGTCGGCGCCTTTTCGTAGACCTCGACCGATGCGCCGTCCACAACCGCCGCCAGCGCCGCCGTCAAACCCGCTGCCCCGCTGCCTAATACGACGACATCGGTCTCATGATCCCACTGCATCCGTACCTCAGCTCAGAATCGTGGACAGTTGCTCAGCCGCCCGCACGACCGCGTCCCGTCCCCGCTTCACGACGTCCTCGCGATGGGAGATCAAGTTGATGCACGTCGGCGGTGACGGGGGTCGGCGGCGGACCGGTACGGCCAAACCGTATGTGTTCGGTTCGATCTCCCCGTAGGTGATCACCCAGCCCTGTTTTCTGGTCTGCGGCACCAGATCCCGCTCATCGGGACGCGGCGGCATGCTGGCGAGCAAGGCGACGCCGGCTGCGCCGCGGCTCAGCGGGTAGCGGCTGCCCTCATGAAAGGACAGTTGGTAGGACACGCGGGTCGGCACGATCACCGCGATCGCCACCTGCTGGTCGCCTTCGGCGACAAGAAGAGACACGGTGGTGCCGAGCTCGTCGGCAAGATCTCGAAGGGTCGGCAGGCTGAGCTGGCGGAGGTTGTTGTCGAACGACGCACCGAGGACCGCGAGGCCGGACGCGGATCGATACCGTCCATCTTCACCCTTGGCCACCAGCCGGAAGTGGGCCAGCGTGGCCAGCAGCCGGTAGGCGATTGTGCGGTGCACCCCGATGCGTTGGGCAACCTCCTGCACGGTGACTCCTCGCGGGGCCGCGGCGACGGCCTCGAGCACGGTCAGGCCCCTGGCCAGGGTCTGCGACCCTGGTGGGAGGTTGACATCGGGTTTCGTGTCTGTCATGGGTCGCTTGACACAAGCCCTGGTGAGAGCAATGCTCTAGAGATAGTGCACATCAGTGTGCGATATTAGCACACACCGAGGCGAGGTGGGCAGTGCCCGACTACGAGAGCATCTGGAGCGATCTCCAGGGCGTCGCGTTCTCCCAGGGCTACCTCGATGCGGCCGGTGTGCGCACTCGATTTTTGCGCGCCGGCGACCCGAATAGTCCGGTGTTGCTGTTGCTGCATGGATCCGGCGGCCATGCGGAGGCGTACGTCCGCAACTTGGAAGCGCACGCCGAGCACTTCTGGACGTGGTCTATCGACATGCTCGGCCACGGTTACACCGACAAGCCTGGCCATCCGCTCGAAATCCCGCACTATGTCGGGCATTTGATGGCGGTGCTCGACGCGATCGGCGCCGAGAAGGCCAGTGTCAGCGGTGAGTCATTGGGCGGCTGGGTGGCTGCGCGCGCCGCCGTCGATCACGCGGACCGAGTCGATCGACTGGTGCTCAACACCGCGGGCGGTTCGCAGGCCGACCCGGAAGTGATGAAGCGGATCATCACGTTATCGATGGCTGCGGCCGAGAACCCGACGTGGGAAACTGTGCAGGCGCGCATGAAATGGCTAATGGCAGACAAGACAAAGGATTACGACGATCTCGTCGCGAGCCGGCAGCGGGTGTACCGCCAGCCCGGATTCGTCGCGGCGATGCGCGACATCATGGCGTTGCAGGATCCGCAGATCCGTGCGCGCAATCTTCTCGGCCCCGACGAGTACGGAGCGATCATTGCGCCGACACTGGTGCTGTGGACGAGTGACGACCCCACCGCCGACGTGACCGAGGGGCGCCGGATCGCGTCGATGATTCCGGGTGCGCGGTTCGAAGTGATGGAAGGGTGCGGGCACTGGCCGCAGTACGAGGACGCCAAGACATTCAACCGATTGCACATCGACTTCCTGCTGGGCCGGGCATGACCGATTTCCAGGTCGTCATCGTCGGCGCCGGCCCGGTGGGGCTCACGCTCGCGAACATCCTTGGCCTGCAAGGTGTTCGGACCCTGGTGGCAGACGAACGCGACACGCTGATCGACTACCCCCGCGGGGTCGGACTCGACGACGAGGCGCTGCGCACATTCCAGGCGATCGGGCTCGTGAAGGAGATCCTGCCGCACACAGTCCCGAACCAGATCTTGCGGTTCTTCGACGCCAAACGCCGGCTGCTCGCCGAGATGGCTCCGCCGGACGCGCAGTTCGGGTGGCCGAAGCGAAACGGCTTCGTCCAGCCGTTGGTCGATGCCGAATTGCTGAGGGGCCTGGACCGTTTCGAGCACGTCGAGGTGCGGTGGGGCCGCCGGATGGACGGATGCTCAGAGAGTACGGACGCCGTCACCGTAGAACTCGCCGACAACTCGAGCGTGACGGCTCGCTATCTGGTTGGGTGCGACGGCGGACGCAGCGCGACCCGACGGGTGATGGGTGTGTCGTTCGACGGGACCACCTCCTCCACGCGCTGGCTGGTGGTCGACGTCGCGAACGACCCGCTGGGCCATCCGAACAGCGAGGTGGGCGCCGACCCCGCCCGGCCGTATGCATCGATCTCGATTGCACACGGAATTCGGCGGTTCGAGTTCATGATTCACGCCGACGAGTCCGACGAACTCGCCGAAGACCCGGCCTTCATCACCCGCATGCTGGGGCTGCTCGTTCCGCATCCGGAGCGCGTGGACGTGATCCGGCACCGGCTGTACACCCACCACTCTCGGATCGCGGGCGCGTTCCGCAGCGGCAGGATGCTGCTTGCCGGCGACGCCGCGCACCTGATGCCGGTGTGGCAGGGCCAGGGTTACAACAGCGGTATCCGCGATGCGGCGAACCTGGGCTGGAAGCTCGCCGCAGTCGTCAACGGGCGGGCCGACGACGCGTTGCTCGACACCTACGACGTGGAGCGCCGCAAGCACGCCCGAGCGATGATCGACTTGTCCACGATGGTGGGCCGGGTGATCTCACCGACGAACCGGCGGGTTGCATCGTTGCGGGACAGGGTGATTCGCTCCGCCTCGGTCGTACCTACGCTCAAGCGTTACGTGCTGGAGATGCGATTCAAGCCGATGCCGCGGTACGAGCAGGGTGCCGTCTTCCACGGTGAGCACCGTTCGGAGACTTCCCCTGTGGGCACGCTGTTCGTCCAGCCCCGTGTGGACACCAGGGACCGCGACGACGTGCTCCTCGACGACGTACTCGGCACCGGATTCGCCGTTCTGTGCTGGAACAACAACCCGCACGCGCTGCTGAGTCCCGACATATTCGAGCGCTGGAAGGCATTGGACGCGAACTTCGTCGAGGCCCGGCCTATTACCCAGCTGCACTGGACCGGCCATGATGACGCCGACGTGCTGATCGTCGGCGACCGCACCGGCGACCTGAAGGCATGGTTCGACGCGCACACCGAATCCGTGTTGTTCTTGCGGCCCGACCGCTGCATCGCCGGCGCGTGCATCGCCCAGCGCGCATCGGAGACAAGCGCGTCACTGTTCAAAGTTCTTTGTCTCACGCAGGAAGGAGGCTCACGTTCCGATGGCGACACTGGCTCTGTGCTGTATGTCCCACAGCCCGCTATTGAACCTTCCGGGACCGTCGCAGGGTCTCCTTGACGAGATCGACGGCGCGTTAGCAAAGGCGCGAGAGTTCGTGCGCGAGTTCGACCCAGAGCTCGTCGTGACCTTCTCACCCGACCACTACAACGGCTTCTTCTACCGCTTGATGCCGCCGTTCTGCATCGGCACCAGCGCCCTCGGTGTCGGGGACTTCGGCACGCAGTCCGGTCCGCTCAACGTGGCCGAAGACATCGCCACCGACTGTGCGCAAGCGGTTCTCGACGCGGGCGTCGACATCGCGATCTCGGCGAGCATGGAAGTCGACCACGGCACCGTCCAACCGTTGCAGATTCTCTTCGGTGACGCCGCAGCACGTCCCGTGGTTCCTGTCTTCATCAATTCGGTCGCGACACCGTTAGGTCCGCTGAAGAGATCCCGCGTGCTCGGTGCAGCCGTGGGCCGCTTCGCGGCGACATTAGACAAGCGGGTACTGCTGCTGGGATCCGGTGGCCTGTCCCACGATCCGCCGGTGCCCACGCTGGCGACTGTTCCCTCTGCCGCCCGCGGCCGGATCGTTCACGGAGAGCCGATGAGCTCCGAACAACGGCAGGCGCGCGAGGTCTTCGTAAGGGATGCGGCGCAGCACTTCGCGCAGGGGCAGGGTCCGATGCAGGCGTTGAACCCCGAATGGGACCAGCGGCTTCTCGACATTCTTGACCGAGGTGACCTCACCGCGGTCGATGGTTGGTCGAACGACGAGATCGCAACTGCCGGCGGCAATTCCGCGCACGAAATTCGCACCTGGCTAGCCGCTTTCAGCGCACTGGCGACCCGGGGCGCCTACGAGACCGGATCCCGCTTCTATCGCGCGGCGCCCGAGTTGATCGCCGGTTTTGCCGTCAGGACCGCGAGGCCCACCCCATGAGCTTCGACCACGTCGTCGACGTGTTGGTAGTCGGCTCCGGCGGCGGAGGTATGACCGCGGCGCTGGCCGCCGACGCTGCCGGCCTCGACACGCTCGTCGTCGAAAAAGGTTCGCACTTCGGCGGATCCACCGCGCTGTCGGGCGGAGGCATCTGGGTTCCCGGTGCGCCCGCACAGCGGCGGGCGGGATTCGTGCCTTCCCCTGACGAGGTTTTCGAGTATCTGCGATTGATCACCGGCGGTCTCGTCACCGACGCACGGCTGCGGCAGTACGTCGAGGCTGCACCGAAGATGATGGAATTCCTCGAGAAGACCAGCCCGTGGTTCGAGTTCGTCTGGAAGCCCGGCTATGCCGACTACTATCCGGAATTGCCCGGCGGGTGCGAACGCGGAAGCACGATCAATGTGCCGGCGATCGACCTGCGCTTGCTCGGTGACGACGAACAGAGACTGCTGCAGCCGCTGGCGCTCGCCCCGAAGGGAATCTGGCTGGGGCCCAAAGACCTTCGGCTGTTCTACCAAGTTCGGCAGAACTGGCGCGGCAAAGCGGTGCTTGCGAAGTTGATCTGGCGGATGTTCCGGGCACGCGTGTTCGGTGACCGGATGGCCGCCATCGGCCAGTCACTGGCGGCGCGGCTGCGGCTTGCGATGAGGGAGCGGGACATCCCGCTGTGGCTCGACTCGCCGATGACGGAGTTGATCGCCGACACCGACGGTACAGTCAACGGCGCGGTCGTCGAACGGAACGGCACGGGGATACGCATCGGCGCGAGGCGCGGGGTGATCCTGGCGACGGGCGGCTTCGATCACGACTTGGCGTGGCGGCGGCAATATCTGCCCGAGCTCGAAAAGGATTGGAGCTTCGGCAATCCGCTGGCCGTGGGCGACGGAATCCGAGCGGGGGAGAAGGTCGGCGGTTGCACCGAGCTGCTCGACGAGGCGTGGTGGTTCCCCGCGACCCAATGGCCCGACGGCCGGTTGCAATTCATGCTCAACGAACGGATGATGCCGTCGCAGTTCGTCGTCAACGGCGAGGGCAAGCGATTCATCAACGAGGCCGCGCCGTACATGGACTTCGCGCACGCGATGATCGAGGGCCAGCGCTCCGGCGTCACGCACATCCCGTGCTGGCTGATCACCGATATCCGCTCATTCCACCGTTACGTCGTCGCGGGTCACCTGCCGATTCCCAAAGTGCCGTTCGCGCCGGTCCCGACCGGGTGGAAGGTGCCGCGGGCGTGGCTGGAATCCGGTGTGGTGCAAGAGGGTAACAGTTTCGAGGAGCTTGCGGACAAGATCGGCGTGCCTGCCGCCAACCTGCGGCGCACCGCGGAACGGTTCAACGAGCTCGCTCGCAACGGGCACGACGACGACTTCAACCGCGGCGACTCCGCGTACGACAACTACTACGGCGACCCGACGCTGCCCAACCCGAACCTGCATCCGCTGACGAAGCCGCCGTACTACGCGTTCCAGATCATCCTCGGCGACCTCGGTACGTCGGGGGGGCTGCGCACGGACGAGTACGCGCGCGTCTTGCGCAGCGACGACAGTGTGGTGAAAAACCTTTACGCCGTGGGCAATGCGTCGGCCGCGGTGATGGGACGCAGCTATGCAGGCGCCGGAGCCACCATCGGTCCGGCGATGACGTTCGGCTACGTGGCGGCACGGCACATTGCTGCCAGAGTTGATTCACATCGGAAGGTAACGAAATGAAAATCTCGCTGTTCTACGAGTTCCCATTGCCGCGGCCGTGGGAGCCGGACGACGAGCACCAGCTCTTCCAGGACGGGCTCGACGAAGTGGAGGCCGCCGACAAGGCCGGCTTCTCCACCGTCTGGCTGACCGAACACCACTTCCTCGAGGAGTACTGTCACTCGACGGCACCGGAGATCTTCCTCGCCGCAGCGAGCCAGCGCACCAACGACATTCGGCTGGGCTTCGGCATCATGCACTTACCGCCGGTGGTCAACCATCCGGCTCGGGTGGCCGAGCGGATCGCGACCCTGGATCTGATCTCCAACGGCCGGGTGGAGTTCGGCACCGGCGAGTCGTCATCGGTCGGCGAGCTTGGCGGGTTCGGCATCGATCCGGCCGACAAGCGGACCATGTGGGAAGAAGCGCTCGAAGTATCGATCCGCTGCATGATCGAAGAACCGTTCACCGGCTTCAAAGGCCAGCACGTCGAAATGCCACCGCGCAACGTGGTTCCCAAGCCGCTGCAGAAGCCGCACCCGCCGGTGTGGGTGGCGTGCACGCGTCCCGCGTCGGTGCAAATGGCTGCGGAGCGGGGTCTCGGCGCGTTGAGCTTTGCCTACACCGGTCCGGGTCCGCTCACCGAACGAGTCAACGGCTACTACAAGCAGTTCGAAGAGACCTGTGTTCCCGTTGTGCCGCAGGTGAATCCGAATATCCTGGCCATCGGCGGCGACCTGTCGATGATGGTGGCGCCCACCGACGACCAGGCCATCAAACGGCTCGGAATGGGTGGCGGATTCTTCGCGTTCGGCATCATGCACTACTACATGACGGGCATGCACACTCCGGGGCGGACCGGTGTGTGGAAGCGGCACCTCGAGGAGATCGAGAAGGACCCGAGCATCATCTACGGGCCCGGCCGTGGCCCGATCGGCAGCCCGGCGACGGTGCGTGAGTTCCTGCGCGGCTATGAAGAGAGCGGTGTCGACGAACTCATACTGCTGCTGACCCCGCGCAGCCACGAAGCGACGATGGAGTCGATCGAGCTGATGGGCAAGGAGGTCCTGCCCGAGTTCATCGAACGTGACGAGAAGGCGGTCGCAGAGAAGGCCAAGCGGATGGAGCCGATCATCGAGAAGGTCGAGGCGCGCCGGCCCGCGTCGAAGGCGCCCGCGTTCGACGAAACCTACGCGTTCGGCGGCCTGCCCACCGGCCGGGAGAACTACACCGCCAACGAGGTGTCGCTGGCCATGGAGGAGATGAACGCCGGTATCGAGGCGGCGGCTGCCAAACTGAAGTCTGGGGAAGGGTGGACGAGCAGGAACCCGGAGGCGGACCGCACGTAATCATGGGGATCGACGAGCTTTGGCGCTACGACGGCAAGCGCGTCGTCGTCACCGGCTGTGCGTCGGGAATCGGTGAGCACGTCGCGGCTCAGCTCACAGAATTCGGCGCCGAGGTGGTCGGCCTGGACAAGCGACCTCCGGCGTTGCAGCTCAAGGAGTTTCACGAGGTCGACCTCGGGGATCGGGCGTCGATCGACCAGGCGTGCGCGGCCACCGCAGGTCATGTCGATTCGCTGTTCAACGTGGCCGGGGTGTCGTCGGGAATCGGCGATCCGCTACTGGTGGTCACCATCAACTTCCTCGGCATGCGCCACCTCACTGAGGCGCTGGCGCCGGCCATGAATCCCGGCGCGTCGATCGCCTGCGTCTCGTCACTGGCCGCGTCGGGCTATCTGGAGAACAAGGGCACGACGGCCGGGCTAGTGAACACCGAGACCTTCGACGATGGTGTCGAGTGGTGCCACCGCCACCCCGACGCACTCGCCGACGGTGGTTACCGGCTGAGCAAGGAAGCGATCATCCTGTATTGCATGAAAAACGCGGTGCCGTTGGGGGCCCGCGGCATTCGGATCAACTGCACGGCCCCCGGCGTGACCGAGACTCCGATCCTGGACCAGCTCCGTTCGGCGTACGGGCAGGACTACCTCGACACGATTCCGAAGCCATTGGGACGCGTGTCCGAACCCGCTGAGCAGGCCGCTCCGCTGGTCTTCCTGAACAGCAAGGCCGCCGGATACATCACCGGCCAGGTGCTGTGGGTCGACGGTGGCAACGTCGGGGCTAAGATCGCCAGCAGCCTGCAGGGAGACGACCAATCATGGCGAGTCTGACCGAATTTCAGCGCGTTGCCGACGACGTGCGCAACTGGGGACGCTGGGGCGACGCCGACGAACTCGGAACCCTGAACTTCATTACGTCGGAAAAAGTGCGCGAAGCCGCGAGTCTGGTCAAGCACGGCAAGGTGTTTCCGCTCGGTGTGGACTTCGGATCATCGGGGCCACAGGGCGCGTTCCACTTCCGGCAGAACCCGCTGCACATCATGACCATCGACGGCGGCGACGCCAGCACGTTGATCCAGTACGGCCCGAAGTGGCTGCAGAATCCGGCCGCCGGCCAGCTGAGCGAATACTTCGAGAACGGCCCGATGCGGTTCAACGACGACGTGATCATCATGCCGTTGCAGGCCGCCACGCAGTGGGATGCGCTGTCGCACGTCTACTACGACGACAAGCTCTACAACGGATTTCCCGCCAGCTCGGTAACGAGTCTCGGCGCGTTCCACTGCGGAATCGACAAGGTCGACAGCAAGGGCATCACCTCACGCGGTGTGCTGCTCGACATCGTCGCGCTGCGCGGTGCCGAGACGTTCTGTGAACTCGGCAACCCGATCACACCCGAGGAACTCGACGAGGCGGCACGGACTCAGGGCGTGACAATCGGACGCGGAGATATCGTGTTGGTCCGAACCGGTTGGTGGGCACGCTTTTTGGAAAGCGGCGACGGCAGCGAGCCCGGCGCGGGTCTGGAGTGGCGGTGCGCGGCATGGCTGCACGAGCACGAAGTCGCTGCGGTGGCCGCCGACAACCTGATGGTCGAAGATCCGGTGTCGGGCATCGACGGCGTATTCCTGCCGATGCACATGCTGTGCCTGCGGGACATGGGTCTGATGCTGGGCGAGTACTGGGATCTCACCGCGCTCGCTGAGGACTGCGCGACCGACGGAGTGTACGAATTCCAGCTTGTCGCACCGCCGTTGCGGGTGACCGGCGCGGTGGGGTCCCCGCTGAATCCGATTGCAATCAAGTAGGTGATGATGACTCGAACCAGGCCGCTCGTCGTCGGACTCGGCGGAACGCTGCGCGAGAACTCGTCGACCGAACGGGCCTTGCGCTACTGCATGGCGTCGGTGGAGCGCCAGGGTGGTCGGACGATCCTGTTCTGCGGCAAGGACATCGACTTGCCGATGTACGCACCGCACGAACTCGAGCGCACACCGAAGGCGGCGCAACTGGTCAGCGCTCTGCGCGACGCCGACGCCGTCGTGGTGGCGTCGCCCGGTTATCACGGCAGCGTCTCCGGACTTATCAAGAATGCACTCGATTACTTCGAAGACCTGCGCGAAGACCCCCGGGTTTATTTGGACAACACACCGTTCGGCTGCATCACATGCGCGTACGGGTGGCAAGCCGCGGTCGGCACGCTCACCCACCTGCGCAGCATCGGACACGCGCTGCGAGCGTGGCCGACACCGCTGGGGGTGGCGATCAACTCCGCAGACCAGATCTTCGACGAAAGCGGCGAACTGACCGATGAGTCGACGAAGAGTCAGCTCGAGCTGATGGCGACGCAGGTGCTCACGTTCGCGCGGTCCGCGGGCGGAGCGGCCTGACTGTGGACGCCCGCCGCAAGTCGATTCTCGTCGACGGCCTTGTCACCAGCTACCTCGAAGCCGGTCAAGGTGATCCCGTGGTGCTGCTGCACGGCGGCGAGTTCGGTGCCTGCGCGGAACTCGGCTGGGAGCACAACATCGGCGCCCTGGCCGAGCAGTACCGCGTGCTGGCGCCCGACATGCTGGGGTTCGGGCACTCGGCGAAGGTCGTCGACTTCACCGACGGCCGCGGCCTGCGGATTCGGCACATCGCCCGGTTCTGCACCGAATTAGGCATTGAGTCAGCGCATTTCGTCGGCAACTCGATGGGAGCCATCAACCTGCTCGTCGACGCAACGTCAGACGCACCGGTACTACCTGTCCGCAGTATGGTGACGATCTGCGGCGGTGGCGAGATCCAGCGCAACGCTCACGTGCAGGCGCTCTACGACTACGACGCCACCCTGCCCGCGATGCGCAGGATCGTCGAGGCGCTCTTCCACTCTTCGGAATTTCCGGCCGACGACGTCTACGTTCGTCGTCGCTACGAGTCGAGCATCGCCCCAGGTGCGTGGGAGTCGTTGGCAGCAGCCAGGTTCCGGCGGCCGGGCCTTGAACCCCCGCCGGCTCCGTCGAGCACACGGTGCTATGAGCGCATCCAGGTGCCGACGCTTGTCGTCGAAGGCGCATGCGACAAACTGCTTCCCCACGGTTGGGCCGCCGCGATCGCCGCGCAGATTCCAGGCGCGCGTTCCACTGTCGTCGAGCAGGCGGGCCACTGCCCGCAAACGGAAAAACCCGAGGCGGTCAACGCACTGCTTCTCGAGTTCTTCGGCGAGATCGACGTTTTGCACGCCGCCACTCGAACTTTTCGTGCGAAACGTCGATTTCGGCGTGAAGGGGTGGCGCCATGACGAACGAACTCGCCGGCAAGGTTGCGATCATCACCGGCGGCGCATCAGGACTCGGGCAGGCGACCGTCGAGAAGTTCGTCTCCGAAGGCGCTCACGTGGTGCTCGGCGACCGTGATGAGCAGCGCGGCAAGCAGATTGCAGCGGCCTGCGGTGCCTTGTTCAAGCGGGTTGACGTCGCAGACGCTCAGCAGGTAAGCGATCTGATCAGCACCGCCGTCAACGAGTTCGGCGGCCTGCACGTGATGGTCAACAACGCCGGCGTCTCCAGCGCGATGCACAGGAGCTTCCTGCACGACGACCTCGCCGACTTCGGACAGGTGATGTCAATCAACCTGCTCGGCGTCATGCTGGGTACGCGTGAGGCCGCCAAGCACATGTCGAGGGCGGGCGGCGGATCGATCATCAACGTGTCGTCGATCGGCGGGATCCAGGCCGGCGGTGGAGTGATGACGTATCGGGCCTCCAAGGCAGCGGTGCTCTTCTTTTCGAAGTGCGTCGCACTTGAGTTGGCGCCCTATGACATTCGGGTGAACTGCCTTGCGCCCGGCAGCATCCCCACGCCGATCCTTGCGTCGTCCGCGTCGAATCTGAGCGAGGAAGCTCGAGACGCGTTCGTCACCGCCACGCGCCAGTCCATGCAAGACAACCGGCCCCTGGAACGCGAGGGCACACCAGACGACGTCGCCGAGGCCGCGCTGTACTTCGCCGGTGACCGCTCGGCGTACCTCACGGGGACGGTGCTGCCGGTCGACGGAGGCACGTCTACGGGCACGCCAATTCGCCGCCGCCCGAAGGGAAATCGTTCATGACTGCACGAGTGGTGGTCGTCATCGGGGTTGGAGGAATGGGGGAGGCCGTCTCTCGCAGACAAGGGTCCGGGCGCAAACTCATCGTCGCCGACTTCAATGAGGAGACCCTTGAAGCGCTGGCCTCTCGGCTGAAGAGCGACGGATACGACGTGGCGGCCCATCGGGTCGACGTGTCCTCGCCCGAATCGGTTGCCGGACTTGCGCAGGCGGCGTCGTCGGCAGGCCCGGTCACCGAAGTCGTTCACACAGCCGGACTTTCGCCGGTGCAGGCGAGCGCGGAAGAAATCATGCGGGTCGACCTCTACGGTGTCGCGCTGATACTCGAAACCTTCTGCGACGTCGTCGCACCTAACGGCGCGGGAGTGGTCATCTCGAGCATGTCGGGGCACATGATCCCCGAACCTCCCTCAGATCAGCAGAAGGACCTTGCGACAGCGCCCGTTGACCAACTACTCAAGCTGCCGTTCGTACAAGAGATGACCCATCCCGGATTGGCGTACGCACTGGCGAAGTACGCCAACCGATTGCGGGTCAATGCCGAGAGCGTGCGATGGGGCAAGCGCGGCGCTCGGCTGAATTCCATTAGCCCCGGCGTCATCTCGACGCCGATGGGTCAGGAAGAGCTGTCGTCAGAGAACGGCCAAGTCATGCGCACTATGATCGATGCATCCGGCACAGGCAGGGTCGGAACGCCGTTCGACATCGCGAACGCGGTCGCATTCCTGTTGAGCTCTGAGGCGTCGTTCATCACCGGCACGGACCTGCTCGTCGACGGCGGAGTGGTCGGCGCCCTCAAGACGGGCGCGCCCGGCCCGACCGGCTGAGCCGCCACTCCGGCGGGTAGTTGAGGTCGTTGTCCTTCACGACGTTGTTCAGCCCCTTCTCGAAAGTGCCCTCGGTTAAATCGACTTCGTTCGGCTGGTCGTTGGCGATCAGCGGCAGCATGCCCTCGACCATGCCGGTGAGCAGGCTTCCGAAGTATTCGCCTTTGTGCTGCTTGTACAGCTCGAGGAAGGTTTTCTGCACTGCGACCGTGTCCGTCGGGCGGGACCGGGAACATGCCATCGCATATTTGAGCGTCTCGTCTTCCAGCTTCTCGCGTGGCACGACGCTGTTGATGAAGCCGCAGTCGTACATCTCTTGCGCGCTGAATGGCCGTCCGGTGAACAGCATTTCGGAGAACTTGCGCAGGCCCATTGTCTCCGCCCACCACCACAGCCGCGGTCCCCAGCCCACATAACGGAAGGCGGGGTGGCCGAACAACGCGTCGTCAGAAGAGATCACGAGGTCGGCATCTCCGGCCTGGTAGAAGTGCCAGCCGTAGCAGTAGCCCTTCGCTTCGATGATGCTGATCTTTCGAAGCTCTTGCAGCGGACGGTTTCCGGCGCGCGCTTTCGCGTAAAAGTCCGTGACCGTCGACAGGTAGCGGTACGAGCCGCCGGGAGGGTATTTCACGTCGTCGTCGTTGATCGCGAGCTCATGCAGAAGCGGCATGCCCGGGTTCTCCAGCATGTCTCGCTGTTCGGGAAGGTCACCGCCGCTGCCGAAATCCTCACCCTCACCGCGGATCACGACCACCTTGACGTCGTCATCGACGTTGCATTTGTGGATCAGGTCCGCGTAGTTCTGCCGCATCCCGAGCGTGGTGGAGTTCTGCGCCTCCGGTCGGTCGAAGGTGATGTAGGCGATTCGGTTCTTCTTGTCCTTCTCGAACTTGATGTATTGCTCGGCCTCGCGCTTCATTTCCTCGTAGTCGTAATCAGGCATGTCCCTCTCCGGTCCGTTGGGTTCCGACAATTAAATCAGTCGCTTGACTTAATTGGCAATGCGTGTTGAACTGGTCGCCATGAGCAGGGTGGATCGACCGGCGCGATGACCACTGCGAGAGCACTGAAAAGCGAACGCGCCAGCAATACCCGCGAGGCGATCCTGACCGCAGCAGAGCGGTTGTTTGCCGAGCATGGCGTCTACGCGGTATCGAACCGCCAGGTCAGCGAGGCCGCCGGCCAGGGCAACAACGCCGCGGTCGGCTACCACTTCGGCACCAAGACGGACCTGGTTCGCGAGATCGAGAACCGGCACCGCGCCCCGATCGAGCGGCTGCGTGACCAGATGGTGAATGAAGCCGGCGATTCCACCGAGTTGCGCACATGGGTGGCGTGCCTGGTCCGGCCACTCACTGATCACCTCGCCGAACTCGGCAGCCCGAGCTGGTACGCGCGCTTCGCGGCGCAGGCGATGGCCGACCCCGCCTACCACAAGATCGTCACCCGCGACGCACTCAGCTCACGGTCACTGGTCAAGGTGATCGATCAGATCAATCGTTGCCTTCCTGATCTGCCGGACGCGGTGCACGCCGAACGCAATGTGATGGCGCGCAACCTGCTGATGCACACGTGCGCCGAACGTGAACGTGCGATGACCGAAAAGGCATCACGTCCCCAATCGACTTGGCACGCCGCAGGATCCGGCCTCATCGACGCGATCGTGGGGCTGTGGCTGGCGCCGGTCACGGCGTCTGACGGTGAGAAGGTGCGATGAAAGTCCGGGTTGACCAAGACGCGTGCATCTCGTCGGGAAACTGCGTGTTGAACTCGAGCGAGGTGTTCGACCAGCGCGACGAGGACGGCGTCGTCGTCCTTCTCAATGAAAACCCACCGGCCGAACAGGCGGAGAACGTTCGCCGGGCCGCCAAAGACTGTCCAGCCCAGGCCATCCACGTCGAGGAATGAGAATCACTCAATGGCAGACACGCTGACTATCCCCGAGTATCCGATGGAACGCGCTTCTGGGTGCCCGTTCGCTCCGCCGCCCCAGGTGTTGGAGCTTGGTGCGACCAAACCGGTGTCACGCGTACGGATTTGGGACGGCAGCACGCCGTGGCTCATCACCGGCTACGACGAAGCGCGGGCGCTGTTCTCCGACTCGCGCGTCAGCGTCGACGACCGCAAGGACGGCTTCCCGCACTGGAACGAGGGCATGCTTGCGACGGTGCACAAGCGCCCGAGGTCGGTGTTCACGTCGGATGCCGACGAGCACACGCGGTTCCGCCGCATGCTGTCAAAACCGTTCACGTTCAAGCGTGTTGAGGGTTTGCGGCCCGCGATCCAGAAGATCACCGACGACCACATCGACGCAATGCTGGCGGGCCCGCAGCCTGCCGACATCGTCACCGCGCTCGCGCTGCCCGTGCCGTCACTGGTGATCAGCGAGCTGCTCGGGGTGCCGTACGAGGACGCCGAGTTCTTCCAGCAGCACGCGAACGTTGGGCTGGCCCGGTACGCTACCGCCGAAGAGAACGCGAAGGGCACACTGGGGCTGGCCAAGTACCTGGCCAATCTGGTTCGGGCGAAGATGGAAAACCCCGCCGAGGACGCGGTGTCGGACCTTGCCGAGCGCGTCAAGGCGGGCGAGCTGTCCGTGCGCGAGGCGGCGCAGCTGGGCACGGGGTTGCTGATCGCCGGCCACGAGACGACTGCGAACATGATCGGACTGGGAGTGCTTGCGCTGCTGGAGAATCCGGACGAGCTCGCCGTAATTCGCGACGCCGACGATCCCGGGGTGATCGCCAACGCGGTCGAAGAGCTGCTTCGCTACCTGTCGATCATCCAGAATGGCCAGCGCCGGGTCGCCGCAGAAGACATCGAAATCGCCGGCGAACACATTCGCGCGGGCGAAGGCATCATCATCGATCTTGCGCCGGCGAACTGGGATCCGAAGGTGTTCGACGAACCTGACCGGCTTTATCTGCACCGCGCGAAGGCCGGCCAGAATGTCGCATTCGGTTACGGCAGGCACCAGTGCGTCGGTCAGCAGCTCGCCCGAGCGGAGCTGCAGATCGTCTTCACCACGCTGTTCCACCGCATTCGGTCGCTGCGCCTTGCGATTCCGGTCGAGGAGGTTCCCTTCAAACACGACCGGCTGGCCTACGGCGTCTACGAACTGCCCGTCTCCTGGGACGCCTAGATATTCGAATGGAAGGTCACACGATGTCCACTCAGCCAACTGCCACGCTTTACCCATCCGAAGGCTTTGGCGCGCCGAAGAATCGGCAGGCCCACGCCCGCGATCTCAACGTCGGTCTGCCCGCCGGCACGGAGGTGTTCTCGGCTGACAACCACATCTCGCTGGCCGACGACATCTTCTACGAGCGGTTCCCCGACGACCTGAAAGAACGCGCGCCGCGGATCTGGTATGAGGACGGCGCATACATGGTTGGCCTGAAAGGCCGCAACTTCCTGCCCGGTGATTTCAGCCGGGTATTGATGCAGTACGACGACATGGCAGGCGCGGCAACCAAGGACATCGAGGCGCGCATCCAAGAACTTCACGACGACGGGGTCGACAAGGAGCTGGCCTTCCCCAACGCCGTGCTCGCGCTGTTCCATTTCCCCGACAAGGAGATCCGCGAACGGGTCTTCCGCATCTACAACGAACTGATGGCTGAGCTGCAAGAGCGCTCCAACGGCCACTTCTACGGCGTGGGACTGATCAACTGGTGGGATCCGAAAGGCACGCGGCGCACCCTAAGTGAGCTGAAGTCCTTGGGGCTCAAGACGTTCCTGATGCCGATCAATCCGGGCAAGGACGACGACGACAATGTGATCGACTACGGCAGCACCGCGATGAGCGCGGTATGGGACGAGATCGAGGATGCGGGGCTGCCGATCACGCACCATATCGGGGAGACGCCGCCTAAAACGCCGTGCGAGTTCAACAGCGTCGTCGTCGGCATGATGATCAACATCGACGGATTCCGGGAGGTGTTCTCCAAGTACATCTTCAGCGGCATCCTCGACCGGCACCCGAAGCTGCGGATCGGCTGGTTCGAAGGTGGAATCGCGTGGGTGCCGTGGGTGCTTCAGGACGCCGAACACTTGGTGGCGTCGTATCGGCACATGTTCAACCATGAGCTCGAACATGACGTGCGGTATTACTGGGACAAGCACATGTCGGCGTCGTTCATGGTGGATCCGCTCGGGTTGAAGCTGATCGACGAGATCGGTGTGAACAAGGTGATGTGGTCGTCTGACTATCCGCACAACGAAAGCACTTTCGGCTACTCGGAGAAGTCGCTGGCGGCTGTCGTCGACGCGGTCGGTGCGGACAACGCCGCGCGCATCTGCAGCGGCAACATCGAGGAGTTCTTGGGTCTTTCATGACAGCCACTGTGACGACGATCGAGCCCGATCGCGCCCGGATGTATCGCGAGACCGGGGCAAGGATTCGGGCCGCGATGGCCGACAACGACATTGACGCGCTGGTCCTGTTGAACAATGGCAACGTCGTGTATGCAACCGGCGCCGCGTGGCCGCTGCTCGACGCCGGACTCTCGCATGTCGAACGGCCGGTCGCACTCGTGTTGGCCGACGACGAACATCCGCATCTGTTTCTGCCGTTCCGCGAGGGTGCGGCGTTCGAGTCCGAGGTGCCCGCCGACCATTTGCATCCGCCGCTGTATCTTGAATTCGACGAGGGCGTCGAGCAATTCGCGCGGATAGTCGCCGAGTACATTCCGGCCGGCGCCAATGTTGCGGTGGACGAGCTCACCGGTGCGATGCGCCGGGCGTCGACCGCGCTGTTTCCCGCGCGTCCGCCTTCGGACGCCGGTCCCGTCGTCGGCGCCGCCAAGCTCGTCAAGACGCAGGATCAGATCTCGTGCATTCGCAAGGCGTGCCGCATCACCGAACAGGCGATGGCCGATGTCCAGCAGGCGCTGGCACCCGGGGTTCGGCAGATCGATCTCTCTGCGGCGTTCGTGCGCCGCGCGTTTGAACTCGGCGCGACCGCCAACATGCTCGAGGCCATCTGGCAGGTGATGCCGGATTCCAAAGCCACCGGAGTGTGGACCACCCATGGCGACCTCGCGCTGCCGCTGCTGACCACCGAGCGTGAACTCGAGCGCGGTGACGTGTTGTGGACTGACGCCAGCATCACCTACAGCGGCTACTGTTCGGACTTCGGCAGGACCTGGCTGATCGGTGAGGTGCCGACCCCGAGGCAGCAGGACCAGTTCCACCAGTGGCGACACATTCTCGACGCGGTGCTGAGCGTCACGAAAGCCGGTGCGACATCAGGTGATTTGGCGCGAGCCGGAATCGCCGCGAACGGCGGACGCAAGCCATGGCTGCCGCACTTCTACCTCGGACACGGCATTGGCACGAATGCGGCCGAGATGCCCATGATCGGCACCGACTTGGGCGAAGAGTTCGACGACAATTTCATCTTCCCGGCCGGCATGGTGCTCGTGCTCGAGCCGGTGGTGTGGGAAGACGGCACCGGCGGATACCGAAGCGAGGAGATCGTGGTCATCACCGAAGACGGCTTCACGCCGCTCACCGACTACCCGTACGCCCCTTATGGCGACTGAAATCCTGCCCGACGAACTGGCGATCCGGCTTGGGCGTCGAGAGCGCGCGTTCGCCGAGATGGAAGCGAACGACCTCGACGTGCTGGTCCTCGGCCGACAGGCCAACGTGCGCTATTTCAGTGGCGCACCGCAACTTTGGGTAGCGGGCACCCGGCCGTTCGGGCCCATCTGCACGGTGGTCCGCGCTACCCGGCAGATCTACCTCAACAGCACCTGGGACGAAGGAATACCCGACGACATCCCGCACGACCATCTGTACGGGCTGGCGTGGAACCCCATGACGCTGATCTCCGTGTTGCAAAGCATCGACGGTGCGGCCACCGCTCGTCGGGTCGGAACCGATGCGCTGTCACCGACTTTCGCCAAGTTGCTGCCGATGGCGTTCCCGAACGCCGAACTCGTCGACGGCGAATTGGCGATGCGCGCGGCGCGGCGGATCAAGACACCCGACGAAGTGACCGCGATCCGGTCGGCATTGCGCGTCGCCGAGGACGGCTTGGCCGCCGCGGTTGCCGAGTTACGGCCCGGCGCAACCGAGCAGTCCCTTGCCGGTGTGATGCTGCAAGCCGAAGCGGCCGGCGGAGTGTCGACGCCTGCGACGCAAGACGCCGCATGGGTGACGTCGCGTGAGCATCCCTGGCGCAGAGCAGGTGAAGGACGCATTGAGTCGGGTGATCTGGTCGCGTTTGCGGCAGGCGTGCTGGCGGATGGGTACCTGGGCGAAGTGGGCCGGACGTGGCCAGTCGGTGGCGGTGAATGCGAAGCCACCGACAAGCTTTACCAGCGGTGGAATCGGCTGTGGGACAGGCTGATTACCGCCTGTCAACCGGGCGCGTCAGCTAGTGACCTGCTTGCAGCATACGACGCGGCGGGCGAGCCTCTGCCGCCGATGCCTGTCGCGCACGGGCTCGGGTTGGGATTCGACCCGCCGGTCGTGTCGTCTCATCTTCCGGAGACGGCCGCAGCGGAGCGCCTCGACGCTGGCATGGTGCTGGCTATCACCGGCTACGTGTGGGAGAAGGGTGTAGGCGCGGTGTTTGGCAGGGACGCCGTGCTGATCGCGGACGACGGCCCAGAGGTGCTGAGTTCGAGTCCTGCATACGGCGGGCGCGCCGGCGTCGGGGTCGGCTGAAGGCGATCCGGTGGCAGATACCGGCCGGCCCACGCCTGAGGAGATCATCCTCTACGCCAAAGATCCCACGACCAAGATCGCGACGATCACGTTCAACCGGCCGGAGTATCTCAATGCGCCGACCTCGGCTGCACGGCTGCGCTATGCGGACCTCCTCCGTGCGGCCACGGTCGACGACGACGTCAAGGTCGTGGTAATCCGCGGCGTCGGCGACGACTTCGGCAGCGGCGCGGATCTGCCCGAATTCATGGCGGGCAGAGAAGATCCCAGGGCGCGACTGGCCGAGCTGCGCCTCGAGGATGACGGTATCGGCGACGTGACGTATCCGCCCGCGGGATCATTGAGGCACGGCGCCACGATGAGCGCGTGGTTCACGAACGTCGCGTCCGGTAACCGGCCCCTGCAGGAACTGAAGAAAATCAGCATCGTCGAGGCCAAGGGCTACTGCTACGGCTGGCACTTCTATCAAGCCGCCGACGCAGATCTTGTGATCGCTTCCGACGACGCGCTGTTCGGTCATCCGTCCTTCCGGTATTACGGCTGGGGTCCGCGGATGTGGACATGGATGCAGACGATGGGATTGCGCAAATTTCAGGAAATGGTGTTCACCGGAAGGCCTTTCACCGCGGAAGAGATGTTTCAGTGCAACTTCCTCAACAAGGTGGTGCCGCGGGATCAGCTCGAAGCCGAGGTCGACAAGTACGCACTGGCGTGTGCGAAGAACCGGCCAGTGGACACGGTGTTCATGCAGAAGATGTTCTTCGAGATCGTCAAGCAGCACCAAGGGGAATACATGGGCAGCCTGCTCGCAGCGGTGTTCGAGTCGATGGGCAGCGGCACGCGGCCCGACGGCGACGAGATGCGCCTCGACGAGGCCCTCGACGCCGGCTTGTCCGATGCGGTGAACGACAACGACAGCAAGTTCCCGCCGGACTTCCGGCTGAGCAAGAAGAACCGCGAGAAGGACGCGTAACCCATGGCAGCGCTGACCGGCTACGTCGTCGTCGAACTATCGACAGGGATCGCTGGCGCGTATTGCACGAAGCTGCTCGCCGACGGCGGTGCCGAAGTGGTCAAAGTCGAACCACCGGAAGGTGATCCGCTGCGCCGGTGGTCGGCATCCGGCGCAACAATCGAGGCGGGTTACGACGGTGCGCTGTTCGGCTACCTCGCCTGCTCGAAGCGCAGTGTCGTCGCCGATCCCGAGGACAGCGACTTCGTCGACGCACTGCTCACGGACGCGGATGCGGTGGTGTGGTCGCGCGGCTCGAAAATTGCTGAGCAGCAGCTATTTTCACCTGCAGAGATCCATCGACGCCATCCGCACTTGACCGTCACGTCGATCACGCCGTTCGGGCTGGACGGGCCGTGGCGCGATAAACCGGCGACCGAGTTCACTTTGCAGGCATGGTCGGGCGGAATCGTCGGGCTCGGCCGCGGATCAGCCGACCGCGCACCGGTGTTCGTCGGCGGCCAGGTGGGGGAGTATCTCGCCGGGGCATACGCGAGCGCCGCCACACTGGCCGCCGGACCGGGACAATTGATCGACCTGTCAATGCTTGAAACCCAAATCCTGGGCCTCACTTACTATCCGGTGACCTACTACGAGGTGCTCGGCAGGCCGTGGCGCGATGCGCGCCGGTTGACCATTCCAGGTGTCGCACGCGCCAAGGACGGTCTTGTCGACGTCGGATGCGGCACAGCGCAACAGTGGTTCGACCTGTGTGCGATGACCGGCCACCCGGAGTGGATCGACGAGGACTCGCCGCTGTCGATCACCGAGCAGGCCAACGAAACGGCCGACGAGATCTTCGCCTGGGTCTCCGACCACACTGTTGACGAGATCCGCGAACT
>DASRFZ010000021.1:0-3744 GCA_035651275.1 Mycobacterium sp. | reverse complement strand
CTGAGGGAACCGTGGTCGGCGTCTCGAACCACACCGACTTCCTGCGCAGTGCGCGCGACGGCCGGCTGACCGCGGTCGGGACGCCCATCCACCGCGGCCGGCTGCAGCAGCTGTGGCTCGTCGAGATCACCGACGAGCAGGGCCGGCTGGTGGCCCGCGGCCAGGTGCGGCTGCAGAACCTGCCACCTGACGAGTCTTAGCTCGCGGCCGCCTCGCTCTGCACAGTGGAGGCGATTTCCTCCAGCGCCTCGATGCGGGTCCGCGCGAATGCCTGTTGCTCGGTGACGGTCAGCTGGCCGCGGTTGCGGCCGAGGAATGTCACCGTCCACGACATCAGCGTGGTGATCTTCGTCTTGAAGCCGACGAGGTACACGAGGTGCAGAACCAGCCAGGCCAGCCACGCGACGATCCCGCCGAACTCCAGCCGGCCGATTTTCGCGACGGCGCTGTAGCGCGACACGGTGGCCATCGAGCCCTTGTCGAAGTACTGGAACGGCTCGCGCTTGGCCGGGTCGGCGCCCTTGAGCTCTGCCTTGATCGCCTTCGCCGCGTACTTCGCGCCCTGGATCGCGCCGGGCGCCATCCCCGGCACGCCCTCGACGTACGCCATGTCGCCGATCACGAACACGTTGGGATGGCCGGGAATTGTCAAGTCCGGCAGCACTTTGACGCGACCCGCGCGATCGAGCTCGACCGAGGTCTGCGCGGCCAGCTGCTTGCCCAGCGGGCTCGCCGTGACACCCGCCGACCACACCTTGCACGCCGATTCGATACGACGAGTAGTGCCGTCAGAGTCCTTGACCGTCAAGCCATTTCGGTCGACGTTGGTGACCATCGCGTTGAGTTGGATCTCGACGCCGATCTTCTTAAGCCGCTCAGCCGCCTTCTTGCCCAGCTTTTCGCCCATCGGTGGCAGCACCGCCGGCGCCGCGTCGAGCAGGATCACCCGCGCCTTCGTCGAGTCGATGCTGCGGAAGGCGCCCTGCAGCGTGTGCTCGGCGAGTTCGGCTATCTGCCCGGCCATTTCGACGCCTGTCGGACCCGCTCCGACGACCGTGAACGTCAGCAGCTTCTCCCGGCGCGACGGGTCGCTGGACCGCTCGGCCTGTTCGAACGCCGACAGGATGCGGGAACGAAGCTCCAGCGCGTCGTCGATGGTCTTCATGCCGGGCGCGAACTCGGCGAAATGGTCGTTGCCGAAATAGGATTGGCCGGCTCCGGCGGCGAGGATCAGCGTGTCGTACGGCGTGACGTAGGTGTGGCCGAGAAGCTCCGACGTCACCTTCTGGTTCGCCAGGTCGATACCGGTGACGTTCCCGAGCAGCACCTGCGCGTTGCGCTGCCTGCGCAGGATCACCCGCGTCGCCGGCGCGATCTCGCCTTCGGAGATGATGCCGGTCGCAACCTGGTACAGCAGCGGCTGGAACAGGTGATGGGTGGTGTTCGCGATCAGCTTGACGTCGACGTCGGCGCGTTTGAGCGCTTTGGTTGCGGTCAACCCGCCGAAGCCGGACCCGATGACGACGACTTGATGCCGGCGCTTCGGGGTGTCTGCAGGGTCCGCCGTGGCGTTCATGCCCTCTACGGTAGTCGGGCAGTTTCGGCCCGTCGCGGGCATCCTGTGTGGGATGCGCCACCCCGGTGCGTCAGCTGACCAGCGGTTTCACCGCTTCAGCAAGCTTCGCGACGACGCCAGGCGAATAGGCGGCCACGTTCATCACCACGCCGCCGACGCCGGCGTCGAGCACCTTGGTCTTGATCTGGTCGGCGATCGAATCGGGGCTGCCGACGACCATCCGCTGACGGAGCTGCTCCGGAACCTGGTCAAGCGACGCGTTTTCGTCGACCATCGCGGTCAGCAGCATGCTGGTTTCCAGAGTCGACGGATCGCGGCCGACTTCTTCGCACCGCTGCCGCAGCGCCGCCACCTTCTGCGGCAGCTCGTCGAAGCCGCCGATGATGTTGAGGTGGTCGAAATGCTCTGCGGCCAACCGGAACGTCTTCTTCTCGCCGCGTCCGCCGATCAGCAGCGGGATGTGGTCGCGCAGCCGCGGGTTCGCCATCGCTTCCTTCGTGTGGTACCACTCGCCGGAGAACGTCGGCCGCTCGCCTTTGATCATCGGCAGGATGATCTGCAGCGCCTCCTGGAGCCGATTGAACCGGTCGGTGAAGGTGCCGAACTCGAAGCCGAGCTGCTCATGCTCGAGCTCGAACCAGCCGGTCCCGATGCCGAGGATCGCCCGCCCGCCGCTCACGACGTCAAGCGTCGTGATGATCTTCGCCAGCAGCGTCGGGTTGCGGTAGGTGTTGCCCGTGACCATCGTGCCCAGCTGCACGTTCTTGGTGGCGGTGGCCAGGGCGCCGAGCGTGGTGTACGCCTCCAGCATCGGCTGGTCGGGCGTGCCGAGCATCGGCAGTTGATAGAAGTGGTCCATCACGAACACGGCGTCGAAGCCGCTCTCGTCGGCTTCCTGGGCTTGCCGGATGACCGTCGGGAACAGTTCCGAGACCGGCGTGCCGTAGGAGAAGTTGGGAATCTGGTATCCAAGTCGAAGCGTCACGCCTCGACATTAGTCCCGCTCTCGGGCGTCAGCCCCAGTTAGCCAGTGCGCCGTGGCTCGCGTGCAGCGTTTGGCCCGTGATGTGCCGTGCCGCGGGCGTCGTCAAAAACAAAGCGAGCCTTGCGATTTCGTCGGAGCCGCTGGCCGGCACTCCGGTGGACAGGCCGTCGTAGCCGGGTTGCGCGCTCAGGCCCGACGCCACCGTATTGATGGTGATGCCGCGGGTCCCGAAGAACTCCGCCTGTCCGCTGGTCCAGTTCGACAGCGCTGCCTTCACGGCGGCTTCCGCGCTGCCGTCGCGCGGGTTCTCGGTGACCACGTTGACAATCGAGCCGCCCGAGCGGAGGTGATCGCCGATCGCGGTGACCATCAGCACGGCCGCGAGCACGGTCGCGTCAAGGTTGTTGCGCCACGCCGCGGCGCGCTGCGCCAGTGTGTAGGCGCGCGGGTCACCCGAGTCGAACGAGGGCGCCGGG
Organism: Mycobacterium sp.; assembly: GCA_035651275.1. GTDB lineage: Bacteria > Actinomycetota > Actinomycetes > Mycobacteriales > Mycobacteriaceae > Mycobacterium. Next base: position 707 of record DASRFZ010000021.1, on the reverse strand, counting down.
ACGTTGACGATCGTGTCGAGGTGGTGGGGCAGCAGTGGCACGGCGTCAGCGAGGCTGGCGGGGTCGGTGCAATCACAGGTGACGGCGTCGACGTCGAGCTCCTTGGCCGCGACCTCCAGGTCGGCACGGTTGGCGCCGGTGATGACGACGCGATGTCCGGCATCGCGGAAGGATTGGGCGATCATGCGGCCGAGGTCGGTATCGCCGCCGGTGACAAGCACCTCCATCGCGGCCTCCTCACTTCTTGGCGACTTCTGGGCGTACGCAAAAGGCGTGCTCGGATCGATGTTACTGGACGGTAGCTACTGGATGAAGTTGGGTGCGCGCGACGCGCCGGGGCGAAATCGGGGGTCGCGAAAACGTAGGGTTTGGCCGTGCACGCTGGCGCCGGGCTGCCGCGGTGGCTCTACATCCCCGCCGCGCTGGGTGTGGTGTTCGTCGGGCTGCCGCTGGTCGCGCTGGCCGTCAAAGTCGACTGGCCGCATTTCGGCGGGCTGATCGCCAGCCCGTCGTCGCGGACGGCGCTGCTGCTGAGCCTGCGCACCGCCGCCGCCAGCACCGCCCTGTGCCTGGTCCTCGGCGTCCCGCTGGCACTGGTGCTCGCCCGCGGCGGGGGACCCGTGGCCCGGGCGGTGCGCCCGCTGATCCTGCTGCCGCTGGTGGTGCCGCCGGTCGTCGGTGGCATCGCACTGTTGTATGCGTTCGGC
>DASRFZ010000020.1:0-14513 GCA_035651275.1 Mycobacterium sp. | reverse complement strand
GCGAGAACGCCGACGCCGTCGGCGCCATACCGACCAGCGCGCCCGCGGCCATCGCCACCGCGACCACTACACCTGCGCGACGAGCCCACCGTACGAATACGTCTGCCACGTGGGCGAAATTAGCAGTCGCGCGCGATATTTCCCGCGGCCACGCGGGGGAGTGATCGTCTTGTTACAGAGTTACCTGGACCGACGTTCGACAACCGCACACGATTCGTGATATCACCGCAATCCGGACTCTTGAGAGACGATGCGGAAGCTGACCTCGCGGCGCTCTCCTGAAGTCGCAATGGCTGGCTGGCACGGCTAATAGGCCTCAGCTATCGGTATGCGAATCGAGGCTCGCGCGAACGTCTTTCATCCGCCGGTATAGCCGGAATGGATGCTCGGGTGCTCGGATGAATCCGTAACGCTCGTAGAACGCGGCTGCGCCTTCGTCAATGGCATCCACAACGACGAGCCTTGCGGCAGCAGCCTCTCCGGCGGTAACTGCCTTCCGCAACGCTTCGGCGAGAAGCGTCGCGCCAACGCCGCTTCCCTGCTCTGCCTGGTCAACCGCCAAACGGGCCAGCAACACCATGCCGACCGGATATGCCGGCATGCCGCGAACCAGCTTCGTGGGAGCCTCGGCGCGGAGGACGGAACCCATCGTGAGGCTGAAGTAGCCGACGACATCAGCACGTCGTATGGCGACAAACGTCCGTGCCGAGTCCATTCGTTGAGCGGCCAATGCGTGGTGGCGAAGCCAACCGTCCAGCACGTCGCTCCCCGAATTGAAGGCACTGACGTCGTGGTGGGCATCGAGTCGTTCTAGCAGGAGTTCCGGGCGCGGGCTCACGCCTCCGCAAGCTTCGGGTTCTTCTTGAACAAGTCAACCAGCTCGGGCACAACTTCGGCTGGCTTATCAAGCTCGGCGATGAATCTGTCGAACGCGTGATTCGACAGCACCAAATCCCGGTGTTGCTTAACCACTCGCTTCGCCCGCGAGGTTACGGTGTCGAGCACGAACGCCGTCACCGTGGTGTCCTCGAGGTCGGCTGCCTGACGGATAAGCGCATCCTGGTCTGGGGTAACACGAACCTCCAGGCGATGCCGGCGGCGCTGGGTTGCATGATTACTCACGAAGTCACCATACCCCGTCCGGACGCTGTACGGACATCGACCTGTGATCCACCTCGACGCCAGTGCGAAGATGTGATCGAACCTTATATCGGTACTGATATAAATGGACCTCGAACTGAGGCCCCATCAGCGGGCGCCGATCTGAAGCGCTACCGGGAGGCACGAGATGGCTGACAGCGTGTTCCACGACCTCGCTGATACTCCAGAGGAGACCGCTAACCTCACGGCGCGCGGCCGGCTCATGATCGCGATCGAGCAGCGAATCAAAGAAGAAGGTTGGACCCAAACCGATGCTGCCGCACACCTTCACGTCACCCAGCCGCGAGTTTCCGATCTGCTCAACGGAAAAATCGGCAAGTTCAGCCTCGACGCTCTTGTCAACATGCTCGGACCAGTCGGCCTGACATTCGATGTCCGACCGATCGACCATTCACCGGCTCGAGCGAGCAAGCGCAAGATCGTCCGCGCTCGCTGACAATTAACGACCCGCGTAACTTGAATACACATGAGTACCCACAGCTTGCGGGACCGCCGCAAGAACCTGGGTTCCGTCGTGCGTCAGGTGGCCGCGACAGGCGACGAAGTTATCATCACCGACAGCGGCACCGAAGTGGCTGTCATCATCAGCATGTCGGATTACGAACGGCTCCATGAGCATGCCGACGTCGTCGAGGCGTTCCGACTTCGCAACCTCCGTAACACCTCCTTCGAAACGATGAGCCTCGCCGAGATGCTCGACGCGGCATCGATGCGGCGGACTTCGCGGCTCAAGGAGGATCCGGTCCGGCGCTCTCAAATTGAATGAGCTCTTCAAACCGCGTCCTCCTGGAGCCAAGAAACTCGTTGGGAGCATTGATGATTGGCGGATGCGGTCCGGTCAGTACCGGATCATCTACAGCATTGACGACCTTGCCGAGGAGCTAACCGCATTTATCGTCGCCAAACGCAGCGACGCATACCGGTAGACCGGCCCTCGCTAATCGCCGCAAACTAGAGGAGGCTGAAAAGATGACGCCACCCGAAACCAGCCGACCGGTTCGATGTGGCGATCGCTGACCACCTCCTCGAGGCCGTCGACGGTCGCCGCGGCGTAGACGCCGCCGACAGCCTCTGCGAAGCCTGCGTCATCCTGCTCGACATCGACGCCGCCGCCATTTCCCTCATCTTCGACGGTGCCGCCGCCGGAACCCTCGGCTCCAGCGGTGCTCCCGCCCGCGCCTACGACGAACTCCAATTCACCCTCGGCGAAGGCCCCTGCCTCGACTCGGTCGCCAGCCGCGCCCCCGTCGTCGTCGTCGACCTCGCCGACCCCGACGATCGCCGCTGGCCTGCCTTCGGTCCCGCCCTGCTCGCCCAGAACATCCGCGGTGTCTACGCCATGCCCGTCGTTCTCGCCGGCGAGTACGTCGGCGCCCTCGACCTCTTCCGCGAACACCCCGGCGACCTCGACGGCGACCGCCTCGCGGGCGCCATCGCCGCCGCCGAGATCGCCGGCATCCCCCTTCTCGACCTCCTCGACGCCGACCTCCAAGCTGCGGCAAACGACCCCACCAGCAACGCCTGGGCCGAACTCAACGCACTTTCCCGCGTCGAAGTCAGCCAAGCCACCGGCATGCTCGTCGCCCAACTCAACGTCGATCCCGCCGAAGCCCTAGTGCGACTGCGAGCCCACGCCTACGCCACCGGCCGCAGCGCCACCGACGTCGCCCGCGACATCCTCGACCGCCGACTCACCCTTGACGCAGACTGAAATCCTAAGGAGGGCAACATGACCGATACCCCTCGCGAGACCCAGGTGCTCGGCGCCGTCGTCTCGCTCGTCGACACTCTTCTTGTCGACTTCGACGTCGTCGACCTGCTCACCGAACTGACCGAACAGTGCGTCGAGCTCCTCGACACCGCGGCCGCCGGGTTCCTGCTCGCTGACCCGATGCAGAAGCTTCGGCTCCTGGCCGCCACCTCCGAGCGGGCGCGCGAGCTCGAACTGTTCCAACTCCAGGCAGACGAAGGCCCGTGCGTCGAGTGCTATTCCACCGGCCAACCCATCTCGGTCGCCAACCTCGCCGCCGAACGCGACCGCTGGCCACATTTCGTGTCCGCCGCCGTCGAGGCCGGCTTCGCGTCCGTCCACGCCGTCCCGATGCGCGCGGCCGGCGTCGTCCTCGGCGCCCTCGGCCTCTTCGGCAGCCGTCCCGGCGAGCTCAATACTGCTGACCTGCTCGTCGCCCAGACTCTCGCGCACATCGCCTGCGTCGCGATCCTCCAAGAACGCGCGCCCACCCCTGCAACAGTGATGCCCCAACTCCGCTCCGCGCTGACCAGCCGCGTCGTCGTCGAACAGGCCAAGGGCTACCTGCGCGAGAGCCTCGACGTCTCCGTCGACGACGCCTTCCAGTTACTGCGGACCTACGCGCGAACCCACCACCGACATCTCACCGAAGTGGCCCGCCGGTTGATGACCGAGCCCGCTTCACGCCCCGACATCCTGGCGGCAATATCCGAGCTCGCCTACGGCTGACCCCGCCGCACCCGCGCCCGCCGCGCGGCCTCCTCCACCATGCGCTCCGCCACCAGGTGCAGCTTGACGTTCTCGTCCTGACTGATCTGCGTCAGCCGCTCGAACGCCTTCTCCGCCGTCACCCCGCTTCGGGCGCGGATGATGCCGACCGCCTGATCGATCACCGCCCGGCTTCCCAACGCCCGCTGCAGTCGCTCCGTGCGCTCCCAGGCGCCGGCCAGCAGTAGCGCGTTGTACACGGAAACTGCTGCGGGCCCGGCGAATTGGCACGAAAGCTGCACGGCGTGATCGGCGAACGCGTCGCGAGCGTACGCATACGAGTTGATCGCGCCGATCACGTCGTCGTCGACTATCAGCGGCAGCGCAAGCGCCGAATGCACACCCATCCGTGCCACATGGCCACCGAAACGCGGCCAGCGCGAATCACTTCCGAGCGATCCGCTGACGACAGGCCGCCCCGACTCCATGCATGTGATACACGGTCCTTCGCCCACGTCCGTGTACTGGATTGCGTCGATCTCCTCGACGAACGACGCTGTGACGGGCCATGTCTCGACCGGCGGCGTGCGCGCGTACGACTTGATCAAGGTGACCCCGGCAGCGTCCGCACCAGGAATGGCTCGCACCGCGAATTCCGCTATGTTCCGCAGGGTTTCACCCACCGTGCGGGCGCCCGCGACGATCCCGGCCACACCGAGCAGCCCGGCATGCAGGTCGACCTCGTCGGATTCGATCTGTTGCGGCGACAGCTCCTGTTGCGGCCGCGCGCGGCCGGGCTGAGCGTCGTAGTCGGACATCGTGACCGCTCAATTTACGCCGCCAAGGTTCGGGGCGTAGGGTGGACACTGAGTTTGGCCATCTGGCCGAAGACGGGAGCGTCGCCATGACGCTAAGAGATGCCCATGTCGGATCACTACACCGCACACCTCCTGACCGCACACCGCGGCTACGGCTCAAGCCCAAGGCACGGCAAAGCGGTTACGTCGACGGAGCGTGGTGGCCGTGGAGCAACGACTTGCAGAAAGAGCTTCCTGATTTGCTGGCCGTGCTGTCGGTGCGGCTTGGCGGGATCGACCGGGTCAGCTACAACCTCGGCGAATGGGCCACGGCGCCAACGAAATTCACCACCGGCGGCACGAAGGTGCGACTCGGCGGGTTCACCCATCAGCCGATCAACACCATCGAAGTGCTCGGTGTCGACCGAACACGCATGGCCCTATTGGTTGTGCCCCCGGGCACCGACCCCGACAACGCGCATGCCGCCATGATGGCCGCGGCCAGCCCGGGCAACGATGCACCGGTCGACGCCCTGCTGAAGTCCGGCGAGTAAGCGGTTCGCTCAGTTCACCAACGCCAGCGCGTACCCGCGCCGCAGCTTGCCCGACGGCGTCTTCGGGATCATTCCCGGCTGGAGCACCACCACATTGCGCGGCCGCACGTCGACTTCCGAGAACACCTCGTGCGCGACCTCATGCTCGATGCGGCGCACGTCCGTTCTGCTGTGGTATTCCTTGGATTCGACTGCGACGGCGAATGTTTCGCGCGACAGCCCGGCGTCCAAGCGAACCGCCACGGCGCAGCCCGGCCGTACCCCGTCGACGCGGCACGCGGCCCGCTCGATATCCGTCGGGTAGATGTTGCGGCCCGCCATGATGATGACGTCTTTGACCCGGCCGCACACCACGACGTCGCCGTTTTCGGTCAGATAGCCCAGGTCGCCGGTGTCGTACCAGCCCTGCTCGTCCTGGGCGCCGACGAAGCCGGCCACCGTCGTGTAGCCCTTCGTCACCGGCCCACCGCGCACTTGGATCACGCCGACGCCGCGAGGAGACAGCACGGTGTTGTCTTCGTCGACGATCCGGGCCTCCATCCCGTTCAGCGGCCGGCCGAGGCGGGCCAACCGCCGGGTGCGGCCTCTGGTCGCCGGGACGGCGCGGTGGAGCACGGCGAGCAAATCGGCGTCCACCTCGTCGACCGCCATCCCGTGGCCGCACTCGGTGAACGACACCGCCACCGTCGTCTCCGCCATGCCGTAGGCCGGCACCATTGCCTCCGGCTTCAACCCGAACGGCGCAGCGGCGTCGCAGAAGTCCTCGACGTCATCGGGGTCGACGTGCTCGGCCCCCGACAGCGCCCACCGCAGGGACGACAGATCGAACTGGCCGGGGGTCGCCTGCCTGCGCAGCCTTCGGGCGAACAGGTTGTAGGCGAAGTTCGGCGCGGCCGTCATCGTGCCCTTGTATTTGTCAATCAGCTTGGCCCACAACAACGTATCGCGCAGGAAGTCCATCGGCGTGATCTTGACGAGTTCGACGCCGTAGTACATCGGCACCGTCAAGTAGCCCGTCATCCCCATGTCGTGGAAGCACGGCAGCCAGCTCACGATCACGTCGACGTCGACGTCGACGTCCGCGCCGGCGAACATCGCTTCGGCGTTCGCGACGAAGTTCGCATGGGTGATCTGAACGGCCTTCGGAGAACCCGTCGATCCCGACGTCAACTGAAGGAACGCCACGTCGTCGTCGTCGGTGTCCACCGGGTCGATCGGGTGTCCGTTCAAGAGTTGCTCGATGGTCAGCACATGCATGCCCGCTTGCTCGAGCAGTGGCGCCGCGGCCATGAACGGGTCGGACACGACGACCGCGTTCGCGCCGATCATGTCGATGACGGCCTGGGTTTCCTCGGCCCAGCGCTGCAGGTCGGTGCGCGGCGTGGGCTGGTGCAGCATGGTCAGGCTCGCGCCGCGCATCCAAATGCCCTGTGCCGTCGGCGCGATCTCGACTGGCGCGCCAGCCAGCACGGCGACGGCGTCACCGTGCCCGACGCCGGCTGCGGCCAACCCGCCCGCCACCTGGCGCGCTCGCTGGTGGACCTCCACCCAGGAGTGCCTGACAGGTGCGTGCGGCTCGCCCGTCACCATGCCCTTGTAGCTCCACTGGGCGTTGGCGAACATCGTGTCGGTGAACTGGCTCACGAAAACCCCCGAAACGCATAACCACTGAATCCGTCGGCTGACGCGGTCGGCGGGGATGTTCAGATCGCCACCGTGACGTTTCCGGAAGGCTGGGGAATCAACCGGGTATCACCGTACCGCGTGGCCGCCGGATAATCAGGTCGTTGGGGGCAAGCGACCCTCGAGCGCGCGGCCGAGGAATGCCATCAGCCGCGCCGTCGCCGAGGCGTCCGGCGGCGCCGGCTTCGCGGGACCGATGGCACCCGGCTGACGCAACGCCTCCTCCGGCAACGAGTCCACGAATCCCTGACAAAACGCCAGTACGTCGTCGGGCAGCTCGACCATTCGGCCCACCGACCGATGGACATCCCAGCTGTGAATCGCCAGGTCAGCGATGGGAAACGTCAGCGCGCGATGCGCAGGGACGTCGCCTTGCGGCGACGGCCTCATCGCGTTCAGGTCGGCATTCGGCAGGGCGTCGTGGAGTCGAGCCGCGAGGTCGCTCAGCCGTGCGGCCCGGTCCTCGCACACCCAGTCCGCCGGCTCGGACGGGGCCCGCGAAATCTCGCCGCCTTCCACGAGCGTCACGATCTTCGCCGTGCTCCCGGTCGCATGGCCCACGAGCTCCGAGACCGTCCACCCCTCGAGGTTCGACGGCCGCTGCCAGCTGTCATCCGGGACCTGCTCGACGGCCTCGATGAGCAGCGCCAATGCCTTGGTTGCGATCGTTCCCATGTGAGCGGCGTCGTCCATTCGGCGATTGTCTTTCAGCCAACAACGGCGATCACGACTTGCTTGGTTGGGTCCGTTACGGTTCGGCGGCTGCTGGGACGGGGCGGTGTGCCCGGCTGTTAGCGACAAACGCGTTCGACCAGGTCAGAGGCCATATTGGGCTGGATCGCGTCATGGCGCCGCCCGCGCATCGACGCAGGTTAGCGAGTTGTCGCTAAGAGCCGGGCACGGAAGGTCGTGGCCCTGACTGCGCAAGGTTTCCCAGGCGAGCCGCCAGCCCGCTCGCTCGCACCGCCCGTCGCTGCACCGCGGCCCGCACCGACGCCTCCGAACCGACGACGCGGACGCGGTTTTTCGCTCGCGTGACCGCGGTGTAGAACAGCTCGCGCGTCAGCAGCCGCGAATCCTCCGGTGGCATCAGCACGGTGACTTCGTCGGCCTGGCTGCCTTGGCTTTTGTGAATCGTCATCGCATACATGGTGTCGACGTCCGACAGCCGACTGGTGGCGAAGTCCAAGACCTTGCCGCTTGCAATGACGGCCCTGAGAGCGCCATCGCGTTGGATCGTCACCCCTGTGTCACCGTTGTAGACACTGAGCCCATAGTCGTTGGCCGTCACCAGGATTGGGCGTCCCACATACCACTGCGACCAGATCGGCTCGCCCGTCGCTTCGGTCAGCCACCGTTCGACCTGACGGTTCCAATGTTGCACTCCGTACGGCCCGCGCCGATGCGCGCAGAGGAGCCGGTGCTGCTCGAGCGTCTTCAACGCTTCGGCTTGATCACCCAGCACCGCCGCTTGGTGCAGCCGAACCGCGTGCGGCACAAGCACTTTGCGCAAGCTGTCAGCCCGGGTATCGGTGTCGAGCCATTCGATGTGCTCGTCTTTTGACTTGAGTATCTCGATCGCGCGGTCTGCGTCGTCGGCGCGGATCGCCTCAGCCAGCTCGCCGATCGACTTGCCGAACCGGTACGACGTCTTCAGCGCCGCGATGCGCGCGTCGTCGCGTGCGCCGATGCCCTCGACCACATCCGCCAGCACCGCACCCGCTTCGACCGACGCCAATTGGTCCGGATCGCCGACGAGCAGCAGCCGCGACTGCGGTCGCACCGCTTCCAAGAGCCGCGCCATCATCGTCAGCGACACCATCGACGTCTCGTCGACGACGATCACGTCGTGTGGCAGCCGGCTGGCGCGGTTGTGCCGGAACCGCGACGACGTGTCCGGCCGACTGCCCAATAGGCGGTGCAGTGTCGTCGCTCGCAGGCCAGAAATGCGTTGCCGGTCAACGGGTTCGAGCTGGTTGACCTCCAACTGCACCGCCTCCTGCAGCCTTGCCGCCGCCTTGCCCGTCGACGCGGCGAGCGCGATCCGCAGCTTTGGCTTGCCGCTCAATTCGGCTTGCTCGGCGAACAACGCCAACAGCCGCGCGACCGTCGTGGTCTTGCCGGTACCCGGCCCGCCGGTGAGCACCGTCAACCCTTGCGACAGAGCGATTTCCGCGGCTGCCCGCTGTTCCTCGTAGCCCTTCGGGAACAGGTGGTCGATATCCGGGACGCCTTCGGTGGCGGCGACAGGCAAGAGTGCCAGTAGGTCGTCGGCTACCTGCTGCTCCTCACGCCAGTACCGATCGAGGTACAGGTTGCCGTTCTCGAATCGCAGCACCGGCGGCGAGCCCAGCAGCGGGCTGGCATCTACCGCAGTCTGCAGATCGACGCCGAGTTCCTGTTCGGCGACGGCGAGGTCGACGCACACCGAGCCGCCGCGTAGCGCGCGCACAGCGAGCTTGATGGCCAGTGCGACGCGTTCGTCGGTCTCGCCGCCGAGCTCCGTCAGCCGTTGGGCCACATGCACATCCGCGGGTGCGAACAACTCTGCGTCGGCGGTCATGCGGCAGCGCTCCCCGCGTGGAGCAAGTCGGATAGCGCGATGATGAGCGCGGTGGGCGGCTGCCAGCTGAAGATTCCGGCCGGCGCCTCCGGACCGCACATCCCGCGGACGAACAGATAGAGGATGCCGCCGAAATGTGTGGCGGGATCATAGCCGGGCTGCCGCCAGCGCAGGAACCGGTGCAGCACAACGCTATACAGCAACGCTTGCAGCGGGTAGTCGCTGTGCATCATCGCCTCCGCGAGCCGCGGCTGGTCGTAGTCCGCGGCGGTCAGCGGCTTGTCCGGATCGCCGAGCCAATTCGTCTTGTAATCCACCACTAAATACCGTGGCCCGGGAATGCGCAGCACCGCGTCGACCGAACCGCTCAGATAACCCCGTAGTGTTTGACCGCCGAGCGCGTCGCTGATCAACCGGTCGGCGTACGGCGCCATCGGGTCGTCTGCCGGCAGGTGCTCCCGCAGAAGATGGCCCACCTTGCGGAGATGCCCGCCGCCCAGCGGGAACTCGAACTCTATCTCACGCAAGCGATCTCGCAGGCCGATCTGCCGCAGCGTCAGGCCGTCGGCCAGCGGGCCGAGCGGAGTGTCGTGCATCGGTATCATCGCCGCCGCCAACTCCGATGCGGGCACGTCGACCGGCCACCACACCGAATGCTTGCGAATCTGCGACTCCAATTCCGCCATGAGGTCGGCCGCGAACGGGTCGGCCGTTTCCAGCACCGCGTGCACCAGCGACCCGAACTTCGCGCCCGTCGGCAAATCAGCCATCGGGGAGGGAACGTCGGCGCCGGAAGCCGTTTGCACCAACGGGATATCCGCGACCTCGTCGTCCAGCTCGACCACTTCGGGCTCGCTGCTGACGGGAGTTGTCTCGGTGACACGGATCAGCCCGGAGTACGACGTGCGCCGCCACGCGGCGTCGATCGAGCGATGGAAGTGGCGGGCATTGAGATTCGAGGGCGCGGGTTCGGCGGGCACGTGTGGAACGGCACACACGATCGATTCCTCGATCACCGGGCCGCCCTTGGCTTCCCACTCACGTAGGCGGGTAAGTGCGTCGTCGTCTGAGATCTTCGCGGGCGAGCATCGGTTGGGCACCTGGGATTCGCCGGGCCGTCGTCCGCGCAGCAACCGCGACAGCCCGCCGTTCGGTTCGTCGAAGGCCGGCGACCACCACGCCACCACCTGAGACTGAGCTCGCGTCATCGCGACATACGTCAGCCTGCTGTCGTCGCTGGCGTCCTCGATGCGTGCCTGCGCATCGGCGGCTCTGAAGCCCGGGCTGTTCTTGCCGCCGACGTACAGGCACCGTTCGTCGTCCTCGTGGTACAGCACGATGTCCTGTTCGAACACGTGATGGTTGAACATGAACGGCAGATAGACAATCGGGTATTGCAGCCCCTTGCTGGCGAATACCGTCATGATCTGGACGGCTGCGGCGTCGCTGTCGATCCGCCGGAAGCGTTCCGGCGCACCGGGTTTCTCGTCGCGCTGTTGCCGCAACCAGTCACGCAAGGCCGGCAGGTTGTAGTGCTCGCGATGCGCGATCTCCTGCAGCATCTGGGTCATGTGCGCGAGGTCGGTCATGTGCCGCTCGCCGTTCTGCCACGACAGCACGCGGTCGCTCATCCCGTTGTGCTGCGCGGCCTCGAAGACCGCCGCGATACCGCGTTCCCGTGCGTGCGCGGCCCACTCGCGCAGCGTCGCCGCGATCTGATCGGTCAACGTATCACCGCCCGCGTCAAGCGATTCCGCGGTTTCGCCGATGAACATCGTCGCGGCTGCGGCGCGCACGACGCCCGGCCGGTGCGGCTGGTCGAACGCCTCGAGCAGGGACAGCCAGTCGGCGGCTGCTTCAGAGCCAAAGATATCCGAATCGCCGGTATACACCGCCGGGATGCCGAGGTCGCACAATGCGCGGTAGCAGCATCGCGCATCCTCGTGCCGCTCGACAATCACCGCGATGTGCCGCGCCTGCACCTTCTCACCGCCGAACGTCGCATCACTGGCGAGCAGCGTCCCGATGTCCGCGGCGAGGTCTTTCGGAATGTGCTCCCGCAGTTCCGTGATCGGAATGTTGTCAATACCACTGCGGCCGAACGTTTCCCGCCGCACCACGCGCAGCCGGAACGGATCGTTGTGCGGGGCGCCGGCGAGCCGGTGGCCTTTATGGTGCGCCTGCACGTCGTACACCTTGATGTCGGGGTGGCCGAGTTCGGCGCCGCCGAGCACTACCTGGAGTCTGTCGACCAGCGCGGAGTCGCTGCGCCAGTTGGTGCCAAGCGTCTCTTTCTTGTCGGCTGTGTTGGCGGCCCGTAGGTAGGTGACAATGTCGCCGCCGCGAAACGAGTAGATCGCCTGCTTGGGATCACCGATCAGGATCACGGTCGAGCGCCCGCTGAACGCGCGCTCGATCACCTGCCACTGCACCGGGTCGGTGTCCTGAAACTCGTCGACCATCACGATCGGCCAGCGTTGATGCATGCGTTGTTGCGCGGGAGAATCGTCGGTCGCCAGCGCGTCCGCGAGTCGACTGAGGAGGTCGTCGTAGCCGAGGACGCTCTTCTGCCGCTTTCGCCGTTCCATCGTGGCGAGAACGTCTTTCGCGAAGTCGACGCGCACCGTCGCGCCCGATCCGGTGTCCGGGTTGAGCGGGCGAAGACTTGTCGCCGGGTTGTTGACGACCTGCCGGGCCAGCTCCAATGCCGCCTTGTAACTGAGCGCGGGGTCGTCGCGCTCATAGCCGAAGTGCGCGAGATAGAGGTCGTCGACGACCTCCACGACGAGATCGTCGAGGTCTTCGACCAGCTGCGTCCCGGCGTCGGTGTCGCCGGCGACACCCAACGACTTCAGTACTAGCTGACAGAACTGGTGCGTGGTGGCGATCGTCGCGGCGTCGAAGAACGCAAGCGCGTCACGCAGCCGCTGTTGTCTGGTCCGGCGCTGCTCGTCGGTGCCGTCGATGAGATGTCGGATTACGTCGTCGCGAGCCGTAGACGGATCGCCGAACGCCGTTACTGTGTCGAGGATTTGACGACGCACGCGTTCCCGTAGCTCCTGGGTTGCCGAGCGGCTGAATGTGATCAGCAGCATCTGGTCGAGCGTCGCGTGCCCTTCGGCCAGATATCTCGTCACAAGCGCGGCCAATGCGAACGTCTTGCCGGTACCGGCGCTGGCCTGCAGCACCGTGGTCTCGCGTTCAGTAGGGAGGGGTCCGAGCAGGTCGAACGGTACCATCAGTCCACCGACTTCTTCGCGCCCAGCATCGGGAGCCAGAGCCGGCACGCGTAGTCGTCGAGCCCTGCGTCGACGAGGACCTCCAACGGCGCGTTCTTGCCCCACGCACGCTCGTGGGCTGGCGCTTCGAGTTCGTACTTCCAGCGGTATTTTCCTGCGCCGATTGGGTCGTCACCGTGATGGCGCGCTTCGGCCCATGCGTAGGATGTCTTGAGGGGCAATGGAATCGGCTCGCGCCGCCCTGCGTCGTAGATCGCCACGAGCTCCGCCAACACCCGGGCAGCGTCGTCGTCCGGCCACCCCAGCCCGTCCACCTCCGGGTTGAGACCGTGCCTTTTACGGCCGATGCAGACCGCGCACCAGTCCTGGCTCGGATCGTGAGCGATCAACGCCAGCAACGGGATCCACGACTGCAGCAGGTGCTTGCCGTCGAGCTTGGAATACGTCACCGACACGAGCCGGTTTCCGAATACCGGCGATACCGTGCCGGTGAGACGTCGGCCGGCGCCGAGGTCGATGTCGACGTCATAGGCGTCCTCCGGCGACTGCCTGCACGATTTGGCCGCGTTGGCCAGCAGCTCCACCCGAGCGCGGATCTCCTTTGACTTCTGCCAGCCGAGTTGACCGGGAGGCAAAGTGCCCCTGCGCCATTCGGCGTGCTGGGCGTCTTCGGGCGTCATGCCGAGCAGGATGTCGTTGAGCATCCGGTCGCCGACCTGCCATTCCTCGAGATTGTCGATGTCGACGGGCATGGCGTCCGCGACACCGTCGACGTCCCACGGCAGGGTGAACTCGAGCGCGCGATAGAACCCCTTGACCGGGTCTTTGAAGAACGTGACGAGGTCGTCTAGGACGACGTCTTGTGGTGGCTTCGGAGGCAGAGTCCCGTCGATGAAGGGTGGCTGCTGGGCCCGTTCGCCGCTGGCTACGGTCGCCGCTCGCAGGACGATCGGGTCGAAGCTGAACGGCACCTCCGGGATCAGCTCGCCCGGCTCAACATTGCGAACATCGAAGGGCTGCAACGGATGTTTGACGACGATGTCATCGCGGATCTTCTCGGGTGTCGTGATGTCGAGAGTGTCGAGCAGCTCGGCGAGCGGCACGGCGGGTGGGTGCTCCTGACCCGAGTACGGGTTGGCGCCCGTGTAGGTGATGATCAGGTGTTCGGTGGCGGCGCCGATCGCATCGAGCAGCAATTGCCTGTCCTCGGAACGGATGTCGCGCTCGCCGCTCATCGGGTTACGGGCGAGGGCGTCGTCGCCGTCGATCACACCGATACGCGGGAAGACACCGTCGTCGAGGCCGACCAGGCACACCACCCGGTGCGGCACCGAACGCATCGGCACCATCGTGCAGACCGTGAGCGTGCCAGTGCGGAAGTTGGCGCGGGTGGGACGGCCGGCGAGGTGTCTTTGCAAGAGCGCCTTGACATCTGGGAGCCGCAGCTCAGTGTCGGCGCGCGTGCCGGCCTTGTCGAGGACCTCGTTGAATTCGCGTTCCATCTGGCTGGTCTGCCAGGCGTCGTCATCACTCACCTGCGTTAGTTGCGTGATGCATTCAGCGAGGTTGTCGAGCCAAGCTCTGAGTGGCTGGGTGCCGGTGAGACTGTCGATGGTTTGGTCCAGCCGAACGACGAATTCGGCAAACTCGCCGGCCAACTCCACCCGGTTGCTGCTGACGTCGTCGAGGGGGATGGTCTCGCCGATCCAGGCACGGGAGTCGTCGGACATGGCGACGCCGGCGAGCACGCGGTCGATCCCGAAACGCCATGTGTTGTGGACGAAGTCGACGCCGTAGGGCTTGCGATGCTCCTGGTCGAGGCCCCATCGTATGTTGGCCTGGCGGACCCAGCGGGTGATGTTTTCGAGGTCGTCGTCGCTGAAGCCGAACTGTTTGCGTACGGGCGCGCTTTGCGCGAGGTTGAGCACCTCGCTGGCGGTGGCGCGGCCGCCGGCGAGCTCGAGAAGGTGTGCGGCGACAGCGAGGAGCGGGTTGGTCTGGACGAGCGAGCGGTCGGCGAGTTTGACGCGGAGCTGATGGGCGGGGTGGACGTCCTTG
>DASRFZ010000019.1:0-6046 GCA_035651275.1 Mycobacterium sp. | reverse complement strand
CAGTGCGAAGTCACCCCGAGCGTGCCGGCGACGTGCGCGGTGATCCCCACGGGCGTCTCGTCCCACCACACATTGAGCGGCCCGGCGTTCGCGCTGCCCGCACTCACGAACAGCAGTGCAGGCGCCGCCGCGACGGCCGCGGCTGCGCTGATGGCCGCCCTGACCAGCCTCCTCGGATTCGAGATGTGGTTCATCGTGTACTCCTCATGTGTTGTCCTACACAGGTATGAGGAGCCGGCGCCGACGAGTCGGACACTTTTGCCGCAACGACCTACGCGCCGGCGGTGTCCATCTCCGCCGTCCGACTGACCGGCACCACTTCCGCGGCGGTCCGGCTTCGACGGCGCAACCTCGCCTCCAGTCGCACCGCCAACCACGACAACGTGATGTTCACCGCGATCATCAGCACCGCGATCACGAACAGTGCCGGGACGTAGTTTCCGTACTGCGCGCCAATCACGGTGCCCTGACGGACCATCTCCAAAAACGTGATCTGGTAGCCGATCGCGGTGTCCTTCAACACGACGACGAGCTGCGACACCAATGCAGGCAGCATCGCCGTGATCGCCTGCGGCAGAAGCACCAACCGCATCGTCTGACCGGGGCGCAAACCCAGCGCTGACGCGGCCTCCGACTGGCCGCGCGGCAGCGCGTTCACTCCCGCTCGCACGATTTCCGCGATCACCGCGCCGTTGTACAGCGTCAAGCCCGTCACCACGCCGGCCAGCGCCAGCTGTTTCGACGGGAACACGTCATACAGCGCGTAGAGGAAGTACGAGAAGATCATCATGATCAGCACCGGGACGGCCCTGAAGAATTCGACGACGGTGCCGCACACCCATCGCACTAGCGGCGTCGCCGACAAGCGCCCGATACCCAGGACGATGCCCAGCGCCAGCGCCAGAACGATCGACAGCGCCGCCGCCGTCAGCGTCCCTTGCACGCCGGGCAACACGTACGTCCGCCACAGGTTTGCCGTCGTGAATGGATCCCATTTCGCCGCTGCCAGTTGCCCTTTCGCAGAAAGTTTCGCGACCGCGAACCAAACCAGCACCACCAGCGCGGCCAGGGTGATCCCTGAAATCACGCGATTGCGCACCAGCGCTCGCGGCCCCGGCGCGTCATACAGCATGCTCATCGCTTCACCGCAAGTCGTCGTCCCAGATAGGTGAACAACAGTCCCAGCGGCAAGGTCAGCACAACGAAGCCGGCCGCGAAGATCGCGCCGACCGTCAGGAGCGCCGCCGTGTTCTCGATCATGTCCTTCATCAGCAGTGCAGCTTCCGCGACACCGATCGCCGAGGCGATCGTCGTGTTCTTGGTCAACGCGATGAGCACCGAGCCCAAGGGCGCGATCACCGAACGAAACGCCTGTGGCAGCAGAATGATTCGCAAATTCTGAGTGAACGTCAGGCCCAACGAGCGGGCCGCTTCGGCCTGCCCCACGGGCACCGTGTTCACCCCGGCCCGCACCGACTCGCACACGAACGCCGCCGTATACACGGCCAGGCCCAGCACCGCCAGCCGGAAGTTGCTGTCGTCGATGAACGTTCGCGAGTTACGCGCCGCCAACGTGACACCCAGCGTCTGCGCCAGACCGAACGAGCAGAACAGCAAGATCAGGGTCAGTGGCGTGTTGCGTACCACGTTCACGTACGTCGCACCCAACCATCGCATCATCGGCACCGGCGAAAGCCGCATGGCCGCAAGCAGAGTCCCCAGCACCAACGCGCCGAGCGCCGCATACGCGGCCAGCTTGATCGTCGTCCAGAAGGCAGTCAGGATCTGGCCGCGGTACTGACTGAAGATGTGCGAGCCTTCCGCTGTCGCGGGCCGCGTCGCATACCGGTCGATCTTCGGCGGCGACGCCTTGTAGCCCGACGGCCCGATGTCGCGGTCGAACGAGGCCTGCCACGCGCCGCTGTCGATCATCTTCTGTAGCGCGTCGTTGATCTTTGATCGCAGCTCGTCGTTCTCGCGCGCCACCCCGATCCCGTACAGCTCAACTGAGAACGGCTTTCCGGCGAGCTTGAACGCACCCGGGCTCTGCGCGGCGTACCCGGCGAGGATCACCGCGTCGGTGCTCACGGCGTCGACGGCGCCGTTCTTCAACGCCTCCACACACAGCGAGTACGTGTCGTACCGCTGCAGCTGCACGCCGGGATACTTGTCCTTAATACGTTGCGCCGGTGTCGATCCCGCCACCGAGCAGAGCTTCTTGCCGTTCTGCAGCGACTCCGGGCCGGCGATGTCGGTGTCGTCGGCACGAACCAAAAGGCTTTGCCCCGTCTGGAAATATGGCCCCGCGAACCCGACCTTCTGCTTGCGTTCGGGGGTGATCGAGTACGTCCCGACGACGTAGTCGACCTGACCGTTCTGGATCAACGTCTCGCGCTGGCCCGACGGCGCTTCCTTCCACTCGATCTCGTTCGGCTTGTACCCCAATTGCTGGGCGACATAGCGCGCCACGTCGACGTCGAACCCCGTCAACGAACCGTCTGGGTTTCGCAGACTCAGGCCCGGCTGGTCGAACTTCACACCAATGGTGATCTTGTGTCCGCTACCGCAACCGGTCAACGTCACCGACAGCAGCGCCGCGGCCACCGCGGCGAGAACCAGTTTTCGTAATAGCATCGAGGCCTCAGTGACCGACGATGCTCGCCAGAAAGTCCTTGGCGCGCTTGCTTTGTGGGTTCTCGAAGAACGCGGTCGGCTCGGCTGATTCGACGATCGCGCCGTCTGCCATGAAGACAACCCGGTTAGCGGCTCGCCTCGCGAAGCCCATCTCGTGGGTGACCACCACCATCGTCATGCCGTCGGAGGCCAGGCCCGTCATCACCGCCAGCACCTCGTTGATCATCTCCGGGTCCAGCGCGCTCGTCGGCTCGTCGAACAACATCACCTTCGGCTGCATCGCCAGTGACCGTGCGATCGCCGCCCGTTGCTGCTGTCCGCCGGACAGCTGGGCCGGGTACTTGTCGGCTTGATCGGCGATCCCGACGCGATCCAGCAGCGCGAGCCCCTCCTGCCGGGCGCGGTGGCGGGAGATCTTGCGCACCTTGACGGGCGCGAGTGTGACGTTGTCGATGATCGTCTTGTGTGCGAACAGGTTGAACGACTGGAACACCATCCCGACGTCGGACCGCAACCGGGCGAGCGCGCGGCCCTCGGCCGGGACCGGCACACCGTCCACCTCGATCGTCCCCGAATCGATGGTCTCGAGGCGGTTGATCGTGCGGCACAGGGTCGACTTGCCGGATCCCGACGGCCCCAGCATCACGACGACCTCGCCGCGGGCGACCTCCAGGTCGATGTCCTTGAGCACGTGCAGAGCGCCGAAATGCTTGTTGACGCCGCGCAGGCCCACCATGGGTAGAGCTGACTTGCCGTCGGCCATGGGGTGACCCTATACAGCAGACACTCAGCTTGGTGGCACTAAACGCCTCCGTACGATGGGCACGTGACTCGGCCATCGGCAGCATCCGCGCGGACCTACCAGGTCCGTACCTATGGCTGCCAGATGAACTTGCACGACTCAGAACGGCTCGCGGGTTTGCTCGAAGCGGCCGGCTACACCAAGGTTCCCGATGGCGCCGACGCCGACGTCGTCGTGTTCAACACCTGCGCGGTGCGCGAGAACGCCGACAACAAGCTCTACGGCAACCTCTCTCACCTTGCACCGCGCAAGCACCGCGACCCGAACATGCAGATCGCTGTCGGCGGCTGCCTGGCGCAAAAGGACCGCGAGGCCGTGCTGAACCGAGCGCCGTGGGTGGACGTCGTCTTCGGCACCCACAACATCGGCTCGCTGCCGGTGCTGCTGGAACGCGCGCGGCACAACCGGACCGCTCAGGTCGAGATCGCCGAGGCGCTGCAAGTTTTCCCGTCCGCACTCCCGGTGGCACGCGAATCCGCTTACGCAGCTTGGGTTTCCATTTCAGTCGGCTGCAACAACAGCTGCACCTTCTGTATCGTGCCGGCGCTGCGGGGCAAGGAGGTCGACCGCAGCCCCGAGGACATCCTCGCCGAGATCCGCTCTCTCGTCGAGCAGGGAGTCGTCGAGGTGACGCTGCTGGGCCAGAATGTCAACGCGTACGGCGTCTCTTTCGCCGACGCGCAAATGCCAAGGGACCGTGGGGCATTCGCGAAGCTGCTACGCGCCTGCGGCGACATCGACGGACTGGAACGCGTCCGGTTCACCTCGCCGCACCCCGCGGAGTTCACCGACGACGTAATCGAAGCGATGGCCGAGACCCCGAATGTGTGCCCGGCCCTTCACATGCCGCTGCAGTCCGGCTCCGACCGGGTGCTCAAGGCGATGCGCCGGTCCTACCGCGCCGAGCGTTACCTCGGCATCATCGACCGGGTGCGCGCCGTGATGCCGGACGCCGCGATCACCACCGACCTGATCGTCGGGTTTCCCGGCGAAACCGAAGAGGACTTCGCCGAAACCCTCGGCGTCGTCGAACGCGCCCGATTCGCCAGTGCGTTCACATTCCAGTACTCGAAACGGCCCGGCACCCCGGCCGCCGAGATGCCCCAGCAGCTGCCCAAAGACGTTGTGCAAGAACGCTACGAGCGGCTCATTGCACTCCAGGAGCGGATCTCGCTCGAAGAAAACACGGCGCGAGTGGGCGTGCCGGTCGAGTTGCTAGTCGCCGCGGGGGAGGGCCGCAAGGACGAGCAGACGTCGCGGATGAGCGGACGGGCCCGCGACGGCCGGCTCGTGCATTTTGCGCGCGGCGACAACGTCGTTCGGCCCGGCGACATCGTCACCACCGCTGTCACCGGCGCGGCGCCACACCATCTGATTGCCGACGGTCCAGTGCTCACCCACCGCCGGACCCGCGCGGGCGATGCTCACGAGGCCGGGACGAGACCCGCTGGAGTCGGCCTGGGCACGCCCCCGGTCGGGGCGCCGGCGTGACCGACAGTAACGGCGAGTTCGAGGCGTTCAAGAAGGACATCGACGCAGCGGAACGCCGGGTTGCTGGCGAAATCGAGCCTGGGGCAAGGGCTTTGGTCGTCGCGATTCTGGTATTTATTTTGCTGGCGTCGTTCGTGTTGCCGCACGCCGGTCATGCCCGCGGCTTCGACGTGCTGATCGGCAGTCCCGCTGCCGCCCAGGCCGCGATCGCTCTCCCGTCGCGGATATTCAGTTGGCTTGCCTTGTTGTTCAGCGTCGGTTTTTCCATCCTGGCTCTGTTGACCAGGCGATGGGTGCTGGCGTGGCTTGCGCTGGCAGGGTCAGGGGTGGCGTGCGTGGCGGGGCTGCTTTCGGTGTGGTCGCGCCAAACGGCCGGCGCCGGCCATCCCGGTCCGGGCATCGGGCTGATCATCGGCTGGATCGCGGTGATTTTGTTGACGTTCCATTGGGCCCGGGTGGTGTGGAGTCGCACTGCTGTTCACCTCGCCGCCGAGGAAGCACGCCGTCGCGCCGCGGCCGAGGAACAGCGCAAGAAGCTCCTCGACACGCTCGAAGAAGACGACGACGAGGAGGACGGCTCCGGCTCGCGCTGATGATGCTCAGCGGCCTCTCAGCGCGCCGGCTGCCGCCTCGGCCCACTCTCGCCACTGCCGAGCGTTGGCACGGGCTTCGTCCGCCTCCGCGGTCCTGCCGGCCGCCTCCGCCTTCGCCGCCTGCTGCTCGAATTGCTCTGCGCGAACGCGGAATTGCTCGGCACGTTCCTTGGCTTGCGGGTCGCCGCGGTCCGCATCGCCCGCCTCACGCACCTTCTTCTCGACCGCACGCAGCCGGCGCTCGAGCTCGGAAGCCCTCTCGCGCGGCACCCTCCCGATCGAATCCCATTTCGCTGCGATCGACCGCAGCTCCGCCCGTGCGGCGTCCAGGTCGCCGATGTCGATCTTCTCCGCACGCGCCAGCAGCTCCTCTTTCGCCGACGCATTCGCCCGCAGTTCCGCGTCGCGCTCCGCTGTCACCGCGTTGCGCGCTGAGAAGAACGTGTCCTGTGCGGCTTTGAACCGGCGCCACAACGCGTCGTCGACGTCTTTTGCGGTACGCCCGGCCGCTTTCCACTCGGTGAGC
>DASRFZ010000018.1:0-5966 GCA_035651275.1 Mycobacterium sp. | reverse complement strand
GGCGAGCGCTTCCGCGACGGCACCCCGGTGATCATGGACCTGGTGTCGATGGACAACGCCGACGCCAAGCGCTTGGTCGACTTCGCCGCTGGTCTGGCGTTCGCGTTGCGCGGCTCGTTCGACAAGGTGGCGACGAAAGTGTTCCTCTTGTCGCCGGCCGACATCGACGTGTCCGCCGAGGAGCGGCGCCGGATCGCCGAGGCGGGGTTCTACGCGTACCAATAGGTAGGCTGACGGCGCCGTAGTTCCGCGTCGTCACAGTGAGGTCGGCTTGTTGCCGCTGTTTCTGAATATTCTGGGCTTGGCCCTGTTCATCTTTTGGCTGCTGCTGATCGCCCGCGTGGTGATCGAGTTCATCCGCTCGTTCAGCCGGGACTGGCGGCCGACCGGGCTGACCGTCGTGATCCTCGAAGTCATCCTGACTCTCACGGATCCACCGGTGAAGTTCTTGCGGCGGGTGATCCCGCAGCTGACGATCGGAGCGGTCCGGTTGGATCTGTCAATCATGGTGCTGCTGCTCGTCGCCTTCATTGGCGCAGATGTGGCGTGGTACTACGGCCGCTAGCCGCCGCTAGGCAAATTGCCGTCGGGGAAATTGAAATTAGTTCTTAGTTTTTATGCTCGCCTGCAACCGGCGGGTCGGATGTGACAGGATGGACGCCAGTTACAGTACTGGCTACCACGTCGGTCTACACTTGCCCATCAGCTTCGACCGTCCAGACTTGAGGGGGCAGACAATGCCGCTAACTCCCGCCGACGTTCACAACGTCGCGTTCAGCAAGCCGCCCATCGGCAAACGCGGCTACAACGAGGATGAGGTCGATGCGTTCCTCGATCTCGTTGAAGCCGAGCTTACCCGACTGATCGAGGAGAACTCGGATCTGCGCCAGCGCGTCGCCGAGCTCGAACACGATCTGGCCGGCAGCCACGCAGGGTCGGGAGCCGCTGCGACACAAGCGATTCCGACGTATGAGCCCCCGAAACCGGAGCCTCAGCCCGCCTACGAGGCGCCACCCGCGCCGGCACCCGTCGCGGCGCCAGTGGCGGCACCCGCAGCGGCGGCTGCTTCCGGTCTCACCGAAGAAGAGCAGCACATCAAGGCGGCGCGCGTGCTCGCGCTGGCGCAGGACACCGCGGACCGCCTGACCGGCACCGCCAAGGCCGAGGCCGACAAGTTGCTCGCCGACGCCAGGGCAAACGCCGACCAGATTCTCGGCGATGCCCGGCGTGAAGCCGAAGCCACCGTCGCGGATGCGAAGAAGCGCGCCGACGCGATGCTCGCCGATGCGCAGACCCGCTCCGAGACGCAGCTGCGCCAGGCTCAGGAAAAGGCCGACGCGTTGCAGTCCGACGCGGAGCGCAAGCACTCCGAGATCATGGGCACGATCAATCAGCAGCGCACGGTGCTGGAGGGTCGGCTCGAGCAGCTGCGCACGTTCGAGCGCGAATACCGCACACGGCTCAAGACTTACCTCGAGTCGCAGCTGGAGGAGCTCGGTCAGCGCGGGTCCGCGGCGCCGGTCGACTCCAGCGCCAACAGCGACAGCGGCACGTTCAATCAGTTCAACCGGGGCAACAACTAAGACCCCAGGGGGCTGAGCGATGTTGATCGTTGCACTGGTCATGGCCGTCATCGGCCTGGCCGCGCTGGTGACTGCCGTCATCACCAGCAACGAGGTGATCGCATGGGTGTGCATCGGCGCGAGCGTGATCGGCGTGATCCTGTTGATCGTCGACGCGCTGCGCGAACGGCAGCGCCGCGATGTGAAGCCCGACGCAGAGGATCGGGAAGAGGCCGACGAGAGCGCCGAGCCCGAGGCCGCTGAGGATTACCCCGAGGAAGAGACCGCCGCCGAGGAAAAGCCTTCGGAGACCGCAACCGAGACCGTCACCGAGACTTCGGAGAAGGCCGCGGATTAGTCGACGGTCGGCGCGGCCAGCAGTTCGCGGACTTCGTCGTCCGATGTCTGGCTGAAATCGCGGTAATGTTCGCCCACGGCGAGGAATGACGGCGGGGCGGCGACGCACACAACATCGTCGGCGGCTTGAGCCAGGTGCTGGTGCGCCGTCGGTGGGGCCACCGGAACCGCAACCACGATCTTCGCCGGCCCGGCGGCGCGCAGCGCTCGCACGGCAGCCAGCATGCTCGCCCCGGTCGCAATCCCGTCGTCGACCACGATCACCGTCTTGCCGGCCGGCTGCACGGGAGGCCGCCCGCCGCGATACGCCTCCTCGCGCCGGGCCAACTCGATCGTTTCCTTCTCGATCACGGCGTCGAGCTGCTCGTCGCTGATCCGAAGGCTGCGCACGACGTCGGCGTTGCGCACGACGAGGCCGCCGCTGGCCAACGCGCCGATCGCGAGTTCCTCCCAGCGGGGGGCGCCGAGCTTGCGCACGACGAACACGTCGAGCGGCGCATGCAGCGCGGCCGCCACCTCCCATGCGACCGGGACGCCACCGCGGGGCAGGCCGAGGACGAGCAGGTCGTCGCGGCCGCGGTAGTCGGAAAGCGCGTCGGCAAGCACCCGGCCGGCCTCGCGGCGGTCGGCGAAGGTGCCCCGGCTCAGGCCGGTGAATCGTCGCATCGCGCTCCTCTGTCCACCAGTCTCCTCCTCAAGTAGCCTGCGGCAATGGGCAATCTGTGGGTGCTCGGCGGATATCAAAGCGACTTCGCGCGCAACTTCACCCGCGAAGGGCTGGACTTCGCCGACCTCACCGCAGAGGTAGTGCGGGGCACTCTGGAGTCGGCGCGAATCGCGGCCTCGGACGTCGACGTCATTCATGTCGGCAATGCGTTCGGTGAGTTGTTCGCGGGCCAGGGGCATTTGGGGGCGATGCCCGCAACGGTGTGCGACGCCCTGTGGGGCGTTCCGGCGGCACGGCACGAGGCGGCGTGCGCGTCGGGGAGCGTGGCGGCGCTGGCGGCGATCGCCGACTTGACGGCCGGTTTTTATACGAGCGCGTTGGTGATCGGCGTCGAGCTGGAGAAGACGGTGCCGGGCGAGACGGCGACACAGCATTTGGGCGCCGCGGCGTGGATCGGTCATGAGGGCAGCGACGCAAAGTACATGTGGCCGTACATGTTCAGCGAGGTTGCCGACGAGTACGACCGCCGGTACGGCCTTGACTCGACGTATCTGGATGCGATTGCAGCACTGAACTTCGTCAATGCCCGGAAGAATCCGAACGCGCAGACGCGTGACTGGCAGGTGCCGGATCTCTCTGCGGCGGAAGGCAATCCGGTGATCGAAGGCCGACTGCGCCGGTTCGACTGCAGTCAAGTCACCGACGGGGGTGCAGGCGTGGTGCTGGTGTCGGACGAGTACCTGCGTGATCATCCTTCGGCCGTCCCGGTCGCGCGGATCTTGGGCTGGGGCCACGGTACGGTCGGATTGGGGCTGCGGCAGAAGCTGGACCGGTCGGCCGAAAGCCCATATGTACTGCCGCATTTGAGGACGGTGGTGCAGGATGCGTTCGACCGTGCTGGGGTTGTTCTCGATGACGTGGGTGGTTTCGAGGTGCACGACTGCTTCACGCCCAGCGAATACCTGGCGATCGACCATATCGGTCTGACTCCGCCGGGGCAGTCGTGGCGGGCGATCGACAACGGCGACATCGCGATCGGCGGGCGGTTGCCGATCAACCCGAGCGGCGGCCTGATCGGCGGCGGCCATCCGGTCGGCGCGTCAGGGGTGCGGATGCTGGTCGACGCGGCACGGCAGGTCAGCGACTCGGCGGGGGACTATCAGGTCGAGGGCGCAAAGACGTTCGGCACGCTGAACATTGGCGGAAGTACGGCGACGGCCGTGAGCTTCATTGTGGGAGCCACGGATGGACGTTGAGGTCGTCGGCAAGTACCTGTCGACGCTGCCGGAGGACGACGACCACCCGTATCGCACGGGGCCGTGGCGGCCGCAGACCACGGAATGGCGGGCGGACAACCTGACCGTCGTCGAGGGGGCGATTCCGTCCGACTTGGACGGCGTGTACTTGCGCAACACGGAGAACCCGCTGCATCCGTCGCTCAAGTTCTACCACCCGTTCGACGGCGACGGGATGATCCACGTGGTCGGGTTCCGCGACGGAACAGCGTTCTACCGCAACAGGTTTGTGCGGACGGAGGGGTTTCTCGCGGAGAACGAAGCGGGCCGGGCATTGTGGGCGGGCTTGGCGGAGCCGCCGAAGTTGGCCGAACGCGAAGGGTGGGGAGCGCGGGGTCGGATGAAGGACGCGTCAAGCACGGACGTGATCGTTCATCGCGGGGTCGCGTTGACGAGTTTTTATCAGTGCGGCGACTTGTATCGCGTCGACCCGTACTCGGCTGAGACGCTCGGCCGTGAGTCGTGGAACGGCAGGTTCCCGTTCGACTGGGGGGTGTCGGCGCATCCGAAGGTCGACGCTGCGACCGGTGAGATGCTGTTCTTCAACTACGGCAAGCGGGCGCCGTACATGCATTACGGCGTGGTGGACGCTGACGGCTCGTTGGCGCATTATGTCGACATTCCGCTGCCGGGGCCGCGGCTGCCGCACGATATGGCGTTCACGCGGAACTTCGCTATTCTCAATGACTTTCCGCTGTTTTGGGATCCCGAGCTGTTGCGCAAGGATGTGCACGCGGCGCGATTCCACCCGGACATGCCGTCGCGGTTCGGGGTGATTCCGCGGCGCGGTGAGGCGGAGGATGTGCGGTGGTTCGAGGCGGAGCCGACATATGTGCTGCATTTCGTGAACGCGTACGAGGAGGGCGACGAGATCGTCCTCGACGGGTTCTTCCAGGGTGACCCGGAGCCGGCCGACAATGGCCTGGGGGACAAGTGGCAGCGGGCTTTTCGGTTCTTGGCGCTGGATCGGATGCAGGCGCAGCTGCACCGTTGGCGGCTCAATCTGGTGACGGGTGCGGTGCGCGAGGAGCACCTGTCGGACAGCATCACGGAATTCGGGATGATCAACAGCGGATTCGCCGGTGGCGCATATAGATACACGTATGCGGCCACGGGCAAGCCCGGGTGGTTCTTGTTCGACGGGTTGGTCAAGCACGACCTTTTGTCTGGCGCCGAAGAGCGGTACGCGTTCGAGGATGGTGTGTACGGCAGCGAGACGGCGATGGCGCCGCGGGTCGGCAGCACGGACGAGGACGACGGCTATCTGGTGACGATCACCACCGACATGAACGCTGACGCGTCCTATTGCCTGGTGTTCGACGCGGGCCGGGTCGGCGACGGCCCGGTATGCAAACTCCAACTACCGGAACGGGTTTCGAGCGGCACTCACTCGACGTGGGTTGCAGGTTCAGAGTTGCGGCGTTGGCACGCTGATTAGAACGGCGGCGGGTCGTCGTCGTCTCGACTGCTCGTGTCGATGCCGCGTTCGGGTGGCGGGGGCGGGGGTTTGTTGCGTGCGGCGCGTTCGGCGGCGTTGAGTTCGCGTTCTTCTTGGATGCGCCGCGCCTGTTCGGCAGCGCGGGTCCGTCGCCGTTTCGGCATCATCAGAGTGCGATAACTAAGCGGCACAACCGATCCCGTCCGCTTCGGAAGTGGCGCGGTGGTGGTGTCCCATCGGGGAAAGAAAACCCGGCTGCCCGGCAGGGTCTTATACGTCCGGCCCGTCGGCGCAGTCCACACCACCGTGCCATCCGGCAGCTGTTCCTCATGCCAACCACCAGCCCCGGTCCAAAAAGTCTTGAGCAAGTGATGTTTTCGGCATAGTGCCTTCAGATTCGACGGGTGCGTCGGTCCGACCGGATACGGGATGGTGTGGTCGATGTCGCAGCGCTCGGCGGGCTCCTCACAACCCGGGAACCGGCACGTCACATCGCGCACCCTGATGAATTCCTCGAGCTTGGCCGACGGCCGATACCTCGACTCGGCTGCCGCACTGGGGATCTGGACCTTCCGCACGGTCGCACCGCAGCGGATCAACTCGGCCAATAACGGGGCCGGCACAATCTTGTCGCCACCACCCATCAA
>DASRFZ010000017.1:0-5553 GCA_035651275.1 Mycobacterium sp. | reverse complement strand
TCGACATTCCGCTGCCCTTCCAGAACGAAGCCGGCGGCGCGATGACCACCGAGGCCGGCCACGTGCTGTCCAGCGGGCTCGGCGCATGCGGTAGCCCGTCGGCGGGCAAGGTGCTGACGGCCGCGCCTACTCCCGCGCCGCCGGGTGGGCCGCAGTGCGCGCAAGCGGTCGTTTCCATCGACTCCGGCCCGAACAGTGGGACAACCACGCTGTTCGAGTCCACGCCCGGGCCCGGCCAGCCGAAGCTCGCGACTGGCGACAAGATCCGTATCGTCCGTCAGGTCGACCAGCAGGGAGCCACGAGCTACGGGTTCTACGACTTCGAGCGGACGTGGCCGCTGATCTGGCTCGCGGCGGCGTTCGCGGTGGTGATCGTCGCGGTCGCGCGGTGGCGGGGACTGCTGGCGCTGGTCGGGATCGTCGTCGCGTTCCTGGTGCTGGTGGTGTTCCTGCTGCCTTCCTTGCGCGACGGCGCCCCCGCGGTGCCGGTCGCGTTGGTGGCGTCGGCGGCGATCCTGTTCGTGGTGATCTATCTGGCGCACGGCGTCAGTCTGCGCACCAGCGCCGCACTGCTGGGCACGCTGACGTCGCTGCTGCTCGCGGCGTTCTTGTCTTGGGCGGCAATCGATCTAGCGCATCTCACCGGCTTGTCCGAAGAACAGAACAATGACGTCGCCGCCTACATGGGCAGCGTGTCGATCACCGGTCTGCTGCTCGCCGGCTTCATCATCGGCAGCCTCGGTGTGCTCAACGACGTCACCGTGACCCAGGCGTCGACGGTGTTCGAGCTTGCCGCGGTGAGTCATGAAAGGTCAAGGCGGACAATCTTTCTCGGCGCTATGCGGGTCGGCCGCGATCACATCGCCAGCACGGTGTACACGCTGGTGCTGGCGTACGCGGGCAGTTCGCTGCCGCTGCTGCTGCTGTTCTCGGTGGCCAACCGCTCGCTGGGCGACGTGCTGACCACCGAAAGCGTGGCGATCGAGATCGCACGGTCGGCGGTGGGCGGTATCGCGTTGGCGCTGTCGGTGCCGCTGACGACGGCGATCGCGGCGGTGCTGGCCACGCCTGCGGGAACTACTTCCCGTCCAGCAGCTCGAGCAGGTAGCCGCCATAGCCTGACTTGACAAGCGCGTGCGCTCGCGCGGCCAGCTGCTCATCGTCGATGAAACCGACGCGCCACGCTACCTCTTCGGGCACGCTGATCTTGAGGCCCTGGCGTCGTTCGATCGTGCGCACGTAATCGCTTGCGTCCAAAAGGGAATCGAACGTCCCGGTGTCCAGCCACGCAGTGCCGCGAGTGAGCACCTCGACCGACAGTTTGCCGCGGTTCAAGTAGGCCTGGTTGATCTCGGTGATCTCGAATTCGCCACGTGCGGAAGGCGTTAGCGATCGGGCGATGTCGACGACGTCGTTGTCGTAGAAGTACAGACCGGGCACGGCGTAGTGCGACTTCGGCGTCGCGGGTTTCTCCTCCAGCGACAGGGGTGTGCCGTCCGCGCCGAACTCGACGACGCCGTAGGCTGATGGGTTTGCCACCCAGTACGCGAAAATCGCTCCGCCACTGACGTTTTGGAACCGTCGCAGGCCGGTGCCAAGGCCGGGACCGTAGAAAATGTTGTCGCCCAGCACAAGTGCGACGGCGTCGGTGCCGATGTGATCGGCGCCGATCACGAACGCCTGCGCGAGGCCGTCGGGCTGGTGCTGGACGGCGTAGCTGAGGTTGATGCCGAATGCCGAGCCGTCACCGAGCAGCCGTTGAAACGCCGGCGCGTCGTCGGGTGTGGTGATCACCAGAATGTCGCGGATGCCGGCCATGATCAGCGTCGACAGCGGGTAGTAGATCAGCGGCTTGTCGTACACCGGCAGCAGCTGCTTGCTGGCGCCCATCGTGATCGGGTAAAGCCGGGTGCCTGACCCGCCGGCGAGGATGATGCCACGCATTGCCTCTCCTACCCGTCGACGAAATCGTCTTCGGTGAGCTCGGTCGCGGCCAGCGCGGCCGCGAGGTCGGGATGCCGATACACCGACGCCACCTTGTCGTGGACCACGCGGAACGCCGACGCGACCGACTGATCGCCGACGCGCTGCTCGACGACGACGACGCCGTCGTGCACGAACATCCGTCCGGGCTCAACCGTTGACTCCACCGACCCGGCCCACTCGCGCAGCGCGTCGTGGCCTTGCACCGCGCCGTCGGCGTCGCCGATCTCGATGTCGCCGGTGGATATCTCGACGAGCGTGTCCCCATCGCGCGCGTTGAGCGCGTCGTGCCAGGCCAGGACGGTCGCGATCTCCGAAGTGGTCATGAGTGGACCGTAACTCACAGTGCGGTCAACAGTTCCACATCGTGGCCCTGACCGAGCGCGACTGCGGCGGCGTCGAAGGTGACGAGGCGGACGCTGTGACGCCGCGCCAGGGTCAGCAGGTGCGCGTCAGTGACCTGGCGGTACCCGACGATCGGTGGAACATCGGCGTCGACGAGCGACACGTCGTCGGGAAGAAAGCGGTGGCCCGGCCGCGCGCGTAGGGCCGTAAGAACACGTTGCGCGTCACCGATCCCGATCGGACTGGGCAGGATTCGCGGGTTCGATGAGACGCGGACGAAGCCGCTTTCGGTGACTGGGCAAGTCGCCCAGCCTTGGGCGGCGTTGGCAGTAAACCATTCCCGAATCCGCGCGTGATGAATGTGTGAGTCCCACGCCAATGCAACAAGAGCGTTGACGTCGAGCAGCGCCATCGGCAATCAATCCTCATCGAGTGCGCGCCGGACCATCTCAGGTGTGATCGGCGGTGTCCCCCGGGGAACACGAATGACCGGCAGCCCATCGTCGGCCTCAACCTGTGCAGGCGTCAATCCTCGCCGCGCGAGCCGGGAAATCACCGCGCCGAGCGATCTCCGCTCGGTGGCCGCCAACTCGCGCGCGGCTGCGACGACGTCGTCGTCAAGATCAAGGGTGGTTCGCATCATTTGATGCTATCGCATCAGCGCATCACCGTCTGGCCTCAAAAGGGCGTGTGCTCCAGCCACGCGCGCCAAATGTTCGCGTCGCCGTCAACGGTGATTCGGGGGTCGTCGGCCGGGATCCGCCTGACCACCGCGAGGAACAGCGGTGTCGCGTCTGCACTGACCGTCGCCGTGGCGTCCGCATGAGTCCGGCCGAGTTCCAGCGAGCTTCCCCGGCCGCGCAGGGTCCATTCGCCGCCCTCGGTGGCATGCAAGTGCAGTGTCTGCCCATTGGGCAACGGCACGTGATCATCGCCGGCCTGGATGACGACGCGCTCCAGCCATTCGAAAAGCCCGTCGGCAGCGAGATCGGACCGCAACTGGTAATCGCGGCCTACGGCCAGTTCGGCGTCGGCCCGGTGCACGGTGACCTCGTGCACACGACGGCGAATCCACCACGCGGCGGGCCGGGGACCCAGGAACGTCCACACCTCGGCGTCGGCGCCCGCCTGCTCAGTGGCCTGCACGACGGCTCGCGCGCTGTCGCGAAGCCAGTCGATCGCTCCGTCGGGGTCGTCGGGAGGTTTCCCATCCCGCACGTCACGGGGATCGAGGTATTCGGTGAGCCGATCGCCGATGATCTGCGCGGACCATCGGTGCCCGCGGCCCACATGGCGCAGAAGGTGACGCAGCGTCCAGCCGGGGCACGTCGGCACCGGCGTCGCCGGATCCGCGTCACGCAAGACGTGCGCAAACGCGTCGTTCTCGTCGATCAGCGTCGCCGCGAAGTCCATCTCAGGCGCCCAGCGTCACCGGCAGCGACGACCACCCGCGCAGCACCCGGGTGTCGCGGCGTCGACCGTCGCCGGCGAGCTGCGCGTCGGGATACCGCTCGAAGAAGGACCGCAGACCGACCTCGCCCTCGGCACGGGCCAGTGCCGCACCGAGGCAGAAGTGCCTGCCGCTGGAGAACGACAGATGCTTGTTCGCGTTCTCCCGCTCGAGGTCGAAGCGGTTCGGATCGTCGAACACCTTCGGGTCGCGATTGGCCCCGGCGAGATAGATGACGACCAACTCGTCGCGCCGCACGGTCGTGCCCGCCACGTCGACGTCGCGGCGCGCCAGCCGAGCGCTCATCTGCACAGGGGAGTCCAGCCGCAGGATCTCCTCGACCGCGTTCGGCCACAGTTCGGGCCGGGCAGTAAGGGTTTCGAGGTGCTGTGGGTTCTGCAGCAGCATCCTGATGCCGTTGCCCAGCAGGTTGACCGTGGTCTCGAACCCGGCGGCCAGCACCAGACCGGCGGTCGCCTGCAGTTCGCGGTCGTTCAGTCGGCCGTCTTCGTCGGCGGCCTGCGTCAGCTGGCTCAGCAGGTCGTCGCCGGGGTTGCGGCGCAGCTGTTCGAGGTGATCGGCCAGCCACGTGTTGAACCCGACAATGCCGCGGTACACCTGCCGGTATTGCCGCCACGACAACCCGACGTCGAGACTGGGCGCGCCGAGCTCGCCGAATCGCAGAATCTGCGGCCGGTCCTCGTCGGGCACCCCGAGGATGTCGCCGATGATCGTGACCGGCAGCTGCGAGCAATAGCGCTGCACGACGTCGACGGAGCCGGGCTGCGCGGCGAGGTCGTCGAGCAACACCTTGGCGGTCTCTTCCACGCGGTCGCGCAGCGCGGCGACCGCGCGGGTGGTGAACACCGACGACACCAGCTTGCGGTAGCGGGTGTGCTCGGGCGGCTCGACCGACAGCAGCGACGGCGGCTCCAGCGGATGCAACAGCCCGGTGCCGGTCTTGTTGTAGACCCAGCGCAAGGAATTGGGCAGGTTCGCGCCGAGCTGCGTGACCCGGAAGTCGTCGGAGCGCAGCAGTTCGTGTGCGATCTCGTAGTCGACGGTCATGTAGCCCGCCCTGCTTTTGACCAGGCGTCCCCGGCTGCGCAGATCCTCGATGTACGGGAGCGGGTCGACGCGCACCGCGGGGTCGGCGATCATCCGGGCTTGCGGGTCGCCGCGCCGCATTCCGACCGACGCGAGCCCGCGGATGATGCCGTGCAGGACGAACCAGCGAATCCTCTGCCTCATACGTCGTGAGGCTACGCCGCAGCGGGTCTGCCCAGCGCGTGCACTCGCCACCCGGCGGCGGTCCAGCGCCGCGTGTCGAGGCAATTGCGCCCGTCGACAACGACTTTCGCGCGCACCGTGTCCGCGAGCGCTGCGGGATCGAGGTCGACGAACTCGCGCCACTCTGTCAGCACCAGCACTGCGTCGGCGCGTTCGCACGCCTCGGTTGCGGTGGTCGAGTAGGTCAGCGTCGGGAATATCCGGCGCGAGTTCTCGATCGCCTTGGGGTCGTAGACGTTCACGGTCGCGCCGTTGAGTTGCAGCATGCCGGCGACGTTGAGCGCGGGCGAGTCGCGAACGTCGTCGGATTCGGGTTTGAACGCGGCACCCAGCACCGCGACGTTGGCGCCGAGCAGCGATCCGCCGCACACTCGCGACGTCAGCTCGACCATTTTGGTGCGCCGCCGCATGTTGATGCTGTCGACCTCGCGCAGAAAGGTGAGCGCCTGGCTTGCGCCGAGTTCGCCGGCGCGCGCCATGAACGC
>DASRFZ010000016.1:0-6861 GCA_035651275.1 Mycobacterium sp. | reverse complement strand
AGCAAATTCGGTCTGCGCGGGCTCTCCGAGGTACTGCGGTTCGACCTCGCGCGCCATCACATCGGGGTGTCGGTCGTCGTGCCGGGTGCGGTCAACACCCCACTGGTGAACACCGTCGAGATCGCCGGCGTCGACCGCGATAACCCGCGAGTGCAGAAGCTGGTCGGTGCGTTCGCCGGCCATGCCGTCACCCCCGAGACCGTTGCCGACAAGATCCTGCGAGGCGTTCGCAAGAACCGGTTTTTGATCTACACCTCCAACGACATTCGTGCGCTGTACATGTTCAAGCGTGCGGCGTGGTGGCCGTACAGCATTGCGATGCGCCAGGCGAACAACGTGTTCACCCGGCTGATGCCGCGGACCTCCTAATCCGGCATCGCCAATTCCAGCCGCACGCCGAGCAGCCGCACCGGGCGGTCGAGTTCGAAGAGGTCGAGGACGCTCAGTACCGCTGGGACGACGACGTTCTCGTCTGTGCTGGGTCGTGGCAGTTTGCGAATCTTGGTGCGAGTGAAGAACGCTGAGTTGCGCACTGTGACCGCGACTCGGGTGACGATCCGCGACTCCGCGATCACCTCTGCGAGCGTGCGGCACGCCAATTCCTCGACGGCCGAAGCCATTTCCGTACGGTCGGTGAGGTCGCGCGGGAACGTGATCACATGACTGCGGGACCGCGGAACCCATGGCTCGGCGCTGACCGTGGTGTCGCCGCCGCCCTTGGCCAGCAGAAGCAACCACAGACCCGTCGTCGGGCCGAACGCAGCGGTCAGTGTCTCGGCGTCGGTGCCGGCTAGCTGGGCAACAGAGGTAATGCCCATTGCAGCAAGCTTTTTCGCCGTCTTCGGGCCGATGCCCCACACCGCGTCGACGGGACGTTCGCCCATCACCGGCATCCAGTTCTGGTCGGTGAGTTGGTAGATGCCGTCGGGTTTGGCGAATCCGGTCGCCACCTTCGCGCGCTGCTTGTTGTCGCTGATGCCCACCGAGCATGCGAGCCGTGCCTCGGCCGCGATCGTCGTGCGGATGCGTTCGGCGAGCTCCACCGGGTCGTCGACGTCGGCGCCGACGTAGGCCTCGTCCCAGCCCCAGACTTCGACCGGAAACCCAAGGCCCCGTAGAAGATTCATCACCTCTTCGGACGCGGCATCATAGGCTTGCGTGTCCAACGGCAAGAACGTCGCCTCGGGGCATTTTCGCGCGGCCGTCCGCAGCGCCATGCCGGCGTGGACGCCGAATTGTCGTGCGGCATACGACGCGCATGTGACCACCTTGCGCGGTTCGGTCGGATCGCCGTTTCCGCCGACGATGATGGGAAGGCCGTTCAATTCCGGACGCCGCAGTATTTCGACCGCCGCCTGGAACTGATCCAGGTCCACATGCAGGATCCAGCGGGGCTTCACTGCTGTCTCTTCTTCGCGCGAGCGCTCATCAGTGGCCGCATAGCTTGCGCGCCACGCTCTCCCACGCGTCGCCGAGCGCGTCGAGCGTCAGGCCAAGGTCGTCGATCTGGTGCGCGACGTAATCGACGTCGAGCAGGGCCACCAGCGCGTCCGCTTGAGCGTCGAGATCGCCTGTCGTGCCGGCCGCTTCGAGCAGCACCCGTACGTGCGCGCGGTGCAGGGTGGCCGGCGCGTTGAAGCGGGTCTGGGGGTCGCGGGCGGCGTCGCTGAGCAGGCCGCGATGCTTGTCGACGAACGTCAACCGCGCGCGCCCGAACGCAAGCAGCCTTTCCAGCGGGGGGCCGCTGGGCCCGAGCGGGGCGGGACCGAACAGGAACCGCTGCTGGAGAGCCTGCTCGTCCTCATCCAGCAGCACCATCATCAGC
The DNA here is from genome assembly GCA_035651275.1 of Mycobacterium sp. GTDB lineage: Bacteria > Actinomycetota > Actinomycetes > Mycobacteriales > Mycobacteriaceae > Mycobacterium. The sequence continues at coordinate 5,036 of DASRFZ010000016.1, read as the reverse complement.
CCGGCGCGGCTTCCGAACCGGCGGAACAGCGTGCCCTTGCCGACGCCGGCGGCCCCGGCCACGTCGTCCATCGTGATCGCGTCGGGACCGCGCTCGGCGATCAGCCGCCTCGCCGCATCGAGAAGCAGTTCCCGGTTGCGCGCAGCGTCGCCGCGCTCCTGCATGGCCTGGCCCGGGACCGGCAGCGGCTGGCGCGCAGCGACCATGCCCGAACTCTAGCCCAGCAGGAATAAACCGGACCAGGGTCCAGTTGGCGCAAGCGAGAAGCGACTACGAAAGGATGACCGTCATGTCGGACATCAAGCTGCTGGTGTTGATCGGGAGCCTGCGCGCCGGCTCGGTGAATCGTCAGATTGCCGAGCTGGTTGCCGAGACAGCACCCGACGAGGTATCCGTCACCGTCTACGACGGCCTGGGCGATGTGCCGTTCTACAACGAAGATATCGATGGCGCCGACGCACCGGCCGCGGCCGCGAAGCTGCGTGCCGCGGTTGCTGATTCCGACGCGGTTTTGGTGGTGACACCCGAATACAACGGCAGCATCCCGGCCGTCGTGAAGAACGCAATCGACTGGTTGTCCCGCCCGTACGGGCACAACACCATCGCCGGCAAGCCGCTCGCGGTGATCGGCGCGGCGCTCGGCCGGTTCGGCGGCGTCTGGTCGCACGACGAAACCCGCAAGTCGTTCGGCATCGCGGGCGCCCGCGTCGTCGACGGGCTCACGCTGTCCACTCCGATCGCGTTGCTGGACGGCAAGCATCCCCGCGAGAGCCGGGCGTTCGTCGCGGACCTCGACGACGTGGTGAGGAAGCTCGCCGCCGAGGCCGGTTAGAAGTTTGCTGACCGGCCGGCCGCCGGAGCGGGCGAGCGCCTGCGGCCGACTTGTCGGTGGGCGGTGGTAAACCTCAGCAGATGAGGCAATCGCGACACGCCGAGTGCTGGGCGACACGCCGTGACGCACATCACACGAGGGCTTACGACCAGGGAATTTCATCAATGTGGTTTCGAATATGTTGTATGTCCTCGACTTGTGGGACACTAGGTGTAGTGTCCACCACACCGACAGACCCCGAAGTTCGCAGGTCGGCCGGGCCGCGGAAACCAACAGCGATGCGTCGGTACCGAGGGCTCGGGAGGCAGGGAATTTCGGGGCCGGAAGGTCCGCTGAAGACGGCGATAATGCAGTACCCAGTGTCCGTGTCGAGTTTCGCTGAGGAGTCGTGTCGATGACCATCACCGTGTACACAAAGCCCGCGTGCGTGCAGTGCAACGCGACATACAAAGCGTTGGACAAGCAGGGGATCTCGTACGACGTCGTCGACATCAGCCTCGACAGTGAGGCCCGCGACTACGTGATGGCGCTGGGTTACCTGCAGGCACCGGTCGTGGTGGCCGGTGGCGAGCACTGGTCGGGTTTCCGCCCCGACCGGATCAAGGCCCTCGCAGCCGGCGCGTTGACGGCATAGACGCGAACCTGTCGAGGAGGTTGTGATGAGTCCGCACGGCGGGTTGGTGTATTTCTCCAGCGTCTCGGAGAACACCCACCGCTTCGTGCAGAAGCTTGGGCTCGACGCCACCCGGATACCGCTGCACGGCGGGATCCGGGTGGACGCACCATATGTGCTCGTGCTGCCGACGTACGGCGGCGGGCACGCGACGCCCGACATCAATGCAGGCGGGTACGTCCCCAAGCAGGTCATCAGATTTCTCAACGACGAGCACAACCGCTCGCTGCTGCGCGGTGTGATCGCCGCCGGCAATAACAACTTCGGCGCGGAGTTCTGCTATGCGGGCGACGTCGTCTCCCGCAAGTGCGGCGTGCCGTACCTGTACCGCTTCGAACTGATGGGAACCCCGGACGACGTCGACGCTGTCCGCGCGGGTCTCGCCGAATTCTGGAAGGACCAGCCGTGCCACCAACCGTCACAACTGCAGAGCCTGTAACGGTCGCCTCGAGCGCGCTGCATCCGTCGGGGGAGACGGACTACCACGCGCTCAACGCGATGCTGAATCTGTATGACGCTGACGGCAAGATCCAGTTCGACAAGGACCGGGAAGCCGCGCATCAGTACTTCCTGCAGCACGTCAACCAGAACACGGTGTTCTTCCACGACATCGACGAGAAGCTCGACTACCTGATCAAAGAGAACTACTACGAGCGCGAGGTTCTCGATCAGTACAGCCGCAACTTCGTCAAGAGCCTGATCGACCGGGCCTACGCCAAGAAGTTCCGGTTCCCAACGTTTTTGGGGGCGTTTAAGTACTACACCTCCTACACACTCAAGACGTTCGACGGCAAGCGGTACCTGGAGCGCTTCGAGGACCGCGTCTGCATGGTGGCGTTGACGCTCGCCGCCGGCGACACCGCGCTGGCCGAGAAACTAGTCGACGAGATCATCGACGGCCGGTTCCAGCCGGCCACGCCGACGTTCCTCAACTCGGGCAAAAAGCAACGGGGAGAGCCAGTTTCGTGCTTCCCGGCCGGGACTCCTGTGGATACTCCCGACGGTCCGAAGGCGATTGAGACCTTGCAGGCCGGTGACCGAGTGCTGTCGCACGATGGGTCATTTTCCGTCGTTGAGTCCGTCGTCGAGAATCCCAATGACCAAGCGCTCGTTTCGATCTCGCACTTCGGACACAAAGAGCCGATCCTGTGCACTCCCGAGCACCCGATCCTGGTGTGGACCACGCGTGAGGTTGAAACTCTTATCGACGGCGACGGCGCCGATCCGTTCAACGGATTTGTTTGGCTTGCAGCCAAAGACATTCAGCCTGCCGACTTCATCGTGACGGCAGCACCGCTGGAGGCGCGCGAGCCACGTGTATATGACTTGATGGACTACGTCGGTCCGGGCACTTACGAAGAGGTCGACGGGCTCATCCGCAAGGTGAACACCGACAAGAAGCACCGGAACAAACAGCGCCACACCATGAAGTTTGTGTCGGTGAACCGCTACGTCGAAGAGTCGTACGACCTCGGCCTCATCCTCGGTTGGTACATCTCCGAAGGTCATGTCTCCAAACGATCGACCGACACGACGACGCCCAATGGCATTCACTTCACTCTCGGAGCTCACGAACTCGAGTACCAGCACGAGTTGGCGGCGGCGTTCAAGCGGGTGTTCGCGGCCGATTTGTCCGTCAACCACAGCTTCTCCGACCAGTCGGTGCGGATGATCTGCAACAGCATGGTCGTGGCGAAACTCTTTCTGTCTATGGTCGGCACCGGTTATAACAACAAGCGGTTGTCCCACGACGTTCTCACGGCTGACGAAGAGTTCCAGATTGGACTGCTCGCGGGGTTGTTCCGCGGGGACGGATGCACCACCACCGGTGGAATGATGCTCGACCTGGTGAACCCGGAACTGGTCGACCAGGTGCAGCTCCTTTTGCGCCGAGTCGGCATTGTGTCCAGGGTCCGTCAGTACGTCAACCAAGCGGGCAACGTGACAGGGCAGGTGTTCGTTCCGGGACTCCCTGGCACCAACGAGGACTTCATTTACGAGGTCGGCAAGAACATGCACAACTACGTGGGCGCGAAAGGATCGCTGCGCACCACCTACCAGGTCGTGCACGGGCGCCATGTGTATGGGATCCGCGAGCTGAAGCGCACGCAGGACGTTCCGGAGAAGGTGTACAACCTCCACGTTGAGGGCACACATACCTACGCGATCCGCGGCACGGTCGTGCACAATTGCTTTCTGCTTCGCATCGAGGACAACATGGAGTCCATCGGTCGCTCCATCAACTCGGCGCTGCAATTGTCGAAGCGCGGTGGCGGAGTTGCGTTGCTGCTCACCAACATTCGTGAGCACGGTGCGCCGATTAAGAACATCGAGAACCAAAGCTCCGGCGTAATCCCGATCATGAAATTGCTCGAGGATTCGTTCTCCTACGCCAACCAGCTCGGTGCGCGTCAGGGTGCGGGCGCGGTGTATCTGCATGCGCATCACCCCGACATCTATCGGTTCCTCGACACCAAGCGCGAGAACGCCGACGAGAAGATCCGCATCAAGACGTTGAGCCTCGGTGTGGTGATCCCGGACATCACTTTCGAATTGGCTAAGCGCAACGAGGACATGTACCTGTTCTCGCCGTACGACGTGGAACGCGTCTATGGGGTGCCGTTCGCCGACATCTCGGTGACCGAGAAGTACTACGAAATGGTCGACGACGCGCGAATCCGCAAGAGCAAGATCAAGGCTCGCGAGTTCTTCCAGACGCTCGCCGAATTACAGTTCGAGTCCGGCTATCCGTACATCATGTTCGAGGACACGGTGAACCGGTCCAACCCGATCGAGGGCAAGATCACCCACTCCAACCTGTGCTCGGAGATTCTGCAGGTGTCGACGCCGTCGCTGTTCAACGAGGACTTGACGTACGCCAAAGTGGGCAAGGACATTTCGTGCAACCTCGGGTCGCTGAACATCGCGAAGGCCATGGATTCGCCCGACTTCGCGCAGACCATCGAGGTGGCGATCCGGGCACTCACCGCGGTGAGCGATCAGACGCACATCTGGTCGGTGCCGTCGATCGAGCAGGGCAACAACGATTCCCACGCGATCGGGCTTGGGCAGATGAACCTGCACGGGTACCTTGCCCGCGAGCGGATTCGCTACGGGTCCGAAGAGGGCATCGACTTCACGAATATCTACTTCTACTGCGTGCTGTACCACGCGTTGCGTGCCTCGAATCGCCTTGCGATCGAACGCGGTACGGCGTTCAAGGGCTTCCAGCGGTCCAAGTACGCGAGCGGGGAGTTCTTCGACAAGTACACCGAGCAGGTGTGGGAGCCGAAGACCGACAAGGTGCGGCAGCTGTTCGCCGACGCGGGGATTCGCATTCCCGCGCAAGAGGATTGGGTGCGGTTGAAGGAGTCGGTGCAGGCGCACGGCATCTACAACCAGAACCTGCAGGCGGTGCCGCCGACGGGATCGATCAGCTACATCAACCATTCGACGAGCTCGATCCACCCGATCGTGAGCAAGGTGGAGATCCGCAAGGAAGGCAAGATCGGGCGGGTGTACTACCCGGCG
>DASRFZ010000015.1:0-38964 GCA_035651275.1 Mycobacterium sp. | reverse complement strand
TGCCGATCGGATCGAACGTCATCAGCACGAGCACCGCGACGAGGAACACCAGCGTCAGATAGCCGGTGTAGGGCGATCCCAACATCCGGAACGAGGGACGGGCCATGATGTCTCGCCTCGACCAGCGGTAGAGCTGAATCTGGCAGATGACGATCGTCGCCCACGACGCGATGATGCCCAGCGCCGCCATGTTGAGGACGATTTCGAACGCTTTCTGCGGCACGATGCCGTTGAGCAGAACGCCGAACAAGCCGATGACCGCGGTGAGGCAGATCCCTCCGTAGGGGACGCCTCGTTTCGACATGCGCGACGTGAACTGCGGTGCGCTGCCGTTCATCGCCATCGACCGCAGGATCCGGCCGGTCGAATACAGCCCGGCGTTGAGGCTGGAGAACGCGGCGGTCAGCACGACGACGTTCATGATCGTGCCGGCGCCGTTGACGCCGATCTTGGCGAAGAACGTGACAAACGGGCTCTCGTCGGCGTGATAACTGGTGTAGGGCAGGAGAAGTCCGAGCAGAAACAACGAGCCGACGTAGAAAAGCGCGATGCGGGCGATGACGGAGTTGATCGCGCGCGGCATGATCTCTTCGGGATGAGCGGTCTCGCCGGCCGCGGTGCCGACGAGTTCGACTGCGGCGTAGGCGAACACCACGCCAGACGTCACGATCACCAGCGGAACCAGGCCGGTGGGAAGCAGGCCACCATGCTGGGTGATCACACTGATTCCGGTCGACTGCCCCGCGATGTGGTATCGGCCCGCAAGGAAGATGGTTCCGGCAACCAGAAACGCCACCAGCGCAAGGACTTTGATCAGCGCAGCCCAGAATTCCAGCTCGCCGAACACTTTCACCGAGATGAGGTTCATGCCGAGCACCACAGCCAACGCGACCAGCGCGATCAGCCACTGGGGAATGCTCCTGAAGCCCGACCAGAAGTGGAAGTAGGTGGCGATCGCCGTCGAGTCCACAATCGCCGTCATCGCCCAGTTGAGGAAGTACATCCACCCCGCGACGTATGCGGCTTTCTCACCGAGGAATTCGCGCGCATATGACACGAACGACCCCGACGACGGCCGGTGTAGCACGAGTTCGCCCAACGCGCGCAGGATCAGGAACACGAAGATGCCGCAGACCGCGTACACCAGAAAGAGGCCGGGTCCCGCGCTGGCCAGCCGTCCGCCGGCGCCGAGGAACAGTCCCGTGCCGATCGCCCCGCCGATCGCGATCATCTGCAATTGCCGCGGCTTGAGGCCCTTGTGGTACCCGGCGTCTTCCGCGCTCAGCGCGGACCGATCAGGCAGCGCCTCCTTTGGCGCGGTGGTCATCGAGGCCCGTCCTCGTCCGAAGCCGACGCGTCGTCGGGCGGTTCGGCCAGATCGCGAAACGTGAACAGAAAGCCGACGACTGCGACGACGGCCGCGACGGCGTAGCCGATGATCGAATACCAGCCAACGTGTAGGTAGGCGGTGACTGCGACGATCGCCATCGCAAAGAACACCATGAACATTCCGATCAACGGCGTCGTCGGCCGATATCTCGCGCGTGGCACCGTGACAGTCAACACTGTCCGACGTGCGCGGGTGGGTAAAAACAGGGCCGCGACTTAGGCTTGGCCCGACCACGAGGAGGCGACATGCCGGGCAAGACGTTTTCGTTCGAAGTCAACAGGACGAGTCGGGCGCCGGCAGACGCCTTGTTCCGGCTCGAAACGGACGGCGGTCGCTGGTCGGAGTGGGCGAAACCGATCATCATGCAGTCGGGGTGGGATCAGCAGGGCGATCCGGCGCCCGGTAGCATCGGGGCGGTCCGCAAGGTAGGGATGTGGCCGATGCTGGTGCGGGAGAAGACTGTCGAGTACGAGCAAGACCGGCGCCATGTCTACGAACTGATCGGACCCAAGACTCCGGCCAAGAACTACCGGGCCGAAGCAACCTTCACCCCGAACGCTTCAGGCGGCACCGATCTGCGCTGGCGCGGGTCGTTCACGGAAGGTGTGCCGGGAACCGGATGGCTGATGGCGACGATCTTCCGCGGCGCGATCACGTTCTTCTCGGCCAGGATGGTCAGAGCGGCCGAGCGTGAACTGGCGCCCTAGGGTTCAGCGGCGTCCGAGTCTCGCGGCGATGTTCCGGGTGCGGTCTGAAACACGAAGTGAGAACACAGGATTGAAGATGTCCTCGCGCAGCCGAGTCAGCTTCGACGTCTTGATGAGCCACTGCCCTGCGCCGCCCGCGGCCTTCTCGTAGGTCTCGTGGTAGTGGCCGTACCCGTTCAGGTTCAGCCCAGGAGCCAGCCGTACGACGTCGTTCAGCGCCCACACGCCTCGCGCGGTCGTCGCTGACGTCACCTCGATCTCCGGTGCATGCACCTGGTGCACCGTCGGTTGCGAAGGCTTGCCGAGCGTTCGCTTGACGAAGGCGACGAACTCGTCCGCGCCGACGATCCGCTTGCCGCCCGCCTCACCGGTGTCCCCGACAAAGTCGTCGGTGAAGATCGTCCGCCATGAGGCCCAGTCCTTCATGTCGAGATATCGGCAGTAGCGTGCTTTCAACTGCTTGATGGCCTCGATCTCGAGCAGGGTCGCCGCGTCGTCCACCACTAGAGCGTGACACAGCCGGCTAATCGACGAGCTGGGGGATGACCGTCGATGCGAACAGCTCCAGGGTCGCGTCCGACGCGCGGTCGTGGGTGAACAACACGATCTGACGAAAGCCCAACCCTTGCCATTCCCGCAGTCGATCGACGATCGCCTCCGGCGTGCCGATGAGCCCGCCCTCGTGCAACCCGAATCCCGGTACGCCGAACCGTCTTTCGGCGGTTTCGCGGACTTTCGGCAGTGCTGCGTTGTCAGCCGCAAGGGCCATGACGGCCTCGATCGACAGCACGATCGACGCCGGGTCCCGGCCGATGTCCTCGCACAGCGACCGTAGGACTGACAGTTTGTGCTCGAGCTCGCCGAGCGCGTACGTCGGGATGTTCCAGACGTCGGCATAGCGAGCAACCAACGGCATCGTGTACTTCTCGCCGACTCCGCCGACGATGATCGGCGGCCGGGGCTGCTGTACGGGTCCGGGAACGATGGGCATGTCACGGACCGCGTAATGCTCACCGGTGAAGTCGATTCGCTGCTTAGCGAAGGACTGGCTCAAGATTTCCAACGTCTCAGCAAGTCGTGCCGACCGCTCGGCGAACGTGCCCCATTGCAAGCCCATGCGGCGGTGTTCGTCCTCGATCGAGCCGCTGCCGATCCCGAGCTGAAGCCGGCCCGCCGAAATCTGGTCCAGCGTGGTCACCATCTTCGCCAGCACCGCCGGATGACGAAACTGATTGCACAGCACCATGTGTCCCACCCGAAGCTTCTCGGTGCGGCTCAGCAGCGCGGTCGCGAGTGTCCACGCCTCCAGCGACGGCACGTCGGGCATGCCAGGCCCGTACAGGTGGTCATAGAGCCACAGCGACCCGATGCCGAGTTCTTCGCAACGCTGAGCGCGGTGCAGCACGTCCTGGTACGAGAACCCCATCTGGGGTACATACACGCCGATGTCGAGCGCGGTCATGGCCGGAACTCCATTCTTCCGTGACGAACGGTCGTGACGCCGTCGGACGTCGCTTCGAACGCGACCGAGCGGCCTGTTATGCGATACGCGTGAACGACGAGGTCGGCGCCGAGCGGCGTCGGTGACGAAAACCGCACGGCCGCACGCGAAACCCGACCGGGATCGTCGACGCCGACGAGGCTCAGGACGCGGTGCGCGCAGATCGCCATCGTGCAGAGGCCGTGAGTGAAAAGGAAGTCGAATCCGCTCGCCCGCGCGGCGGCGATGTCGAAATGGTGCGCGGACCAGTCGCCGGACACTTCGGCGTAGCGGCGGGCGGTCTGCGCGTGGACGCGGTATGTGGCCGATCCGATCGGATCGGTTCTGGCCGATTCCGGGAACCGGTGGTCGCCGGGTGGGGAGCCGGTGTCGGCAAGGGTCCGTAGCCCGAGAAGGATTGTTGTCCACCAATGCTCGACGGCGAGCCGACCGTCGGCGCCGAACTGTTCGACGTGCAGCACCACCTGTGCGCCGGCGGGAACGGTTCGGATCGCCGACAGCTTCGACCAGGTCTGCAGCGGTTCGTCGACCTCAAGGGGGCGGTGCAGCAGGATGTCGTGCTCACCGTGCACACCGCCGGAGGCGGCTTCCCATGCGGCCGCTGGCAGGTCGGCGTTGGCCGCCTGCTGCGCTGCGAAGGCGAGGATCACCGGGAATACCGGGGGCACCGCCCGGCCGGTCAGCACGCCGCGGGTATCGTCGCCGGTCGCGGCCGCATAGGCAGCAATACGGTCGGCTGCGAGCCGGTCGAGGTAGGGGCCGTGACGCGAAACCGGCTCGACGACAAGACGATTCATCTTTAGGCCACTACTGCAGCGCGGCAGTGAGACGGCGCCATTGCTGACGCGGGAACGCCATAGGGTCGGCCTCGGCCGATTCCTCCGGATTTCCGTAGCGCAGTTACGAACTCCACACCCCCACACCCGTCAGTCGCACTGTGCTTGCCTCTCCGCTCGTCCCGGTACGACGGTAACGCGATTCTCAAATTTTGAGAACTCGGGTACCTCAGCCCCGCCGAAATGTGCCTGCGTAACCGAATGACTGTTGTGCCGCGCGGGAATTACTTCGTCACTGGCAGGCCAATCACCGCCTGCCTGGACAGTAGGAAAGGATGCGAAATGAGCACTGTTCATTCCATCGATCAACACCCGGACATCTTGGCCCTGCGCGCCGACTACGAGCGCAAGGCTGAGACGCCGGTCGGCCAGTTCACATTCGGGTTCACGTTGCTCACTGCGCTGTATGTCGCAGTGTCGCCGTGGATTGTCGGCTTCGACGCCACCAGCCGGCTGACGGTCAACAACGTGATCGTCGGGTTGACGGCCGCCGTGCTGGCAATCGGATTCGGCTCAGCGCTGGAGCGCACGCACGGCATGATGTGGACCCTGCCGCTGCTCGGTGTATGGCAGATCATCTGCCTGTGGATCCTGCGTGACCTCACCCCGACGGCCGGCATGATCTGGTCGAATTGCGTGGCAGGTGGCCTGATTGTGTTGTGCGGGCTGGTCGGATTGTTCTTCGGCCGTGCGCGCGACCACGTCGCCACACGATAACCCGCCGTGCCGGTTCGGCCGGGCACGTGCCCGGCCGGATCGGCCCACAACCCCGGCAGCACTGGTGAATTGGGTGAGAGGCACCCGCGATGAGCGTGTTGGATTCGACTGCCGACCGACGCATCTTCCGCGCGTATCAGCAAGTGAAGAGGGCCAGATTGGACGGCGACTACCAGGCCATCGTCAGATGGATGACGGTGATGGACGGCCTCCTGGACGAACGCCTGCGCCAGCCCCGGCTGCCCCGATCGCGAACGCTCAGTGCAACTTCGCGATGAAGTTTTCTGCGAACCGCTCGATAGGTTGCCGAAATGCGCTGGGGTCACCTTGCTGCATGTCTGCCACGCCCGCCCACGGGCTGCACATCAGGGCCGTGATTCCGACGTCCTCGGCCCGCTTGTACAGCTCGACGCTCGGCGGCTCGAGGAGAGCCAGCAGAATCTCGAAAGGCTCGTTCTCACAGCCGTACTCGCGCCTCAGCGCCCGGAGCTTCTCGACGTAACCGACCGCGTCGTCCCAGCGGTACGCGTACCCGACCCACCCGTCGCAGAGCGCGGCCGCGCGTCGCAAAGCGGCGTCGGATTCACCTCCGCACAGGATCGGCACCGGTTCCGGCGGGTGCGGCTCGATCATCATCTCGGGCACCTCGTAGTACTTCCCGCTCCACGACACCCAGCCACCGCGCCACAACGCGCGCAGGGCCGGGATCATCTCGTCGAGGCGCTTGCCGCGGTTACCGAAGTCCTGCCCCATCAGCTCGAATTCTTCCCGCATCCAACCGATTCCGACCGCCAGCGATACGCGACCGTCGGAGATCACGGAGGCTGTCGCGACCTGTTTCGCCACCTCGAGCAGGGGACGTGCGGGCGCCACGTAGATCGCGTTGGAGAAGCGCAGCCGGCTCGTGACCGCCGCCATCGCGCCGATCAGCACCCACGAGTCCGGCCACGCGGTGTCGGGCGACCACATGGGCTTTCCGCTCGGCGACGGATACGGCGACTTCAGCTCGCGCGGATAAATGAGGTGATCGGAAGAGACGATCCCGTCAAAGCCGGCCTCGTCGAGCATTGCGGCAACAGCAACTGCATCGGTGGTCTTCAGAAACGCGGTGCCGGACCAGAATTGCATCGCCATCCTTCCGTCAGCAGTAGCGAAACGGTATTCCACGCGGGGAAGTGCGAGTAACCGCCACGGCAGTTACCGTCTCGGCGACTAGCCGTCGAGGAAGCGGGCCCGGACCTCAGGCGGCGGAACCGGGCAGGTGTCGTACTTGCCGAAGACCCGGTACCGCACGGCGGCGAACCGGTCGTAGAGCCAGTCGCGCAGCGGCCTGGGGATCAGACGAGTGACCGCCAATATCTTCCATGGCCCGCCGAGGTAGGCGACGACCCGAAGCGCGCCGGCGGAACGGATGCTGACGCGTTCGTCGGGACCGCCGGGATCGTCGACGAACACCATCGAGTCAGCTGCGTGCAGAGTTGGGTGTCGCGCGATGATCGTCCGCGCGACGTCGCTGTCCAGCGCGGCGAATCGCAGCTCGCCGTCGCGGTCGAACCGCAGGATCGCGCGCACGGCTTGGTTGCAGAACCCGCAGACACCGTCGTAGAGAAGTACCGGTTTCGACATGTGCTGCCACACTAGCCACATGGCCGATGACGCCCTGGACGAGCTGTACTGGGTCAAGCCCGAGCAGTTCACCTCTGTGCGTGCAAGGCTGGCCAAGGCGGCCAAGGACCGCGGCGACGCCGACGCAGCTAAGGCGATCTCGGGCTGCCGCAAGCCGACGACGGCCGCGTGGATCGTGAATCGGCTGGCTCTCAGTCACATCAAAACGGCGCAGCAGCTCACCGACCTCCGAGAGCGGTTGCGCGACGCGCACTCCGCGATGGATGGTGTGCGTATCAGAGAGTTGTCGGTGGAGCAGCGCAAGCTGATCGACAAGCTCGCTCGTGCAGCCTTCGACGCGGCCGATGTGGCGGAGCCCTCTGCCGGACTGCGTGAAGACGTCACCGGCACGCTGCAGGCGGCGGTCGCAGATCCCGACGTGACCGCGCGCCTCGGCAGGTTGGTCAAGGCCGAAAGCTGGTCGGGCTTCGGCGATTTCGCGGTGACTGGGTCTGATCATGGCAAGCCCAGGGAGTCGGAGAAAGCAACGGCTGTCGTGACGGCAGCCGAGCGGGCGAAGGCTGAGGCGGACGAGACACTCGCACGGCGGCAGGCCGATGTCGTCGCTGCCCGTCGCCGCCACGAGGAAGCCGAGCGTGAACTGAAGGCGGCCGAAGCGGCGTGCGAGAGGGCGCGGAAGGCAAGCGACGACGCGGCCGAACGCGTCAAAAACGCGAAGGCCAAGCTCGGCTCGTGACGCTCGTGGTCACTCGACGCGGATGGTCACTTCTGTCGACTTGATGAAGACGGTCGCGGGCTGGCCTTCTGCGAGGCCGAGGTCGAGCGCCGCGTCTTTGGTGATCGAGGCGGTGACGATTGGGTGGCCGCCGTCGAGTCGCACCTTCACCGTCGCCATGACCGTGCCGAGATTGACTTCGACGATGGTGCCGGACAACTGATTACGAGTGGATAGACGCATGCCGTGAGACTAAGCCTCGCGGCCAGTTCAATACCACATCCGTCCGACAAATCGGTATCCGCGAAAGCTGTTTATCCACAGGCTATTTGAGTGTGAATTGCCGCCTTGGTTTGTCGGAGGCCCGCGTTAATATACGAACATGAGTTCGATTTCGCTTCCCGATCGTGAAGCCGTCATGGGTGCCGTCGGCCAGTTCCGTGCGGCGCTGACCGAGCTGATGGGGTTGCGGTTGGACGGGCTGTCCGTGCCGGATCAATTCGTGGTACTGGATGCGATCGAGACCGCGCGCTGTCAGATGCCGGTGGTCGAACACCAGGCAATCAATCAGATCGTGCAGCGAGCAACCCCAGAGCACGTCGGCAAGTCGGTGAAGAACTTTTTGGCTGACCGCCTGCGCATCACCCGCAGGGAAGCCGGCCGTCGCATCGCCAATGCGGAAGTGCTCGGTTCGCGAGCGACACTTACGGGCGAACCGCTTGAGCCCCTCTGGCCCGCGGCCGCGTCGGCTCAGCGCGACGGAGAGATCAATGCCGAACATGTCAGCGAAATCGGCCGGTTCTTCACGCAACTGCCGAGCTGGGTGGACGAGCCGACACGCACGCGCGCCGAGAGGCAGTTGGCCAAGAACGCCCGCAAACACCGCCCGGATGAATTGCGAGCACTGAGTGAACGGCTCGCCGACGGCATCAATCCCGACGGCAATTTCAGCGACGAGGACCGGGCGCGGGCGCGCGGTATCACCATTGGGCGACAAGACATTGACGGCATGTCACCGATCAGTGGTTGGCTGCATCCCGAATTGCGGGCGGGTTTGGATGCGGTGCTGAGCAAGTGGGCGGCTCCGGGGATGTGCGATCCCCGTGACGAGTCACCGGTCGTCGACGGCAGTCCATCGCAAGAGGCCATCGAAAACGATCACCGGAGCCAGGCGCAACGCAACCACGATGCGCTCAACGCAATATGCCGCAGCGTGCTGGCTTCGGGTGAACTCGGTTCACATCGCGGGCTGCCGGTGCGGATCGTCGTCACCGCGACGCTGCAGGAGTTGGAATCCGAAGCCGGCATCGCGAGCACGGGCGGCGGAACTTGGCTGCCAATGCCTGATGTGATCCGGATGGCCAGTCATGCGCATCACTATCTGCGCGTCTACGACAAGCACACCAGCCGAGAACTCTACCTCGCCGAGACAAAGCGGATCGCCAGCCCGGCCCAGCGGATTGTGTTGCACGCCAAGGACCGTGGCTGCACGCGGCCCGGATGCACCGTCCCCGGTTATCTCTCCGAGGCCCACCATGTCGACGAATGGGCGGTACACCGCCGAACCGACATCGATACCCTGACCTTCGTGTGTCGCGCCGACCATCGGCTGCTCGACGAGGGATGGAAGACTCGAAAGAACGCCGAGGGCATCACCGAGTGGATACCGCCAGCGCACCTCGACTTCGGAAAGCCGCGGACCAATGGCTACTGGCATCCACAACGAATGCTTGACGATAGCGCTGCTGGGGAGGAAGACGACGAGGGCGAACCACCCGGTTAGTGTGTCGCGAGTGCAGCGCGGTGCATCGCGCTCCATCGGTTAGTGCGGTCGTGACGCTCGGGTGGTTTCGGCGAACTGCTCGGCGATCGCGGCGGTGATCTCCAAAAACTTGCGGCGGGTCTTCGGAGACATTCCGTGCTGTACGTCGATGACGCCGCCGGGCCGCAAGTGCGGGTCGAACGGTACCTCGAAGACGGGCTGTCCGTGGCTCGCGAATTGCTGCGCCAAGACGGAGCGGGTGCGTGTCTTGGCGTGCCCGTCAGAGTCGTTGAGCACGATCACGGTGTGGTGCAACAGCTTGGTCATTCCCTGGTTATGCAGGTAGTCCAGTGTCTGGCCCGCAGCGGATGCGCCATCGACCCACGGGGAGGAAACCACGATCAACGCGTCTAGGTCGCGTAATGCCTCTTGGGTGACTGGGGCGTCGATGGTGGAGCCGCAATCCACGATTGAGATGGTGAAGTGGCGGTCCAGGCGCGACACCGCTTCTCTGTAGATCGCTGGGTCCAGCACACGCCGTCGCGCCGTCGCACCTTCACCGGGTAACACGAATAGGCCCGAGGCATTATTGCCGACGCGGGTACGCACGTCGGCAAAAGTTTCGAGATGATCGTCGGTGACCAGCTCCCAGAAAGAGCCCTGAGCATGTGGGTCCACTCGAGAGCCCAATCTGCCGAAAGCGGTGTCGGCATCGATAGCTACGACGCGGTCGTCCTGGCGAAGCTGCGCGAGGATCGAACCAACGCTGACAGCAACACTGGTCTTACCGACGCCACCTTTGCCTAGCACCCCGATCTTGTAGTTCCCGCGCAGCAGTGTCCGCACGGCAGTTTCCAGCTGCGCTTGACGTCGTTCGTCAGGTGACTGGCCTAGGTTGATCAGCCCGAACGTCCCCGTGAATAGCGCGCGGCGCCAGCCTCGGGCAGGTGGAACGGTGCGGCTTGGCACTAGGTCGCTGGATTGGATCGACTCGACGTAGTTACCCCAGCCTGGCGGCGCAGAAGTGCCGGGTCGTGTGGACCGGCCGGCGCTCGTTTGAAGTCCGGCGCTTGTCGACTCGTGGCGTGGAGCTGGCCGCCATGTGGGCGGGGCGGTGGTGTCCGGCCGCACAGAAAACACATGGGTGTCTTCACCAGACGCGGAGGGTCGAGGGGGCAGCTGCTGGCGTGGTGGGCTTAGTGGTGCTGGCCGCTCAACGGGCTGCTCGTGGAGCGGATCGTGTCTCTGCTCGGGCGGGGACGCGGACCACGCTTGCGGTGGTGACTGCGATTCCGGGCGATGGGTGACGGCATCAGCGGATAGTTCGGAGGCGCTGTGCGTATCAGGTGGCCCCGTGGGCGTTGACCACGGCCTCGGCGGAGTGCGATCGGATTGCGCCACCGGGTGCGGATCTTCGCGCGTCTCCGGTGGCACCACGTATTCCTGGGGGTTTTCGTCGTGGTCGGTCACGTTTATCTACGTTACGGTCTCGGCTAGCACGGCACACACGCCAGCGTCGTCGAGGCGACCACGTTCCCGGGATGGATCGCGGTCGAAGGTTTGCACTCGAGCCGGCCGCATTGACGAAGGTGCCGCTCCGGGCGTTTGTTGGGCTGGGGGAACCCGGGTATCCCTCGCGGCTGCGCCGATGTCAGCGACCCAAGCGACAAACGGTTTGAGAACGTCACCTGACTAACTTGGCCTCGCTGCAATCGGCTGGTAACGATACGACCGCAGTAATTTGCGTTGTCGTTAGTTCCGGCGGCGATTTGGTTACTCCTTAAGACAGCGGCGACGGCGCCGCGAACCAACTCGGTCTCGGCCGATGGAGATTGGAGCAGCCGTGATCATTCTCGGGATTATCTTGCTGGTGCTGGGCATCATCTTCGCGCTGAAGGTGCTGTGGACGATTGGCATCATCGTGCTGGTCGTCGGCGCCGTCCTGTGGCTGCTGGGCGCTGTCGGCCGTCCGGTCGCTGGGCGCAAAGTCTGGTTCTGAGCCAGCTGGCGGAGCGTCAGTCCGGCGCCGCGCCCGAAGCGCTGACCTGATCCAGGAAAGCGGTGATGGCGTCGGCGTCGGCGTCTGTCAGTGGCTCGCCCGCCTCGGCCGCCTCGATCAGCGCTGTTGACACCCCGATCGCGTTGGCGGTTTCGGCGGCCGACAAGTTCGCGCGGCGGCGTGCCGCGAAAAGCCGCTGACCGAACGTCGCCCCCCGGCCCGGCAGCAGCTGAAAACATCAGCGCCTCATACGTTTTGCGCACCGAGCTGAGCGCCATGACGACCGCGGGCATTCCGTGACTCTGCCGTGCTGCGCGTGCGCCGGCGGGCTCGACCTGCCGAAGGCCCGCTTGTCGGCAAAGGACAAGAAGCGGGATGACCAGCGCGTCGCTGTTACATAGCTCACGCAAAGAGCGTCATAGCAAACGCCTACGCGAATGCCAGGCGGCCCGTGCCGGCCGCCGCGTATCATGAATTGACAAGCGGCACAGCCACATCGACGTCGGCCCCCGGTCGCTTGGAGGGAATCGCCGGACATCGGCGAATGCGCGGTTAGGGTCGACTAAGTTGGCATGTCAGGGCGGGTTTGTCATATCGTTTTCTGCACTTGTCGAAACCGGGACAAGAGCAGCGTTCAGCGTGGCACGGCTGCATCCCCTAATCGGAGGTCGGCCGGTATTTGCGGCCGGAGTGAACCGGCGCAAAATCGACAAGACCGAGGGTGCGACCCCCCACGAGAATGGGCCCACACCGTCGGCGACGGACAGGCACTTTCGCAAAGGCGGGCGGAACCCGAGCGTGAAGGTAGGTGGGAATGGCGCCCAGTAGGGCCGGGCTCTACAACCCTGCGTTCGAACACGACGCGTGCGGCGTCGCCATGGTCGTCGACATGCACGGCCGCCGCAGCCGCGACATCGTCGACAAGGCCATCACCGCACTGCTGAACCTGGAGCACCGCGGCGCCCAGGGCGCCGAACCGCATACCGGCGACGGCGCGGGAATCCTGATCCAGGTTCCCGACGAGTTCCTGCGCGCGATGGTCGATTTCGAGCTGCCCGAACAAGGCAGCTACGCCACCGGGATCGCGTTCCTGCCGCAGTCGTCGAAGGAGGCCGCCGAGGCCTGCGCGGCCGTCGAGAAGATCGCCGAAGCCGAGGGCCTCGAAGTCTTGGGCTGGCGCGACGTTCCCACCGATGAGTCGTCGCTAGGCGCGCTGGCGCGCGACGCGATGCCGACCTTCCGCCAGGTGTTCATGGCCGGTGCATCAGGCATGGAGCTGGAGCGCCGGGTCTACGTGATCCGCAAGCGTGCCGAGCACGAGCTTGGTACGAAGGGGCCAGGCCAAGACGGCCCCGGTCGCGAAACCGTCTATTTCCCAAGCCTTTCCGGGCAGACCTTCGTCTACAAGGGCATGCTGACCACGCCGCAGCTCAAGGAGTTCTACCTCGATCTGCAAGACGAGCGGATGACCAGCGCGCTCGGCATTGTGCACTCCCGGTTCTCGACGAACACGTTCCCGTCGTGGCCGCTGGCCCACCCGTTCCGCCGCATCGCGCACAACGGCGAGATCAACACCGTCACCGGCAACGAGAACTGGATGCGCGCCCGAGAGGCGTTGATTCGCACCGACATCTTCGGTGCAGACGTCGAGAAGCTGTTCCCCATCTGCACCCCGGGCGCGTCGGACACCGCCCGTTTCGACGAGGTGCTCGAACTGTTGCACTTGGGCGGGCGCAGCCTCGCACACGCGGTGCTGATGATGATCCCCGAGGCGTGGGAACGCCACGAGTCGATGGACCCGGCGCGGCGCGCCTTCTACGAGTACCACGCGTCGCTGATGGAGCCGTGGGACGGCCCGGCGTCGATGACGTTCACCGACGGCACCGTCGTGGGCGCGGTGCTCGACCGCAACGGCCTTCGGCCGTCGAGGATTTGGGTGACCAGCGACGGTCTCGTCGTGATGGCGTCGGAAGCCGGCGTGCTTGATCTCGACCCGTCGACCGTCGTCAAGCGGATGCGACTGCAACCCGGCCGGATGTTTTTGGTCGACACCGCGCAAGGCCGCATCGTGTCCGACGAGGAGATCAAAGCCGAGCTGGCCGCCGAGCACCCGTATCAGGAGTGGTTGGACAACGGGCTCGTCGCGCTCGAGGAATTGCCGCAGGGTCCGTACGTTCGGATGCCGCACCACCGGATTGTGCTGCGCCAGTTGGTGTTTGGCTACACCTACGAAGAGCTGAACCTGCTCGTCGCCCCGATGGCGCGCACCGGCGCCGAGCCCATCGGCTCGATGGGCACCGACACTCCGGTCGCCGTGCTGTCGCAGCGGGCGCGCATGCTCTACGACTACTTCCAGCAGCTGTTCGCTCAGGTCACCAACCCGCCGCTGGACGCGATCCGCGAAGAAGTGGTGACCAGCCTGCAGGGCGTGATCGGGCCCGAGGGTGATCTGCTGTCGCCCGACGAGAACTCGTGTCACCAGATTGTGTTGCAGCAGCCGATTCTGCGGAACCACGAACTGGCCAAGCTCGTCAACCTCGATCCCGACGCCAAGCTCAACGGCCGTCGACATGGCATGAGCACCAAGGTGATTCGGTGCCTGTACCCGGTGGCCAAGGGCGGCGCCGGGCTGCGCGCGGCCCTTGACGACGTGCGCGCCCAGGCGTCGGCTGCTATTGCCGACGGTGCCCAGATAATCGTGCTGTCCGACCGCGAGTCCGACGAGAAGCTGGCGCCGATCCCGTCGCTGCTGGCCGTCGCCGCCGTGCACCACCACCTGGTGCGCGAGCGGTCGCGCACACTGGTCGGCCTCGTCGTCGAATCGGGCGATGCCCGCGAGGTGCACCACATGGCCGCGCTGATCGGCTTCGGCGCCGCGGCGATCAACCCATACATGGCGTTCGAGTCGATCGAAGACATGCTCGACCGCAAAGTGATCGTCGGCCTCGACCGTGAGAAGGCGCTCGCCAACTACGTCAAGGCCGCCGGCAAGGGCGTGCTCAAAGTCATGTCCAAGATGGGCATTTCGACCTTGGCGTCCTACACCGGCGCCCAGCTGTTCCAGGCCGTCGGCATCTCCCAAGCGGTGCTCGACGAATACTTCACCGGATTGACCTGTGCGACCGGCGGCATCGACCTCGACGACATCGCCGACGACGTCGCGCGCCGGCACTCCATCGCGTTCCTGGCGCGGCCCGAGGAGCGCGCACACCGCGAACTCGAAGTCGGCGGCGAATATCAGTGGCGCCGCGAGGGCGAATACCACCTGTTCAACCCCGACACCGTGTTCAAGCTGCAGCACGCGACCCGCACCGGGCAGTACGAGATCTTCAAGGAGTACACCCGGCTCGTCGACGACCAATCCACGCGGATGGCGTCGCTGCGGGGGCTGCTCAAATTCAAGGACCGCGAGCCGGTGCCGATCGAGGAGGTCGAGCCGGCCAGCGAGATCGTCAAGCGGTTCTCGACCGGCGCGATGAGCTACGGCTCGATTTCCGCCGAGGCGCACGAGACGCTGGCGATTGCGATGAACCGCCTTGGCGGGCGATCGAACTGCGGTGAGGGCGGCGAGGACGTCAGCCGCTTCGAGCGCGACGAGAACGGCGACTGGCGGCGCAGCGCGATCAAGCAGGTCGCCTCGGGCCGCTTCGGGGTGACCTCGCACTACCTGACCAACTGCACCGACCTTCAGATCAAGATGGCCCAAGGTGCGAAACCCGGTGAGGGCGGCCAACTTCCGGGAGGCAAGGTCTACCCGTGGATCGCCGACGTGCGGCACTCGACGCCGGGTGTCGGGCTGATTTCGCCGCCGCCGCACCACGACATCTATTCGATCGAAGACCTCAAACAGCTCATCTACGACCTGAAGAACTCGAACCCGCAGGCACGCGTGCACGTGAAGCTGGTGTCGGAGAACGGGGTTGGCACGGTCGCCGCCGGTGTGTCGAAGGCACACGCGGACGTCGTACTGATCTCCGGTCACGACGGCGGCACCGGCGCGACGCCGTTGACGTCGATGAAGCACGCCGGCGCGCCGTGGGAGCTGGGCCTGGCCGAGACGCAGCAGACGCTGCTGCTCAACGGATTACGTGATCGGATCGTCGTGCAGGTCGACGGCCAGCTCAAGACCGGACGCGACGTGGTGATCGCGACGCTGCTGGGCGCCGAAGAGTACGGCTTCGCGACCGCGCCACTGGTGGTGTCGGGCTGCATCATGATGCGGGTGTGCCACCTCGACACCTGCCCCGTCGGCGTCGCGACCCAGAACCCGGAGCTGCGCAAGCGCTACAACGGCAAGCCGGAGTTCGTCGAGAACTTCTTCATGTTCATCGCCGAGGAAGTGCGGGAATACCTGGCGCAGCTGGGATTCCGGTCGATCAACGAGGCCGTCGGCCAGGTCGGCGCGCTGGACACCACCGAGGCCGCCGCCCACTGGAAAGCCCACAAGCTCGACCTCAAGCCCGTGCTGCACGAGCCCGAGTCGGCGTTCATGAACCAGGACCTGTACTGCAGCTCGCGGCAGGACCACGGCCTGGACAAGGCGCTCGATCAGCAGCTCATTGTGATGAGCCGCGAGGCGCTCGACCAGCAGAAGCCGGTGAAGTTTTCCACGACCATCAGCAACGTCAACCGCACGGTCGGCACGATGCTGGGCCATGAGCTCACCAAAGCCTATGGCGGGCAAGGACTTCCCGACGACACCATCGACATCACGTTCGACGGGTCAGCCGGCAACAGCTTCGGCGCGTTCGTGCCGAAGGGCATCACGCTGCGGGTGTATGGCGACGCCAACGACTACGTCGGCAAGGGACTCTCGGGTGGGCGGATCGTCGTGCGTCCGGCCCGCAGCGCCCCGGAAGAGTATGTGGCAGAGGACAACATCATCGGCGGCAACGTCGTGCTGTTCGGCGCCACCAGCGGCGAGGCGTTCCTGCGCGGGCAGGTCGGTGAGCGGTTCGCGGTGCGCAACTCCGGCGCCCACGCCGTCGTCGAAGGTGTCGGTGACCACGGCTGCGAGTACATGACCGGCGGCAAGGTGGTCATCCTCGGCCCGACGGGCCGCAACTTCGCCGCGGGCATGTCCGGCGGGGTCGCATACGTCTACGACCCGCGCCGGGTGCTGCCCGATCACCTGAACTCGGAGATGGTCGAGCTCGAAGAACTCGACGACGACGACTTCGAGTGGCTGTATCAGATGCTGACCAAACACGTCGACGCGACGGAGTCGGTGCCCGGCATGCGGATCCTGTCGCATTGGGGCACCGAACGGCAGCGGTTCGTCAAGGTGATGCCGCGCGACTACAAGCGGGTGCTGGAGGCGATCGCGGAGGCCGAGCAGAACGGCACCGACGTCGACGAGGCGATCATGGCGGCGGCCCATGGCTGATCCCGCCGGCTTCCTCAAGCACCGGCAGCGCGAGCTGCCCAAGAGGCGGCCCATCCCACTTCGCCTGCGCGACTGGAAGGAAGTCTACGAAGACTTCGACCATGCCAAGCTGCGCGTGCAAGCCGCCCGCTGCATGGATTGTGGAATTCCGTTCTGCCACAACGGCTGTCCGCTGGGCAACCTGATTCCTGAGTGGAACGACCTGGTGCGCACCGACCGCTGGCGCGACGCGATCGACCGCCTGCACGCCACCAACAACTTCCCGGAGTTCACCGGCCGGCTGTGCCCCGCGCCGTGCGAATCGTCATGCGTGCTTGGCATCAACCAGGATCCGGTGACGATCAAGCAGGTCGAGGTCGAGATCATCGACAACGCCTTCGAACAGGGATGGGTCGAGCCGATCCCGCCGCAGGTGCTGACGGGCAAGTCGGTGGCGGTCATCGGTTCCGGTCCCGCCGGGCTGGCCGCAGCGCAACAGCTGACCCGTGCCGGGCACTCGGTGACCGTGTTCGAGCGCGACGACCGCATCGGCGGCCTACTGCGTTACGGCATACCGGAATTCAAGATGGAGAAGCGCCACCTTGACCGGAGGCTCGCGCAGATGGAAGCCGAGGGAACGGTGTTCAAGGGCGGCGTGAACGTCGGCGTCGACATCACGGCCGAACAGCTGCGCGCCGATTTCGACGCCGTCGTGCTGGCCGGCGGCGCGACCGCGTGGCGGGACCTGCCGATCCCGGGCCGCGAGCTCGACGGCATCCACCAGGCGATGGAGTTCCTGCCGTGGGCGAACCGCGTGCAGGAAGGTGACGACGTCCTCGGGCCCGACGGCGAACCGCCGATCACCGCCAAGGGCAAGAAGGTGATCATCATCGGCGGTGGCGACACCGGCGCCGACTGCCTGGGCACCGTGCACCGGCAGGGTGCCACTGAAGTGCACCAGTTCGAGATCATGCCGCGGCCGCCGGACACCCGTGCCGAGTCGACGCCATGGCCGACGTACCCGCTGATGTTCCGGGTGTCCGCCGCCCACGAGGAAGGTGGCGAGCGGGTGTTCTCGGTGAACACCGAGGAGTTCGTCGGCCGCGGCGGCCGCGTCACCGGATTGCGCGCCCACGAGGTGAAGATGGACGGCGGCAAGTTCGTGAAGGTCGACGGCAGCGACTTCGAGTTGGAAGCCGACTTGGTGCTGTTGGCAATGGGTTTCGTCGGACCCGAGCCCGACGGGCTGCTGACCGAGCTCGGCGTCGAGTTCACCGACCGCGGTAACGTCGCCCGCGACGACACGTTCGCGACGTCCGTGCCCGGCGTGTATGTGGCCGGCGACATGGGCCGCGGGCAATCGCTGATCGTGTGGGCGATCGCGGAGGGCCGTGCCGCCGCAGCGGCCGTCGACGACTACCTGATGGGCGTGACCGCGCTGCCGGCGCCGATCAAGCCGACCGCCGCGCCCCAACGCTGACCGAAATCACCAAACTCTCGACACGCGGTTGAGAGTTTTTGGCGCGCCTACCAAAGTTTGCCGTATAGCGGGTGTTCAATGTTTAGACGTCGGCGTGCAGGTGTATCCTTACCGCCGGGTCAATAACGGAGATGGTTAAGCGCAGGAGTGGTCATCGTGCACGTCAATCCGGTACCCCGGACTCGGGTGGGTCGAATCGCCTGGTCATGGTTTCGGCATCCCATGAAGAGCCGCGAATTCCCCGCCAAACATGAGCGTTTGGTGACCGCGGACGAATTGCTTCGCTTCGGCGTCTAACAGCGAAGCGAAAAGGCGGCCCCGCAGCCGCCGCCTCTTCCAACATGTTTGCTGGCTGTTACCAATCCGTTATCAATCCCGCCAGTTACAGGCCGGAGTCTCTGATCGCCTCAGCGAGTGGTTCCAGCACCGCGGGGTCGTGCGGCTGCGGCAAGTAGATGATCGCGAGGTCAAGGCCCTCGGCGCCAAGCCCCGCGGCCTCGTCGATCACCTGGCCATAGCCCGCCTCGGGATCGAACCGCACATGCGCCGACAGCATGATCTCCTTCGGGTCCCGCCCGATGTCTGCGCAGTGTGATGCCAGCACGTCGCGCTTGCGGGCGAACTCAGAAGGCGGGCCCCCGACGAAGTTCCAGTGCTGGGCATAGCGCGCGGTGATCCGCAGCGTGCGCTTCTCGCCGCTGCCGCCGATGCAGATGGGCGGGTGCGGCCGCTGCGGGCCTTTCGGCTCGTTGCGGGCGGCCTTGAGCTGGAAGTACTTTCCGTCGAAGTCGGTGGTCGGCTGCGACAGCAGCCCGACGAGCACCTCGCACGCTTCCTCGAAGCGGTCGAATCGCTCTCGCAGAGAACCCAATTCGATCCCGTACGCGCCGGACTCCTCCTCGTTCCACCCCGCGCCGATGCCGAGCTCGAGCCGGCCGTTGGACACGATGTCCAGCGCCGAGGCCATGTTGGCAAGCACCGCGGGATGACGGTAGTGAATGCCGGTGACGAGCGTGCCCAGCCGCAGCCGCTGGGTAGCCTGCGCCAGCGCGGTCAGCGTGGTCCACCCTTCCAGGCAAGGGCCCCCCGAGTCGGAGAAGATCGGGTAGAAGTGGTCGAACGTCCAGCCCGACTCGAACACGTCGATGGTGTCGGCCTCCCGCCAGACGGCGAGCATGTCAGACCACGTGGTGTTCTGCGGTGAGGTTTTGAAGGCGAATCGCACTCGGACGAGGATAATCCCCGCCGGGCACACTGGAGATCATGGACCCGGTAGCCGCCCTGCGGGAGATCGCGTACTACAAGGACCGAGCGCGCGAAGAGCCGCGCCGGGTGATGGCCTACCGACGAGCGGCCGACGTCGTCGAGGCGCTTGACGACGACGAGCGCGAACGGCTCGGCCAGACCAACGGCTGGCAAAGCTTGTCGGGCGTCGGCCCGAAGACCGCGAAGGTGATCGCCCAGGCGTGGGCCGGCAACGTTCCCGACGTGCTGGCCGAATTACGTTCCAGCGCATCCGATCTCGGTGGCGGTGAGATGCGGGCCGCGCTGCGCGGCGATCTGCACTGCCATTCCAACTGGTCTGACGGGTCCGCGCCGATCGAGGAGATGATGCAGGCCGCCAAAGCGCTGGGCCACGAGTACTGCGCGATGACCGACCACTCGCCGCGGCTGAAGATCGCCAACGGCTTGTCGCCGGAACGGCTGCGGGCTCAGCTCGACGCCATCGACGAGGTGCGCGACGCGGTGGCGCCGATGCGCATCTTGACCGGCATCGAAGTCGACATCCTCGAGGACGGCACGCTCGACCAGGAGGAGGACCTGCTCGAGCGGCTCGACGTCGTGGTGGCCAGCGTGCATTCCAAACTGTCGATGGACGCGGCGTCGATGACGCGCCGGATGGTGCGCGCGGTCAGCAATCCGCACGCCGACGTGCTGGGCCATTGCACGGGACGGCTCGTGGCCGGCAATCGCGGAGTGCGCCCTGAGTCGAAATTCGATGCCGAGCTGGTGTTCGCCGCGTGCTACGAGCACGGCACCGCGGTGGAGATCAACTCGCGGCCCGAGCGTCGCGACCCGCCGCGCCGCCTCATGGAGCTCGCACTGCAGATCGGCTGTGTGTTCTCCATTGACACCGATGCCCATGCCCCGGGGCAGCTGGAATTCCTGAGCTACGGCGCGCAGCGTGCACTCGGCGTCGGCGTGCCCGCCGAGCGCATCGTCAACACCTGGCCGGTGGATCAGCTGCTGGCGTGGACCCGCGCCTGACCCGGCACAACCGGTGACGCCGCGGTGAATTGGCTCGCCAGCTCGCGGTCAGCGAATTCGACGGCACGCGAGATGGCGCGGGCGCCGACGAAGCACGAAAGTGCGCTCATCGCGGTGTCGCGGTCGCCGAAGTGCTCGCTGAGCGCGTCGAGAAGTTCATCGACCCCCTTGGCGTACACCGAGGACAGCCGAGGGTTTCCCTTTGACGACTCACACAGCATCGCGGCGGACATGCACGTGCCGAGGTCCGCCTCGTCCGGCCGGCCGCGGCGGCCGCCGTCGCGCAACGAGTCCAGAGACCTGGCAAAAGACGTGCTGCACGCTTCGAGCACTAGGTCGTCCTTCGAGGTGAAGTGGTTGTAGAACCCGCCGTGGGTGAATCCGGCGGCACCCATCACCTCGGCGACTCCAACTGCGTCGACGCCGCGTTCTGCGAACAGTCGGACTGCACTGTCGATGATTCGCTGTCGATTGATTTCCGCTTGTTTCCGGGTTACCCGCATCTACCAGTTCCTCCTGTTTCGCTTCTTGGCGGTTACCCGGCTGGCAATCGAGTCATGCTTAGTAATCGGCGTCAATCGGGCAGATGCGGCATCTCGAGCCCAGGATCGCGATTCAGCAGCACAGCGCGCCGTAGCGCGGCGTTGCCGTAGCGCCGGCGGACGTCGTCGACGGCGACATCCAACGCGAGCGCGTCTGCGGACGTGTCGAACGGCAACTCGAGCTGCGCGGCCCCGCTTCGGTCGATGTTCGCGACGCTGAACCCGATCATCGTCAGCCCCCGCTCGGCGATCAGCGGGCCCGCGGCGCTGACCAGGGTGCGGGCCGCCGCCAGCAGCGGCTCGGTGGACGACGTCGCCCACGGCAGCGTGCGAGACCGGGTGGCGCGGGCATAGTCGTCGAACCGCAGCCGCAGCACGACGGTTCGACCGGTCCGTCCCGCGGCGCGCATCCGCCGGGTGATGCGGTCGATGAGCGTGACCACGGTCGCGTCGATCTCCGCCGCGGTATGCCTGCCGTGGCCGAGCGCCCGCTGTGAACCGACGGAGCGGCGGCGCACCCCGGTCTGCACCCGTCTCTGATCCACGTTGCGGGACAACGCATATAGCCTGCGCCCCATCGCGCCGCCGACCAGTGAAGCGAGCATGTGCTCGCCGAGTTCCGCGACGTCTGCGACGGTCTCGATGCCGTGCGCGTGCAGCTTGTCCGCGGTCACGGCACCGACGCCCCACAGCCGCCGCACGGGCAGCGGCCGGAGGAACTCCAGTTCCCGGTCGGGTGGGACCAACAGCAGGCCGTCGGGCTTGGCCACCTGGCTGGCGACCTTCGCGAGGAACTTGGTGCGGGCGATCCCGACGGTGATGGGCAAGCCGACCCGCTCGCGCACGTCGACGCGCAACTTCGCGGCGATGCTCACCGGTGTGCCCGCTGTCCGGCGCAGGCCGGCCACGTCGAGGAACGCCTCGTCGACGGAGAGCGGCTCGACTATCGGTGTGGTGTCCCGGAACACCTCGAACACGGCATCGCTGGCCGCGCTGTACGCGGACATCCGCGGCGGCACGATCACGGCGTGCGGGCACAACCGCCGGGCCTGACGTCCGCCCATCGCGGTGCGCACCCCGTAGGCCTTCGCCTCATAGCTGGCCGCGAGCACCACGCCGCCGCCGACGATCACCGGTCGTCCGCGCAGCTCAGGGTCGTCCCGCTGCTCGACAGAGGCGTAGAACGAGTCGAGGTCGGCGTGCAGGATGGTCGGTGAGCGCTCGCGCTCGTGCACGAACATATGTTCGCACCGGGTGCCGACAACTATTCCGGCGCGGTGCCGTAGATGCTCGTCAGCCAGATGTGCGTCAACGTGTCGACGACGCGTGCATCGGGCACCGAGGGGCGCTCGTCGTTGAACGCGGCGATCATCGCACGTTCGTTCATCAGGTTCAGGAACGTGGCGAGATCCTCGGCCGGGATCGTGTCGGGTGCGGCTCCGCGCTCGCGCTCCGATTTGATGACTGCCGCGGTGTTGTCGACGCACTTCTGCATCAGCGTGGACCACAACGCGCGGACCTCGCTGTCGAGCACCAGCGCCGGGCCGCCGGCGCGGGCCACAGCGCGGTGCGCGCTGAACGCCTCGTAGAAGGCGCTGATCCCGATCCGCCACCCCAGCGCGGGGTCGTCGGGCAGCGTCTCGGCCAGCCCGTCGAGCGCCACATTGGCCTCCTCGACCACGCGGTCGAGTAGCGCGAGCATGACCGCGTTCTTGGAGGAAAAGTAGAAGTAGAAAGTCGGCCGGGATATGCCGGCCCCTTTAGCCAGGTCGTCGACCGAGATTTCGGCCAACTGACGATCCTCGAGCAACCGCTCGGCTGTCCGCAGGATCGCCAACTCGCGGTCGTCGCCGGAGGGTCGCGACGAACGGCGCCCCCGCGAGGGAGTGGCACGGACCGCCGGCGACGTCACGAGGCCTACTTTACTGCATGTCGAACTTATCGACACCGCGTTGACCGACTCGACACGGCGTTGATAGCGTGGTCTGCATGACCGAACACCTCGATGTCGTGATCGTTGGCGCCGGTATCTCAGGGATCAGCGCGGCGTGGCATCTACAGGAGCGATGCCCGAAGAAGAGCTACGCCGTCCTCGAAGCGAGGGACAATCTCGGCGGCACCTGGGACCTGTTCAAGTACCCGGGCATCCGGTCGGACTCCGACATGTTCACGCTGGGCTTCCGGTTCAAGCCGTGGACGTCCGAGAAGGCCATCGCCGACGGCCCGTCGATCATGGCGTACCTGAAGGAAACCACTGCGGAATTCGGTATCGACTCGCACATCCGCTACCGCCACAAGGTGATCGCCGCCGACTGGTCCGACGACGACAACCAGTGGACACTGCGCGTGGACACCGGCGCCGAGGAGATCGAGCTCACCTGTTCCTTCCTGTTCGCGTGCAGCGGCTACTACAACTACGACGAGGGCTACACCCCGGAGTTCGCCGGGGCAGAAGACTTCACCGGCACCATCGTTCACCCGCAGCATTGGCCCGAACATCTCGACTACGGGGGCAAGAACATCGTTGTGATCGGCAGTGGCGCCACTGCGGTGACTTTGATTCCGGCCCTTGCCAATTCGGGCGCCGGGCACGTCACGATGCTGCAGCGGTCGCCCACCTACATCGGTTCTCTGCCTGACGTCGATCCATTCACGGTCCGGACGAACAAGGCGCTGCCGGCCAAGCCCGCCTACGTGCTGAACCGGTGGAAGAGCATCTTGTTCCAGTTTGCGCAGTACCGCATTTCCCGCCGGTTCCCGAACTTCATGCGCAAGACGCTGATGACGATGGCGCAGCGACGCCTGCCCGAAGGCTACGACGTCGAGAAGCACTTCGGGCCTCGGTACAAGCCGTGGGATGAGCGACTGTGCCTCGCGCCCAACGGAGATCTGTTCCGCACCATCCGCGAGGGCCGCGCCGACGTCGTCACCGACACCATCGACCGCTTCACCAAGACGGGAATCAAACTGAACTCTGGTGAGGAGTTGCAGGCCGACATCATCATCACCGCAACGGGTTTGAACCTGCGGCTGTTCGGTGGCGCTGCGATCCTGCGCAACGGCGTGCCGGTCGAACTGACCGAGCAGATGGCCTACAAGGGCATGATGCTGAGCGGCATGCCGAACATGGCGTTCACCATCGGCTACACGAACGCGTCGTGGACGTTGAAGGCCGACCTGGTGTCCGAATTCGTCTGCCGCGTCCTCAATTACATGGACGCCAAGGGCTACGACACCGTGGTGCCGCAGCATCCTGGCAACGAGGTCGAGGAGCGTCCGCTGATGGACTTCACCCCCGGCTACGTGCTGCGCGCGCTCGACCGACTGCCGAAGCAGGGGTCGCGCGCTCCGTGGCGGCTCAAGCAGAACTACCTACTCGATCTGCGATTGATCCGCCACGGCAAGGTCGACGACCGCTCGTTGCAGTTCTCCAAGCACACGGCACGGGTTACCGCCGCGACTGCGTAACTGGAGCCTACGTCGTCGGCTTTCCGACGACGACGATCCCGTCGTCGTCGCTGTAGACGAATTCGCCTGGCACAAAACTGATTCCGCCGAACTCGACCTCGATGTCGCGTTCGCCGGCGCCGGACTTGCTGCTCTTGCGCGGGTTCGTGCCCAGCGCCTTGATGCCGATGTCCAGCGTGCCCAGCTGCGCCGCGTCGCGGACCGCGCCGTTGACGATGATCCCGGCCCAGCCGTTGGACTGGCCGAGGCCAGCGATCACGTCACCGACGAGCGCGCTGTGCAGCGACGCGCCACCGTCGACCACCAGCACCGCGCCCTCGCCGGCTTCAGACAGCATTGACTTCAGCAGCGCGTTGTCCTCGAAGCACCGCACGGTGTGGATTGTGCCCGCGAACGTCGTCCGCCCACCGAACTGGCGGAACTGCGTGTCACAGCTGCGAACGTCGGGTCCGATGTCGTCGACCAGGTCTGCGGTGGCTTTGGGTTCTACCGGGTTGCTCACGCACCAGAATCTACGACCGCTAGCGCGAAGAGCCTTCGGGCTGGGGGTATGCCGCGACGATCACGTCGTGCACGAAGCGGGCCAGTCCCGGTTCGACGTCGTCGTAGTAGCGGGTGAACCGCTCGTCGTCCAGATACATCTGGGCCAGACAGCGGTGCATGTGTTCGGAGCAGTCGTAGAACTGCTCGATGCTGTCCCGGTGCCGGCGAGCGAGCGTGTTCGCGCGGTCCGAGCCCGGTTCGACACCGTCGCGTTTGGCCGCCGCGAGGTCAGCCAACAGCGCGTCGCCCTCATTTTTGACCCGTTGCCAGTCCTGCTTTGTCAGCGCCGCCGCCCGCTGCTGCGACTGCTTCCACTCCTCGGTGTTGCCCCAGCGCTCTTGCGCCTCGACGGCGTATTCTTCGGAAAACCTTGTGGTGCCGAAGATTTCGACTTGCTCCTCAGCGGTGAGCTGAATACCGGAGCGGTGTGCGTCCATGAGCTTCTCCAATGCGGTGATCGTGTCGTGCAGCCGTTCGTCCTGCGCCAGCAGCAGCGCGTGCTGGCGGCGCAGGTGAGCGAGCGTGTCGACTGTGGGGTCGTCGAGCAGGCGCGCGATCTCGTCGAGCGGCAGACCGGCGGACCGGTACACCAACACGACGTGCAACCTCTCGATGTCGGCGTCGGTGTAGCCGCGGTATCCGGCTGTCGTCCGCATGCTGGGTACCACCAGGCCGATGTGGTCGTAGTGGTGCAGGGTGCGCACGGACACACCGGTGAGTGCGGCTACCGCGCCAACGGTTTTCGCGGACATGCCACCACTATGGGGCCTGACGCGGCGTGAGGGTCAAGCCGTCAATCGGACCGCAGGCGGCGGATCATCAGGATCGCCAGCAGCGCCACAGCCAGCGCGACCGCGACCCGGATCCGCGGGTCGGCGGAGCCGGGCACTCGGGTGATCGCGGCAGCCAGACTGTCTTCGGCCGTGACGACCGCCTGCCGGGCGTGTGCGGCGGTCTCGTCGGCGCCTCTACTCTGCCCGTCGGTGTCGGCCAACCTCGGCGCCGCGGGAGGCGCCGTCGGTTGAGTCGCCGTCGGCGGAGGCGGCGCAGGGGCCTTCTTCGGGGGCGCCTTCTTTGCTGCCTTCTTGGCTTTGGCAGGGGCCTTCTTTGCCGGTGCTTTCTTGGCCGCCTTCTTCGCGGCTTTCGCGGGGGCCTTCTTCGCGGCCTTGGCCGGCGGCTGCTTGGCGGGAGGCCTCGGTTGCGCTGCGGGCGGATCGGCCGCCGGCGGAGTGACCTCGCGCGGTTCGTCCGGTCGATCCTGCTCGTCTGGCATCTGACTGCTCCTTCGCGGTGTCTCGCGCTGGGTACCCATCATGCCAGCGGGGCCCGCGGCCCCTTATCCGGTCACCGACAGCGCCGCCGCGATCGTCAGCGCGGCCACCATCAGCGCCAACTCCGCGACCGAGCGCCGCCGCGACCGCTCGGCGCTGGCCCGGTGGCTGCGCGCGGCCGGCAGCCAGATCGTCCGGTTGCGCCAGGCAAGGACCAGCAGCGCGACGACCAGTGCGACCTTGGCCAGCAGCAGACGGCCGTATCCGCTCGCATACCACTGCGCCGGTGAGCCCGCCGCAACGCCCGCGGCGAGAACCCCGCTGGTCACCAAGGCGACGACGCACACCAGCGACATCTGCGAGAACCGCGGCAACACCCGCGCCCATTGCCCGCGGTGGCGGACCGTCAACACCAGCGCGCCCAGCCCGCCGCACCACACCGCGGCGGCCAGTGCGTGCACCGCGACCGACGGCGGGCCCCAAGTGTTCTCGGACAGATGCCCGCTCACCGCTCGTGCGGCAATCCCCACCGCGGCCGCGCCCGCAGCGACGACGCCCTGGGGCGCCGACCGCTTGCCGCTGGCCGCCACCGCACACACGACGGCCGCCGCGACGACGCTGACGAGCCCGGCCCGTCCCGCAACCGTGCGCAGCGTGAAGTCGACGAGCATGCCCGCGGGTAGGCGCACCACCGGAAGCCCGGCGGTTGACGCCGCCGTGAGCGCCTGCCGCACGACCTCGGCCACCAGCCATGCCGCGCTCACCGCGATCAGCGGCCGAGCAGCGCCGGCCGCGAGCTCGGTGCGGCGGCGACCCGTGTCCAGTGCGGGCACGATCGCCAGCCCGAGCGTGCCGACGGCCGCGCAGTCGGCCAACCCGCGCGCGACCGCGGTCACCAGGGACGCGTGCGCGCCGGCCAACGCCACAGCAACGACCGATGCGAGACCGAAGACGGCCAGCGCACCGGCTGTTGCCGTCGCCGCCTTCATCTCACCCTCGTCGGGTCCGCCAGATCGCCCACCCGGCAATTGCGACGACCAGCACGGCGCCGCCAACCAGGAACGGCCACAGCGGGATCCCGCTCGGTTGCGACCGTTCCCCGACGGCCGGGCCCGGGGTCCCGGTCCCCGGAGTTGTCAGCTCGAACCACCACGAGCCGGTGACCACGTGGCCGTCCGCCGACGTCACCCGGTAGTTCACCGTGTATCGACCCGCGGGCCCAAGCGGTCGAAGGGCAATGCTGATCACCGCGCCCTGTAGGTGCGGGTCGCCGGTAGTCCACAGATGCTGGTCGGGCCCGACGACGGTCATGTCCGCGAACGCCGTTTGCAGCGGCTCGTTGAAGGTGGCGCTGACCTGCGCCGGCCCGGCGGACAACCGTGCCCCCTGGACAGGGTCGGTTGCGATGCGGACCGCGTGCGCGGCGGCGGTGGGCGCCACTGCGATCGCGAGCGCCACCAGGCCGGCCAGCAGGGCAGCGAATTTCATGTCCGCCGACGCACGAATGCGATCACGACACCGGCCGAGCCGACGACGAGCGCGGCGACCGCGAGCCACAACGCGGTGTCGTCGCTGCGTGACGCCGACGGTGTTGCTGCCTTCAGTGACAGCGTCGGCGCGGGGTGTTCCGGTTCGCCACCATTCGGCAGCGGCGCCTGGTCCCACTTGACGACGGTGCCGTCGGCGTATGTTTGCGTCGCCGCGAAACTGACCGTGTCGGTCTTGGGCAGTTGCAGCGATACGCGGAACAACGCGAACTGATCCGCGGCGATGCCGGTGCCCGGTGCCGCGGTCCATGTCACCGAGCGGACCGTGCCCGCCGCGACGTCGCGGTCGAGTTTGACGGCCCAGCCAGGCATGCCCTCCGTCATAGCGGAGGTGTCAGCAGGCAGGGTGACGTTCAATTGCGTTGTCGGCGAACCGGTTTCGGATTCGTTGGGAACTGAAAAGGTCAGCACCGCCGGCTCGCCGGGCTCGGCGCCTGAGGAACTGACCCGGACGTGAGCGGACGCGGTGCCGGCGCCGGCGAGCACACCGACGCCGAGGGCCGCGGCACCGGCCGCGACCAGAATGAGGGCGCGACGGGGCGCCCGGGAAATAGGAGACATTGTGTTGTTTTGCTTTCTTGTCGTTGTCGGTTAACGGCTTGGGTCAGCGCAGCAGGCTGACCGGTGGGCCGCGGTGCGACACCGACGCCGCGAGCAGAAGCATCGACTGAAATGGCTGATCGGCAGTGCGCGCCGGCGCAGTCGCCGATCGTGGCGGGGCGGCGCTCACCGCCGTGAGCGCGCGCACGACGCTCGACAACGCGCGGCACAACCGGCTGCCGGCCGCGATCAGAACCGCGCCGACAACCACCGCCGCGAGGTGGGCGGCGAGCATCGCGGGCGCCAGCGAGTGCCCACCGGCGTGGTCATGTCCTGACGCGGACAGGACGAGATGGGTGACGGCCTGCCCGCCGGCGAGCTGTGCGGCCAGCGCCGCGACACTGCTGGGTGCCCTGGTGGCGGCGAGTGCGCCTGCGGTGGCGGCCATGAGCGTGACGAGCGCGATCCCGACTCCCGACGGCACACCGGCGCCGGCCAGTGCATGCGCACCGAGTGCCAGGGTCAGGGTGAGTAGCGCGACCGCCGCGCCGCGCCAGCGCGCTGCGGAGTCGGGTCGGCGTCTGAGGCTCAGTGCAATCCCAGGCGGGCTAGGAGGTCGGCGTCGATGCCGTCCAATTCGGTGGAGATCGCGGCGTGGGCTGCGCGACGACGGGCGGGCGGCATGTTCTCGGCCGCGGTGATGGCCGCCGACAGGTCGGTCAGCCGCTGTTTGATCGCGGCGACGAACTGCTTGGTTTCGGCGTCCTTCGGATTCTTCTCGGCGACGAGCCGCATCGACTGCTCAGCGCCCGCGACGCGGGCGGACAGGCGCGCCCCGTGACCGGAGAACTGCCCGATCTCGCCCACTGGCACCCCGAGCCGGTCAGCTCTGCGCTCGTCGAACCAACCGCGCGCGCCGATCGCGACGCGGTAGGCGACCGGCACCACGATCGGGGCCAGCAGCCGCGTCACCGTGAGCATTCGGCGAATCCGCGTCGGCGAGAGCAGTTTTCCTTCCCGGGCCGCCTTCAAGTTGGTTTCGGCGACTTTCAGCGCGGCTTTATCGCTCTCGCGCTGAGCCTTGATCTGCGCCCGCAGCGCCTTTTCCGCAGCGCGTTCGGCGGAGCGGATGCGCCGTTTTTCGTTGCGGGCTGCGTAGCGGGCGTCCAACTTCGCGCGCCGCTTCAGCGCACGGGCCTCGGCGCGGCGGGTCGCGCGGCTTTTACGCTTGCTGAACAGGCCCATTCGAGCTTGCCTCCCGGTTGTGTGGTCGACGCGTCCGCCGTCGGTGCGCCCCACACTATCGCCCGCAGATCGGTGCGCTTTGCCCGTCTCATCGCAACTGTCATCGCGACGAGAGGTTTTTGCCATGCACTAATTCCAATTGGTGCGAATGTGCAACAATGTCCACACACCAGTTGTGCGTATGTACTGGTATTTGCACGGTGTAGTGAGGTCATAAGTGGAGCGGTTGGCAGTGCGCTACGCGGCACTCGCCTGCGCCTTCGTCGGCGGCGTGCTGGTGAGTGGTTCCGGCGCGGTCGCGTTCGCCGATCCCACCGGTTCCGGCGGTACCTCCGGCACCGACACCACCGCAAGCGCGACGCCGAGCACGACAGCGGCCCAACCGGTCTACGGGGCGAACGTGCCACCGGCCTACAAGGCGCCGTTGCCGGGACCGGTTTCCGTGCCGGAATTCAACATTCCGTCGCCGTTCGGCACGCTCACGTTGCCCGCCGCGAAGTTGCCGTTGCAGTGGGGCCCGATCACGTTCCCCAACCTGATGTCTTCGCAGTCCCCGACCGCGACGCTTCCCGGTCCGTCGTCGTCACCCGCCGGGCAGGCCGGCACCTCGCAGGGCGCCCCGTCTCCCGCCGGCTCACAGTCGTCGTCCGGCGTCGCGGCCAGCGTCGCGTCCACCCCGTCGGCATCGCCGCCGACCATCTCGCTGGTTCCGCCCGGAACGCCGCCCGGCTCCTCGGTCACGATCACCAACCCGCTGCGCGCGGCCTTCCCCGTCGACCTTCACGCGCCGATCATGCCGCAGGTGCTGCCGCCGCCTGTCGTGACGATCCTCAATGCGATGTCGCAGCAGGTTCCGTTGACCGACCTCGTGTTGGCACCGCTGATGAATGACACGCTGCCGCCGCTGTTGTCGGACGTCATCCTGCCCGCGCTGCTCTCCGACATCGTGGTGCCCACGCTGCCTATCGAGAGCGGACTGCCCACCGTTCCTGTCGCGGGCGCGATGTCGTTGAGCAACCCGGCGATCTGGGCGCCGCCGGCCAGCGGTCCACCGCCCTTGGAGCTCGCGGCGATGGGCATGGACGCCCCGCAGGCGCCGCTGCAGACACCAGCGCCGCTCACCCCGGCCGTGAGTGATCAAGGGCCGCAACAAAATCCGCCCCCGCCACCGCCCAACTCGGTCAAACAGCTCAGCGAGCCGGTGGCGTACCGGGCCGGCTACAGCGACTACCTGCGCAACGCGGGCATGGCGCAGATCACGTCCCTCGCGCTGCCGGGCATCGCCGGCATCCTGCTTGTTACGGCAGGTGGAGGATTCATCGGATATCGACAGGCCAGGGCAGGTCATGTGATCAGAGCGGAGGGTATCGCCCGCTTCCTCCGCTAGGAGTCACAGGCAGGACATCGATGAACTGAAAGGGGGCGTCATGCCTGCCAGCCGCCGGGTCGCCGGCGCGGTATCAGCGGTGCTGAACATGGCACCCCGCCGCGGCGAAGTGTCGATCACCAAGCTGGTGCACGCCGTCGCCGAGAACCGCGACCGGCCCATCGAGATCCAGATGGAAGAACTGCCGCCCGGTGTATGCGGCCAGTGGCGGCAGTACGCCGATCACGACGTCTTCCTGATCCAGCAGGGTCTGCCCGCCTGGGACCGCACGCTTGCGCATGAGCTCGGCCATTTAGTGCTTGGGCACGAAGGCATTTCGGTGACCGAAGCCGCCCGCGACAACACCGAGCTGGTCAGTGAAGACCTGATCCGCTACATGCTCAACCAACGCACCGGCTGCATGGGCCCGTCGGGCGAAGACGCCGAGCAGGAGGCCGAAGACTTCGCGGCCCTGCTCGGCCATCGGCTGGGGCGGCTGCGTTCGGACCGGTCCTCAATCGTGCAAGTGCGCCTCGGGGAGGCGTTCGGGTGATCGTCTGGGTCATCGCGGGAATGCTCGGGGTGGCCACTGGACTCCGCGTTGGTTGGGCGGTGGTCAACAAGCAATCCGTGGTGAGCGCCGCGATGATGCTTGCTCTCGGCAGCCTCGCGTTCGTGGCCGCCCTGAACTGGGAACCGTTGACGCTCTTCGTCGACACCGTTGTGCGGTGGCCGAACATCTCGATCGCGTTGTCGGAGGTCGCTCTGACGCTGTGTGCGGCGGCGAGCTGCGTGATGATCACCTCGGTCGCGTCGGCCACCCGGCCCGTGGCCACCCGCCGGCTGGCGGTGCTGAACTACAGCATCGCTGCGGTTATCGCCGTCGTCAGCGTCGTGTTGTTCTTCGTCGACGGCCGCCAGCCGGAGATGGCGCCGCGGGAGTACCTGCGGCGCAACCTCAACGAGCACACGTCGCTGCCATGGCTGCTGCCGCTGCTGTACATGATGTTGGCGCTGACGGTCGTGCTGTGGGCCGGGATGCGCTACTCCAACACCACCCGCCGCGGTCGGGCGCTGTTCGTGTTCAGCGTCGGGATCGGGCTGCTCGTGCTGGCCAGCGGCTTCTTTCTACTGCGGGCGGTCGGCTCGACAGAGTTCATCAGCGTGGGTTCGGCGATCACGATCCTGGCCTGCGCGATGCTGATCGTCGCCACCGGCTCGTTGCTGCCCAGCATCGAAGACTGGTTCGGGGCAAGGCGGGAAATGCGCACGATCGAGCCGCTGCTGCGCGAGCTCAGTGAACGTCAGCCCGACGCGGGCGTGGGGGTCAGGCCTCGCGGCCCCTTGACGTTTCAGCTCGCCGAGCAGATGTCGCTGATTTCCGACGGGCTGTTCCTCGAGGCGACCGCCGCACATGCCGCAGCGCGCGGGGGGCGGCTGGCAGCGGCGGACAAGAACACGCCGACGGTTAGCCCCCGCGAGCAGGCGCTCGCGGTAGCGACATGGCTTCACGAAAGCGGGCGAGACGGCGACAAGTCGGCGCGCTTCCCCGGGCTTGCCTGGCTTCGCCAGCCGGACAGCTACTCAGACAGGGAATGGATCCTGGAGATTTCGCGGCAGTATCAAACGCTCAACGGCAACGGCTCATCCGCCGGCCCCTCGCAGGCAAGCGAAAGTTCGCGGGGCAGCACACTCAGCCGGACTGACGTCCGGGGCGGCTAACTGTCGAGCTGCTCCTGGCGGCGCAGTTCCTCAGCGCGGGCGACGAGGTCTTCCTGGGCCTCGGCCGACAACCCGACAGTGCGGGCGGCAATGCGGCGCACGCCTTCGTCGCGCATGTCGGCGAGCCAGCCGAGCTCGCGGTCGAGCTTCTCGTAGTACTCGTCGTCGGTGAAGTACGCGGGCTTGATCCGGAAGAAGTTGGCAAGCGCCGCCATGGTCGCCGCCGAGGGGTTCGTCCGGTTGCCGGAGCGAAGCTGCGACAGATACGGGGCCGACATGGTGATGCCTTCAGCCTTCAGTGCTGCGATCACCTCGGCCGACGTGTGCGGACCGCGACCCGGCGGATACACCGTGTCGAACAACCGATTCAGTCGGTCGGCGAACGTCGTGCTCATGAATTGACCTCCGAAGCTGGAAGAGTAGAAGACCGAGGTTTCATTTGCTGACCATGGTAGCGATTGTTTTGCCAGGAACCAAGAGCAATCACGCATAAAAATTGTCGCATGTGTCGAAAAAGCCCGTCGAAGGGGGTCCTATGCTGCCGGGTCATTATTGCGAAGTCAAAATCTGCCTCGCTGTGACAAGCGAATTTGCCCCCGCGGGCCGGCGTCAGACCGGATTCGGGCACAGCCGGGCACCCTCCGACGAAAACGGTACTTTCACCAGCAATGGCTCTCCTTCGCCGCGCGTAAGTCAGGAGATTTGCTGACGGGTGCCGGACCGGCGGCCGTCGTCGGTGCGGGTTCGGCTAGTCGGCAGCTTCCGGCGCCGTCGCGTTGCGCCGCGCCACGACGGCGGCGGCGAGGGACAAGGCGGCAGCCGACGCGGTCACGACGACCGCAACCGTTCGCCAGCCCAGCGCGCCTTCGAACAGCAGCCACAACCCGAAGAGCAAGAACAGCACGCTGGCCAGCTTGTGAAGCAATGCCGTCGGCAGCCGGGCGTGCAGGAGGACGGCAGCGGCGATCGCCACGCCGTTGGCCACGACCATCGCCACCGTTGCACCGATCCAAACGCCGATCCAATTGTGCTTCGCGGCAAGCGCGACGCTGGCGAACATCGTCAAGTCTCCCAACTCAGCCAGCAGGTAGGACGAGATCAGCGCAGGCAAGACGAAGCGAGTCGGCGGGGCGGCGACGAGCGTTGCATGGCCGTCTCGGCCCTCGCGCCAGATCCACACGGCGAACGCTAGAAAGGCGATCGCGGCGACGAACGCCATCGGCCGCTGCGGCAGGGTCAAGCCCGCGAAGTGGCCGACCGTAACCGAGAGGCCGTGGATAAGAAACGCGGCGATTGCGGCTCCGCACAGCACCACCCACCATCGATAGCGAAGCGCATAGGTCATCGTGATGAGCTGTGACTTGTCCGGAAGCTCGGCGAGGAAGACGACGCCGAAACTGATGCCGATCGCGGTGAGCATGTGGGACCTTTCGACGCATGGCGTCGAAGGTCTCGCCCACCGCGGGTGCGGTTCGCCTGCCGGGCTTGCGCCAGTGTGTCGACACGACGATTGGGGGCTACTCCCCTTCGTTTACAAAGCCGACCTTAGCGACACCGACGAGGTTCGCCAAATGTTCGGCATCCCTTATCGCCTGCTTCGAATGTCCTTATGCGGCAAGCAGCATCGCCAGAATTGCGGTGTCCGGATGGCTGATCGGATCGACTCCGACGCGGCTCACCATCGACGTGACGGTGCCGTCCGCCTCGGCCTCCACCCACGCGGCGCGGTGTTCGAGGCCGAGATGCGGCAGCCCGGGCAACAGCACGCATCCAGACGCGACCCCGGCGCATTCGGGCAGCGAAGGCACGGTCTCCGACGGTGGATGCAGCATCATCAGCGCGGGCGGCGTGTGGTCGGCGAAATGCCCAGGCGCAACGGCAGATTCACCGACCACCGGCCCTTCGGCGAGCACCAGCCCGACGGTCCCGGGCTCGGGTTCGTCGGGCAAATCCTCACGGACACCGAAAATCGTTGTGGTGGAGAGCAATCCGGGTAGCGACGCCACCCGGACCGCCACGATGAGCAGCTGTGCCCACTCCTTAGTCGAATCCGGCCAGCGTCCCGAGACCACAAATCCCTTCAGCGAGCCATGTGAATGGAACGGTGCCACCTCGATGGCCCGGCCGGATCCCGTACTCATATCCGTCGCCTCGCTCACGCTCCGATTCCGCCAGCATGCGGTATGCGGCGGCGGTCTGCAAGGCGACACGACAGTCGCCGGGCTATCCGAAGATCAGGCCCTTGGTCTTCGTGGTGGCCGCGGCGAAGCGATTCTGGACGTCGGCCCAATTCACCACGTTCCAGAACGCTTTGACGTAGTCGGCCTTCACGTTCTTGTACTGCAGATAGAACGCGTGCTCCCACATGTCGACCTGCAACAGCGGGATGATGCCCAGCGGCACGTTGGCCTGTTGGTCGTAGAGCTGGAACGTCAGCAGCTTGTCGCCGAGGCTGTCGTACCCCAGCACCGCCCAGCCCGACCCCTGCAAGCCGTTGGCGGCGGCGGTGAACTGCGCCTGGAACGCGTCGAACGAGCCGAATGCGTCGTCGAGCGCCGCGGCGAGATCGCCCGTCGGCTTGTCGCCACCCTCCGGCGACAGGTTCTTCCACCAGATCGTGTGGTTCACGTGACCCCCGAGATGGAACGCAAGGTTCTTCTCGTGCAAGAAGATTGACCCGTGGTCGCCCTTCGAGCGCGCCTCGGCGAGTTGTTCCAGCGCAGTGTTGGCGCCCTTCACGTAGGCCGCGTGGTGCTTGTTGTGATGCAGCTCGTTGATCTGCCCGGAGATGTGGGGCTCGAGGGCGCCGTAGTCATAGTCCAAGTCAGGCAGCGTGTACTCAGCCACGAGATTCCTTTCTGATGTTCAGTTGTCTTCGTCCAAGATCAACCCTGCTCCATTGCTGCGTGCACCGCAAGGACAGGGCCGTCCCCGCAACGGGCACGGGTAACGAATACCCGAAATCAAGGTGTCCCGTCAGAAACTGTCAGCGACTAGAGCAGCACGAGGACAGCGAGGATGCCCAGCAGAACCAACGCAATAAGCGCGGCACGCACCGCCGACGTCATCTGCGCGCGCGTATAGACATGCGACGACGAATTCCACTCCGGCGAGTTCGATCCGATCGGATGTGCCATCAGCATCTCCTGCTGTGAATGTCCACGCTCAGCCCCCAGTGAGATGAGTCACACCGGCTTGTGAAGCCGAGCATAACCGTTTGCGCCGGGCAACGAAAATCGTTGCGGGCGTGGGCGCTCCGGCAACAATTGGATAGCTCAGCGAACGATTTCGCTGAAGGTCGGCTCAGGTTGTTGATCGTCCGAGGGATCGGGCTCACAGGTTATCCACAACCGGCGACGGCGACGCCGCAGACAGGGCGCTCAGCGGTCCCGCATCGGTCACCCTGCCTGTGGATGAATCTGTGGAAATTGTGGATAACCACCGCCGGTCGGCAGATAGCTAAAATCGCACGGCGCCGACGCAAGCGCCCCCTGGCTTAGGCTGGTCCGGTGATCCAGGTCTGTTCCCGGTGCAGTACCCGGTGGAACGTGCGCGATCGCCAGCGCCAGTGGTGCCCGCGCTGTCACGGAGCCCTGTTACCGCCGTACGCGTCGCCGCAGTGGACGGCACCGGCCGGCCGCAGTCGGCCGCCGCAAACGCGCGGCGGCACGCATCTGCCCACCGGTTACCGATGGATCGCCGTGCGCCCCGGCTCAGGGCCGCCACCGCGCAGGCGTCGCCGCGGCCTCGGTCCCACTCCGCGGTATGCATACATTCCGCGCTGGGGTCTGGTCGATCCGGCGACCCAGGTCGCAGCGACGGATGTCCGGCCACCGCGGCGCGGTCCGTCGCTTCGGGCGGTTCGGGCGGTTCTGATCACCACGCTCGTCGCGCTGGCTGCGGCGGCAGTGCTGCATCTCGTGCGCTACGTGCTGTTGATCATCAACCGCGACGTGCTTCTCAATCCGATCGTCGCGGGGGTTGCGACGTGGGTGGCGGTCGCCGCGAGCGCCGCCGCGATCTTGTCGACGGTCGGCTTCGCCTTCGCACTTACCGAGTGGCTGATCGCAAGGCGCGCAGCCGCTTTCGAGCACCACCAACTCCCTGAGCCCAGACGGGTATGGGCGCTGCGGGCGGGATGCCTGGTGCCGGTCTGGAACATCTTCTGGGCGATCACCTACGTCGTCGAACTCGCGGTGGTCGAGGACAAATACCGCAACCTTCGGCGGCTCATCTGGTCGTGGTGGGTGCTGTTCGTGCTCAGCACCGTGGTCTCGGTGCTCGCGACCGCGACCAGCCGCCCGCACACTGCCCAGGGCATCGCCGACAACACGGTCAGCTTCATCGTCGCGTACCTGATCGCGATGGCCGCAGTGATCGCAGTGGGCCGGGTGCTGTTCGCATTCGAACGTGCGCCGGTCGAACGCCCGTCGCACCGCTGGACCGTCGTCGCCGACGACGCACACTCGGACACCGACTCCCGCTCCGAATCGCCGGCGGCGGTTGAGCGGGAAGGCCGAGAACCGGCAGCATAGCGCTATGACGTCGGGCGGCGGGCACGCCGGACATCCCTTCGTGGTCGCACACCGCGGGGCGTCCGCCGACCGCCCCGAGCACACGTTGGCGGCCTACCAGCTCGCCTTGCAGCAAGGCGCCGACGGCGTCGAGTGCGACGTCCGGCTGAGCCGTGACGGGCATCTGGTCTGTGTGCACGACCGCCGGGTGGATCGCACATCGACCGGGGCCGGTCTGGTCAGCGACATGACGCTGGCCCAGTTGCGCGCGTTCGACTACGGCGCCTGGCACGGCAGCTGGCGCCCCGACGGCACCTCCGGCGACACGGGCCTGCTCACGCTGGACGGCCTGGTCAGGCTGGTGCTCGACTGGCGGCGCCCGGTGAAGATCTTCATCGAGACCAAGCATCCCGTCCGGTTCGGGTCGCTCGTCGAGAGCAAGGTGCTGGCACTGCTGCACCGCTACGGGATCGCGTCGCCGGCGTCGGCGGACCGCTCACGCGCCGTGGTGATGTCGTTCTCGGCGGCCGCGGTCTGGCGGATCCGGCGGGCCGCGCCGATGCTGCCGACCGTGCTTCTCGGTGACACATCGCGCTACCTCGGCGGCGGTGCGGCGACGACGGTCGGCGCCACCGCCGTCGGCCCGTCGATCCAGACCCTGCGCGAGCATCCGGAGCTCGTCGACAGAGCGGCCGCGCAGGGCAGAGCGACCTACTGCTGGACCGTCGACGAGTTCGCGGACGTCGAGCTGTGCCGTCACCTCGGCGTCGGCTGGATCGCGACCAACCACCCGGGCCGGACCAAGGCCTGGCTGCAGCCCGGCCTGTCCGAGGCTCCGCAGGCTTAGCCGCCCGGCTGCTCCAGCAGCCGTCGCGGAATCGGGTTGTCGTTGTTGACGGCGTCGAACAGTTGGGTGGCGGCGTCCTTGTCCCATTCGAGGTAATCCCCGGACGGAGATGCCGGCACCGTGAGCTTCGTCGGCGACCCGTTCAGCGCCCATCCCAGCCGAGCCAAATCCCAGACGTGGCAACCTTTGTCGACGATCAGCGCGGCCGTGACGGCACGCGGCACCGAAACCCATCGGAGCGGGTTCAGCCAGACCGAGGGGCTGGCAATCCGGTGCAGCAGCGCAGTCATGAACTCGCGTTGGTCTTGCACGCGCTGCAGGTCCGCGTTGGGGAATGCGCGGGTGCGGACGTAACCGAGCGCGGTGCGGCCGTCGAGCGTCTGGCATCCGGCCGGCAGGTCGATGTGCGTGTATTCGTCGTCGCGGACAGGCTGGCTCAGGCAGACCGGCACCCCGCCGAGAGCGTCGACCACGTCGGCCACCCCGAGGAACCCGATCTCGGCGTAGTGGTCGATGCGAAGGCCGGTCTTCTGCTCGACCGTCTGCACCAGCAGCGGGCCGCCGCCGAGCGCGAACGCCGAGTTGATCTTGTCGGTGCCGTGCCCCGGAATCTCGGCGGCGGAGTCGCGCGGGATCGAGATGACGGTCGGCGGCGTGTCCGACAGCAGCGACGGGACGTGGATCAACATGATCGTGTCGGTGAGGCCGTTGCGCGACTCGTCGCCGGTGGAGTATTCGAGTTGCTCCTCGGGAGTGAGGTTGTCGCGCTTGTCCGAGCCGACGAACAGCCAGGTGGTGCCGTGGCCGGAGCTTGGCCGCCCGGCGTAGTCGGCCAGCACGGGCGAGCGCTGCAGCGACCGGTCCAGCCAGGCTCCGAGCCCGACGACCGCGAACATGCTGAGCAGCAGCACGACGACAGCGACGATCCCGGCGATGCGGAACCAGCGGCGCACCCGGCGCGGCTTGGGTCCCTGCGATGGGGGTGGCGCGGGG
>DASRFZ010000014.1:0-4976 GCA_035651275.1 Mycobacterium sp. | reverse complement strand
TTTCGCGGACCAGCGTGCCGTCAGCAGCAGGCTCGAGTTCGTAGCGCCAGATGCGGCCACCGACCAGTCCGCCGAGCATCGTTGTCTGCCAAGCGATTCGGCGGTCCGGCTCGAATTCGATGACGGTGTTTGTGGTTCGGTACGGAAGCCCGAGACGCATCGACATCCCGAACTCCGAGCCTTTGC
Organism: Mycobacterium sp.; assembly: GCA_035651275.1. Taxonomy (GTDB): domain Bacteria; phylum Actinomycetota; class Actinomycetes; order Mycobacteriales; family Mycobacteriaceae; genus Mycobacterium. The sequence continues at coordinate 4,790 of DASRFZ010000014.1, read as the reverse complement.
TCAACGGCACCGACTCCTGCTTCGAGCCCTGCACCGTGCCCGAGCCGTCAAAGCTGGCGTGCTTGCCGGCGTCGGCGATCAGCGCGAAGATCGCACCCGCTGGGGCTTTGATGACACGTTCGACGCTGACGGTATTGCCTTCCATGGCAGTCACGCTAGCCCACATGCAGTGCGACCAAGCGCCATCGGCGGCGCCCGCGCACCTCGGCGCATTCGATCCGGCCCGCGATCGCGCGCACCCGGTCGCCGCGACAGTACGTCGCGAACACCTCGGCGGCGTCGCCGTCGGCGTCCACGATGCGAAGCTGCACCCGCCGCAGCTTGGCGGCCAACCCGCCCCCGGAGTGTGACGAGCGGGCCAGCGTGATGATCGAGTCGGCGATGCCATCGGCCAGCAGCGGCCGCAACTGCGCGAACGAGCGGCGCCCGTCGACGACTTCGAGCACCCCACGCAACACCGCGTCGGCGAACATGGCCGCGGCGCGGGCCGACGAATGGTCTTGCACCGGCGGGACGGCCGCGAGCCGCCGCGGCCTGCGGTGCAGCGCGATCGGGGACAGGATGCGGTGCGGGGTTCCGACCGGGGGCTCGTAGTCGACGACGGGGACGACGGTCAACTCGCTGCTCATGAAGGGACAGACGCAGCCGCTGTGCCGCTTCGTTCCATGCGCGTTACCGTGGCGGTTGGCTGCGGCCGGAATGGACGAAGGGGAACAGAGGGAGATGGCGTCGCGATGGTGACCCGACTGTCCGCGTCGGACGCGTCGTTTTATCAATTGGAGAACTCGGCAACGCCGATGTACGTCGGATCGCTGTCGATTCTGCGCCGGCCGAAGGCGGGCCTGTCGTACGAGGCGCTGCTGCGGACCGTCGAGCAGCGGCTGCCGCAGATTCCGCGCTACCGGCAGAAGGTTCGCGAGGTCACGCTCGGGTTGGCGCGGCCGGTGTGGGTCGACGACCCGGACTTCGACATCACTTATCACATCCGGCGCTCCGCGCTGCCGTCGCCGGGCAGCGACGAGCAGCTGCACGAACTCGTGGCGCGGCTGGCGTCGCGGCCGCTCGACAGGTCTCGGCCGCTGTGGGAGATGTACCTCGTCGAAGGCGTGGCCAAGAACCGGCTCGCGATCTACACGAAGTCACATCAGGCTCTCGTCAACGGGATGAGCGCGCTTGAGATCGGGCATGTGATCGCCGACCGCACGCAGCACCCGCCCGAATTCGGTGAGGACATTTGGATTCCCGCGCACGAGCCGTCGTCGACGGAATTGGTGCTGGGCGCCGTCGGCGACTGGGTGGCTCGGCCGGGCACGCAACTGGAGGCCGTGCGGGAAGCCGTCACCGATATCGCCAACAACGCGGGGTATCTCGCCGACATGGGCCGCAGTCTCGCCCACACGGCCCGCAGCCTGCTGCGTGGCACGGCGCCCAGCAGCCCGCTGAACACCGAGGTGTCCCGCAACCGCCGGTTCACCGTCGCGAGCGCGCCGCTGGACGAGTACCGCAAGCTGCGTGCCCGCTACGACTGCGACGTCAACGACATCGTGCTCGCGGTCGTCACGGGCGCGCTGCGCAATTGGCTGATGTCGCGGGGCGAACCGGTGGCGACGTCGTCGGCGGTGCGTGCAATGGCGCCGATGTCGGTGTACCCGGATGCCGACCTCGAGACGAATTCCGGTCCGGGACAAGCCATCAGCGAGGTGTCGCCGTTTCTGATCGACCTGCCCGTCGGCGAAGGGAACCCGGTGGTGCGGCTGTCGCAGATCGCTCACGCCACTGAAAGCCATCCCACCGCACCGAGTTTGGTGGACGCCCGGACGATTGTCACGCTGTCCGGGTTCGCGCCCCCGACGCTGCACGCAATGGGAATCCGCGTTGCCACGAACTACAACACGAGCGTGTTCAACGTGTTGATCACGAACGTGCCGGGTCCGCAGTCGCAGATGTACATCGCCGGCGCGAAGCTGCTGGAGACCTACGCGGTGCCGCCGCTGCTGCACAACCAAGTGCTCGCGATCGGCGTCACATCCTATTGCGGCATGGTGTATTTCGGCATCAACGCCGACCGCGACGCGATGAGCGATGTCGATCTGATGCCGTCGCTGCTGGCGGAGTCGCTTGACGAACTGATCGAATCCGCCGGGTAGGGCCGGGCATGCGGGTGTACGTGCCGGTGACGCTGGCGATGCTGCAGCGCCTTGTCGCCGACAGCGTCCTGCGCCCGGTGAACGGCACGGCGTTCGCGGTCACACCCACGTTGCGCGAGGCGTACGCGCATGGAGACGACGACGAGCTCGCGGAGGTGGCGCTGCGTGAGGCGGCGCTGGCGTCGCTGCGCCTGCTGACGTCGGATGTGTCGGACTTGCCGCGGCGCCGGGCGGTGCTCGTCGCCGACGTCGACGAGGCGACGCCGTTGCCACTTCTCGACGACGCCGTCGTGCGGCTGGTTGGGCCGGTGCCGATGGACCGGGTGCTCTGCGTGCACGTCGACAACGCCGCGGCCGAGGACGCGGTGGCGGCGGCGATCGAGGCGATCGACGCGGCCGATCTCGGGGACGAGGACGCCGAGCTTGCGGTAGGGGATGCGCAGGACCACGATCTGGCGTGGTATGCGCCGCAGGAGCTGGCGTTCTTGCTCGAACTGCTCTAGCCCCTTACGTCTGCTCGCGGGTGCAGAGGTTGTTACGGGATCGTAGGTTACGGTACCGTAGGTTCAATGGCTGCGAAGAGTTCGAAACCTACGGCGATGGTCGTCGACACCCGGCCTGCGCGGGTCTCCGGCAACGCGGCCAAGCACCCCGTATGGCGGACATTGCGCGCTGTCGCCGGCCGCATCACCACTCCGCTGCTGCCCGACGACTACCTGCAGCTCGCCAATCCGCTGTGGTCCGCGCGTGAGCTCCGCGGTCGCATCCTCGAGGTCCGACGGGAGACGACGGACTCTGCGACATTGGTGATCAAGCCGGGCTGGGGATTCGAATTCGACTACCAGCCCGGGCAATACATCGGCATCGGCGTACTCGTCGAAGGCCGGTGGCGGTGGCGGTCGTACTCGCTGACGTCCACGCCTGGAGCCGCAGGGCCGGCGACATCCAGCTCCGTGACGCATCAACGGACGATCACGATCACCGTGAAGGCGATGCCGGAAGGCTTCCTGTCGACTCACCTCGTCGGCGGCGTTGCACCGGGCACGATCGTCCGGTTGGCCGCCCCGCAGGGCAACTTCGTCATGCCCGACCCTGCGCCGGCGTCGGTGCTGTTCCTCACCGCAGGTTCGGGCATCACGCCCGTGATGTCGATGCTGCGGACGCTGGCTCGCCGCGATCAGGTCACCGATGTCGTCCACATCCATTCGGCGCCAACGGAATCCGAGGTGATGTTCGGTTCGGAACTGACCGAGCTTGCGCGTGAGCATGCCGGCTATCGCGTCGTGGTGCGTGCAACGCGGACACAGGGCCGGTTGGACTTGCGCAAGTTGGCCGACGAAGTGCCCGACTGGCGGAACCGCGAGACGTGGGCCTGCGGGCCGCAGGGAATGCTCGACGAGGCCGAGCGGGTCTGGACCGACGCGGGTCTGGCCGGCCGGCTTCACCTCGAGCGGTTCGCGGTGTCGCGAGCGGCGCCGCACGGCGAGGGCGGAACAGTCACGTTCGCTCGCAGCGGCAAGTCCGCAACCGTCGACGCGGCCACCTCGGTGATGGACGCCGGGGAGAATGCCGGCGTGCAGATGCCGTTCGGCTGCCGAATGGGTATCTGCCAGTCGTGCGTGGTGAACCTCGTCGACGGCCATGTCCGCGATCTGCGCAGCGGCGTCGAGCACGAACCCGGCACCCGCGTACAGACCTGCATCTCAGCGCCATCAGGGGATTGCGTGGTCGACATCTAGGCATTACCGGCTAGTAACCTACGCGATCGTAGGTTACGCTATCGTAGGCATCGACGACCACAGGAAGGAGAATGCGATGGCCATCTCGGACATCCCCGCGTTCGCCCACCTCACGGACGCCGACATCGAGAGCTTGGGCGTCGAACTCGATGCGATTCGTCAGGACATCGAGGACTCCCGCGGCGAGCGCGATGCGCGCTACATCCGCCGCACGATCGCCGCGCAGCGCGGCCTCGAGGTCGCCGGCCGGGTGATCTTGGCCGCCAGCTCCAAACGCTCGGCGTGGTGGGCCGGGGCCGCGACACTGGGCCTGGCCAAGATCGTCGAGAACATGGAGATCGGCCATAACGTCATGCACGGCCAGTGGGATTGGATGAATGATCCAGAGATCCATTCCTCGTCGTGGGAATGGGACATGGGCGGTGCTTCCAAGCATTGGCGGTTCACGCACAACTTCCAGCACCACAAGTACACGAACATTCTCGGAATGGACGACGACGTCGGCTACGGCATGCTGCGCGTCACGCGTGACCAGCGCTGGAAGCGGTTCAACATCCTCAACGTGTTGTGGAACACCATCCTCGCGATCGGCTTCGAGTGGGGAGTTGCGTTGCAGCACTTGGAACTCGGCAAGTTGTTCAAGGGCCGGGCCAATCGCAAGGCGGCGCAAGAGCGGATCCGCGAGATGTCGACCAAGGCCGGAAAGCAATTGGCAAAGGACTACGTGGCGTTCCCAGCGCTGACGTCACTGTCGCCAGGTGCGACGTTCAAGTCCACCGCAACGGCAAACGCGTTTGCCAACGTGATCCGCAACGTCTGGGCCAACGCAGTGATCTTCTGCGGCCACTTCCCCGATGGCGCAGAGAAATTCACCAAGAGTGATATGGCGGGCGAGACGAAGGGC
>DASRFZ010000013.1:0-7612 GCA_035651275.1 Mycobacterium sp. | reverse complement strand
CATCTTCGACCTCGAGGACGTCGCGACCGTTATCGCGTTGCACCGCAAGGTCGGCACCAACGTCGTCATGGACCTGCGCCTGAAAGGGCTCAAGGAGCCGCGGGAGAACGACGTCTGGCTGCTCGGCGCGATCGGCCCGCGCATGGTGTACTCCACCAATCTCGACGCCGCCCGACGCGCGTGCGACCGCCGGATGGTGACATTCGCCCATACCGCTCCCGACTGCGCGGAGATCATGTGGAACGAGCAGAACTGGACGCTCGTCAGCATGCCGATCACCAGCACCCGCGCCGAGTGGGACGAAGGCCTTCGCACGGTGCGCCAGTTCAACGACCTGCTGCGGGTGCTGCCTCCGGTGCAGACTGCGATCGCGCAGTCCACCCGGCGCAACGGCGCACCCAGCCGGCCGGTCGCCCCGCCCCCCGAAGCGGCGCCGAGGACAGAGCAGATCCGCCAGCCTGGCCGTCAACAGCCTCGCCCCGAACCGGTCCGGCATCCGCCTCAGCAGACGCGCGCCGGCCGCCCCGGCCCGCGTAGCTACCAGCCGTAACCGCGGATGGCACGTCCCGTTGCCCTGATCACCGGCCCGACCTCCGGAATCGGTGCGGGCTTCGCCCGGCGCTACGCCGCCGACGGGTACGACCTGGTGCTCGTTGCCCGCAACGCGCAACGCCTGCATGAGTTGGCCGACACGTTGCGTGAAAAGCACGGCGCCGCAAGCGAAGTGCTGGTCGCCGACCTCGCGGAGGCGGACGGGCGTGCCCAAGTCTGTGACCGCCTGAACGCCGGTGTGCGCGTGCTCGTCAACAACGCCGGCCTCGGCACGTCCGGCGAGTTCTGGACCGCCGAGCCGAAGCTGTTGCAGGCGCAACTCGACGTCAACGTCACGGCGGTCATGCAGCTGACGCGCGCGGCCCTGCCGTCGATGGTCGACGCGAAAGCCGGCACAGTCGTCAACGTCGCCAGCGTCGCGGGATTGCTCCCCGGCCGCGGCTCGACGTACTCGGCGTCCAAGGCATGGGTGGTGTCATTCACCGAGGGACTGGCCAACGGGCTGACCGGCACAGGGGTGAGCATTCACGCGCTGTGTCCGGGCTACGTGCACACCGAGTTTCACGACCGCGCTGGTATCGAGATGTCTGCGATGCCGTCGTTCATGTGGCTCGAAGTCGACGACGTCGTGTCGGAATGTGTCGCCGACGTCGCCAAGGGCAAGGTGGTGATCATCCCCGGCCTGCATTACAAGGCGCTGACCACCGGCGGCCGGATTGTGCCGCGAAACCTGGTGCGGTTCATGACGAAAACTCTTGGGCAGGGCCGTGGGCGCACCTGAGGCGGTGTTCGTCACCGGGGCTGCCCGCGGTATCGGCCTGGCGATCGTGCGCCGGTTCGCCGGGGCCGGTTGCAGGGTGGGTGCGGTCGACGTCGACGACGAAAACCTTCGTTCGCTGAAAGACGAAGCAGCAGAACGAAACTGGTCGGTGTGGACGTCAGTCATGGACGTGACCGACGTCGACGCGTGGCAGCGCGCGCTGGCCGAGTTCGTTGGCAGCACCGACGGGCGCCTGGATATTCTGATCAACAACGCCGGCGTGCTGGCGGCCGGAGAGTTCGTGGAGATCGCGCCGCAGCGTCACAAACAGCAGGTCGACGTCAATGTCACCGGCGTGATGTTCGGCTGTCATTCCGCATTCGAATATCTGCGAGACACTCCGGGAGCGCGTGTTCTCAACATGTGCTCGGCATCGGCGATCTACGGCCAAGCGGAGCTGGCGTCATACAGCGCAACGAAATTCGCGGTGCGCGGCCTCACCGAGGCGCTTGAATGGGAATGGCGCTCGCATGACATCGCGGTCATCGCGTTGTGGCCCTTGTTCGTCGACACCGCGATGCTGGCCGGGGTTAAGACCGCCTCCACCGAATCGCTGGGGATCAACTTGACCGTCGACGACGTTGCCGACGCGGCTTGGCGTGCGTTGCACCGCAAGTCGCGGGTGGCGAAGGTGCACTATCCGGTGGGTCGGCAGACGAAGCTGGTGTATTACCTGTCGCAGTTCAGCCCGGCGTGGATGACCAGATTGATCAACAAGCGGATGGCCGACTAGACAGTGCGCGCGCTCATCGCGATCCTCTCGATCGTCGTGCTCGTCGTGGGGTGCTCGGATTCGCAGCACCGGACCGACTCCTACGGCGCGACCACGGCTAAACTCGGCGAGTCGGTGAAGCTGCTGGGCTGGAACATCTCGCTGTCGAACCTGCGCTGGGATTCCGGCCACGCCCTCGTCGACGTGGATGCGTCTCCGTCGGAACAGGGCAAACCGCACGCGAAGCCGGAGGACATGCGGTTCGGTCTGTACGGCGTACTGGCGCATCCCCTCGAAACCAACGGGATCGGCAGTTGCAAAGACGTTGCGTCACTGTCATTTTCGGCGCTGTCGGCGCCGAACCCCGACCGCCTCACCGGCACGGTCTGCCTCGGTCCGCTCGACGACCAGAACGCCGTCCGCGGTGTGTACGTGTATTCGCCGGCCGACCGCATCCCGGAGACCATTGCGGCCTATCCCGTGGCATTTCCCCTCGGCCTGCTCCCCACCAACAGAAACGACACCGGCGTCACCGTCAAGACCACCAGCGTCGAGGCCTGGCGCGCCGACGGCACGATGCTCAACCAGCAGTCCCTCGGCGACCAACAGGTGTTCACCGGTAACGGCTACATGGTTCTGGGACTGAACATTTCGGCGATCAAGCAGCAATACAGCGACGTCTCCGCAGAGCACGGCGGTCCGCTGATGGTGCTCGTCGGGCCGACGCTGCCGGCAGACAAGGGGCTCAGCCACGCATGCGCGACATACGGGTCGTCGGTGTTGGTGCTGCCAGACGCGAAACTCGATGCGGTGCAAGTGAATGCGTCGCTGTGCACGCAGGGTGAGATCAATGCTGCGCTGTTGTATGCGACGCTGTCGCTGGTCGGCACGCACGCCGCGGTGTGGCTCAGTCGAGATTGATGCAGAGCACCTCGTCGAGACTCGCCGACCGCACCTCGGCGTTGTCGTCGCCGAGTGCTCGGTTCAGCCGGGCCGTATCGTACATCGCCGGGCCGGTGGCCACCACGTCGGTGAGGACGTAGCGCCCGGCGCCCGGAGCCCGGTGCACCGCGTCCTCGGATGCGCAAGCCCCGGTCAGCTTCGTCGCGTCGGTGTAGTTGACGCCGACCTGGAACACCTCGGGCTCGGCGTCGAGTACAGCGGTCAGACGGGTGACGAGGTTGTCGGTTGCGAAGAACCGCCAGCCCTGGCCGAGGTGCAACCAGAACCGGCCGCCGACCTCCGCCCGAAGCCGCGCGAGGTGGGTGTCCGGAGAGTCGGCGGAGATGAACTCCAGGAACCGGTAGCGCTCCAACAGCGCGGCGCGGTCCTCGGCGGACAGTCCCGCGGCGAGCACCACGAAGCGGCCGACTCGGGTGACGTCGGCGCAGCACCGCAGAAACGAGTTCAGCGTCAGCTCGGTGACGGCGCGGTCTCCCGCCAGGAGGCTCACGGTCACCTCGCAGTCTCGCGGACCCGCAACGAGGCATTGAGCCAACCGCTCCGGGTAGGACGACGCCGCCTCGATCACGGTGGGTGCGGAAAGGTCGCGATTCCCGGCGATCCGGCGCCGATCGGTGTCGGGGATGTCGGCCCGGGCGAGCAGGCGCCGGCACAGTGCGAACGCCTCGGCGTGCATTCCGGTCCACGACGCGCACACGGCCTGCTCGTCGACCGCCCGGAAGGCGTAGATGTCCGCGGCGACGAACAGAGTGTCGTTCGGAAGTGGGATTTGGGCAGCGCGCTCGGCAAATAGGTAGCCGAGTCGATAGCGTTCATGGGTGCGGTAGTGGAAAGCTATGGCGTGCAAGGGTTCTGCACGTGTCGGCCGGAACTCCCACGCGGTCAGATACTGGTCCTGGATGTCGGGCCACGGCTCCTTGAGTCGTGACATCGCTTCTGCCAACCGGAATTTGGCGAGATAGGTCTCTTCGTCCCATCCCCCCATCTCCGCGCGCCGCGCATACCACTTGCGTGCGTTGACGAAATCGCCTGCATCGAAGTAACTTTGGGCCAGGTAGAAGACTGAGCGGGCGTCGTCGGGGTCACGTTCGACCTCGGCCAGCAGCAGCTCGGCATCCCGCGCGTACTTCTGCGGGTCCAGATTGCGGGCACCCAGGCGACGCGAGTGGATGTAGTAGTCGCCGTCGAGGCGCTCCTCGACGAACGGCGATTCGCATACGGAGTACTCGTGGACGACGCCCTCGTAGCGCCAAGGCAATCCGGACCGGAAAAGCTGGCGTCGCCAATACATCAGGTCGCCTGCGTAGCGCATCAGGTATGCGTCGACGGTCAGCCGGCTCAAGTCGGGGGTGCCGACCACAATGTCGTCGGCGTCCATCACCCAGATGTAGTCGCCGTGTCCCTGCGCGAGGGCCAGCGCCTCGGAGCGGTTGTGGCCGAAGTTGCGCCACGGGCATTCATGTAGTTCACCTGGGATGCCGAGGCCGGCCATGTGATTGCGGATCACGTCCTGGGTACCGTCGTCGGAGCCGGTGTCCACGACCACCCACGAAGTGATGTAGGCAGCGACGGAGTCGAGCACCTCGCGGACGATGTGCGCCTCGTTGCGGACGATCATGTTCAGGCAGATCGTGGGACGCGCGCTCACCCCGTCGGACACGGCCAGATCATAGGTCGGCTGCGCTACTCGCGGTGGTATTGGTCGTTCGCGAGGATCTCCACGCCGCGCCACCCCCAGTAGACCCGGTGAGCGTGAATGAGCCCGTCGTCGATCTCCATCACCTCGACGAAATCCATCTGCTCCCCGTCCGGGGTTTCGCGCGGGTATTCCCATGTCGCCCGGCGTCCGTCGGTGAAGAACCCGGCGCGGTAGTACTGCCGCTCGTCTGGCGTACGTGCGACGACTTCGGTCAGAAACGGCCGGAGCTCGTCGTGTCCACGACACACACCGCGGCCCGAAATGTGTGCAGCGACCGGACTTTCGAGCACTGCGTCCGGCGCGTAGCAGGCCAACAACGCCTCGACGTCATGGTGGGCCAGCGCCTGTTCCCATGCGTGCGTTACCGCCTCGACAGCATCAATGAGTGTCTGCTTGTTTGTGGACATGCCGCCAGTATCCGGCCGAGACATTTCGAGCTACGCCGAACTGTCAGGAGCTCACTTGCAGAGCGCGGCGACCTTGTCGCTGGCAGCCGACCCGTCCTTCAAGCGGTCGGCCTGGCTTGGATCGCTGTTGGAAACGTTGGCCTGCGCATACATCGAGATGTCCTGCAGATAGCCGGCGAAGGAACGGATCGCGGCAGCCACGTCGCCCGGGGTGGCCGGATCGAGGTTGGCGAGCAAATACGTCGCCCCTTCGCTCATCGACAAGCGAGCATTCGCGGCGACCGCCGACTGCGCTACCGGGTCAGGACCCAGGTTCCCGTTGGTCTGGAGATGGACGGCCTGGCGAACCACGCCGTACGCCTTGCAGGCCTTGGTCTTGGCGTCCGCGGTCTGCTGTGCAGAGGGTGACGGCGCGCTGTTGGATTTGGACAACGGCCCCTCGATCAGAACCCAGATGGCGAGCCCGACAGCAATCACCGAGAGGACCAACGCAATTGGCGGAAGCCAGCGAGCCACCCCCGTCGGGTCCAGGGACACCGGTTCCCGTGATCGATGCGTGGTGGTTGCTGGTGCTTCCTGTGTTTCCCGCGAGGGATCCTCAGACATGATGCGATCCTAACGAAGACGCGTCGTCGACAATTCGGCGCACAAGGAGATCCACACCCGTGACTGAACGCGAGCGCGAAGCCACCGGCTCAACCGGGCCCGGCCCCACCGAATGGGCTTCTGCCCCAACAGGAGTCGGGCCGTGGAAAGGAAAACTCCCCGACGACCCGCGCTACGACGCCGAGTTGCTCCAGAAAGGGGACACCCGCAACGTCGTCGACGCGTACCGCTATTGGACCCGCGACGCGATCATCGCCGACATCGACAATCGCCGCCACCGGCTGCACGTCGCGATCGAGAACTTCGGCCATGATGCCAATATTGGTGGCGTCGTGCGCACTGCGAACGCGTTCGCCGTCGACACGGTGCACATCGTGGGCCGGCGGCGGTGGAACCGGCGCGGCGCCATGGTGACCGACCGCTACCAGCGGCTGCTGCACCACGCGACGACCGCCGACCTGCTCGCGTTCGCCGAAAACGCCAACCTCACCGTGATTGCGGTCGACAACGTGCCCGGTGCGATTCGGCTGGAAGAGGCGACGCTGCCGCGCGACTGCCTGATGCTGTTCGGCCAGGAAGGCCCCGGTATCACAGACGAGGCTCGACAAGGCGCGGCAATGACGGTGTCGATCGCCCAGTTCGGGTCCACGCGCAGCATCAACGCGTCGGTGGCCGCCGGCATCGCTATGCACGCGTGGATCCGGCAATGGGCTGACATCAGCCGTGCCTGGTGAGGCAGGATCATCGTCATGGAACAGCAGTGGGGTAACCGAGCCGCCAGCGCCGAAGCTGCCGTCACCGCACGCCATTTGGTGCGCGTGTGGGGTGTGCCCGGAACTCAGCTCGGCGTCGTCGGCTGGCCGTGGACGTCCAAGGACCGATGGTTCATCAGCGGCTGGAACTATTGGTGGCAGGCGCACCTGCTCGACTGCCTCGTCGACGCGCAGTTGCGCGACCCCCAGCCGCACCGCCGCAAGCGGATCGCCGCGCAAATCCGCGGACACTTCCTGCGCAATATCCCGAAGTGGGGCAACGAGTACTACGACGACATGGCGTGGCTGGCGCTCGCTATCGAGCGATCCGGCCGTCTCGTCGGCGTCGAACGCCGCCGCCCCCTAAGGATTTTCACGAAGCAGTTCATGAACGCGTGGATGCCCGAGCACGGCGGCGGCATCCCCTGGCGTAAGCCGGACCGGTTCTTCAACGCCCCCGCGAATGGTCCGGCCGGAATCTTCCTGGCCCGTTACGGCGAGCTGCGCCGAGCCCAGATGATGGCGGACTGGATTGACGAAACGCTGATCGACCCGGACTCCCATCTGGTGTTCGACGGCATCAGGGACGGCTCGCTGGCCCGCGCCCAGTACACCTATTGCCAGGGAGTGGTCCTCGGCCTGGAGACCGAGCTTGCGGTTCGCACGCAGGATGACCGCCACCCGCCCCGGGTGCACCGGTTGGTCGCGGCGGTCGCGCAGAACATGGCTCCGGGCGGCGTCCTCAAGGCCGAAGGCGGCGGCGACGGCGGACTGTTCTCCGGCATCACGATTCGCTACCTCGCATTGGTGGCGACGACGCTGCCCGGGGACTCGGCCGAGGACGTGGCGGCACGCGACACCGCACGAAAGCTGGTGCTGACGTCCGCGCAGTCGGCATGGGACAACCGGCAGACGGTCGACGGGCTGCCACTGTTCGGATTCGACTGGAGCCGCGTCGCGGAAGTCCCCACCGCGCAAGGGAAAACCGCGGAGTCGTCCGGCGGTGCAGTCTCCTCGTCGGAGATCCCCGAGCGTGACCTGTCGGTGCAGTTGTCGGGGTGGATGCTGATGGAAGCTGCGCATCAGCTGACCGCCGGCTAG
>DASRFZ010000012.1:0-14814 GCA_035651275.1 Mycobacterium sp. | reverse complement strand
GTCGGCAAGCACGGTGTTGACGACCCTCTCGCGGATGTCGGGGGTCAGCGTCTTGTCGAGGTCGACACCGTCGGCGTGCTGGGTCGACAGCACGACGGTGTCGAGCCGTATCGGGGTGTTGCCGTCGTATTGGACGGTGACCTGGGTCTTGCCGTCGGGGCGCAGGTAATCCAGCACACCGCCTTTGCGTACCTCGGTGAGCCGGCGGGCCAGCCGGTGGGCGAGCGCTATCGGCAGCGGCATTAGCTCCGGGGTGTCCTTGATCGCGTAGCCGAACATCAAACCCTGGTCGCCGGCCCCTTGGGCGTCCAAGGGATCGCCGGCGCCCTCGACCCGCGCCTCGTGGGCGGTGTCGACGCCCTGGGCGATGTCGGGTGATTGCGCGCCGATGCCGATGTTCACGCCGCAGGATGCGCCGTCGAAACCCTTGTCCGACGAGTCGTAGCCGATCTCGAGGATGCGTTCGCGCACTGTGTTGGTGATGTCGGCGAACGCCTGCTTGGCCGTGGTGGTCACTTCGCCGACCACGTGCACCTGGCCCGTCGTCACCAGCGTCTCCACCGCCACGCGCGAGCGCGGGTCCTGGGCCAGCAGCGCGTCGAGCACGGAGTCGCTGATCGCGTCGCAGATCTTGTCAGGGTGCCCCTCGGTCACCGACTCGCTGGTGAACAGCCGACCTGTTGAGCTCACGTCCTGATCCCTCCGCCTTCTGAGAAACTTAGGTTATCGAATAATATCCTGCGCGCCGGTGCGCAGGACTTCGGCGCAGCGCGGTTGCTATGTCTGGCTGGTGCGGCCACGCAGGAACGCCACGATCGCGTCCACAATACGGCTGGCCATCAGCGTCTTCGAACCGTGCTCCAATGCGGCCTCGGTGCCGTCGGCGGCCAGCAGCCACCCGTCGTTGCTGTCTACCTCGAACGCCCGGCCCTCCCCGACCGCGTTGACGACGAGCAGATCGCAGCCTTTGCGACCCAGTTTCGCGCGGGCGTGGTCGAGGACCGACCCGTTCGCATCGCCGGTTTCCGCGGCGAACCCGACGATCGCCCGCATGTTGGGCAGCTGCCCGTCGGCGCGGGCCCGCACGGCGCCGCGAAGCACGTCATCCGTGCGGGTCAGCTCGATGGTCGGTGGTGCCGAAGTGCCCTTTTTGATCTTGCTCGGCGAGGCCTGCGTCGGCCGGAAGTCGGCGACCGCGGCGGCCATCACCAACACGTGTGCGTCGGGCGCGTGCTTGGACACCGCGTCGGCCAGGTGCTGGGCCGAGCTGACGTGCACGACGTGCACCCCGGCGGGATCGGCCAGGCCCGCGGTGTGCGCAGCGATCAGCGTGACCTCCGCGCCTCGCTGGGCAGCGACGCGAGCCACCGCGTACCCCTGCTTGCCGGAGCTGCGGTTGCCGATGAAACGCACGGGGTCGATTGGCTCGCGCGTGCCGCCGGCAGTCACCAGCAGTTTGTAACCGGCAAGGTCGTAGGCCATCGCGTCACCGCGGGCCAGCAGCAGCTCCGCGAATGTCGTGATCTCCTCGGGCTCAGGCAACCGGCCCGCGCCGGTGTCGCTTCCCGTCAGCCGGCCCGACGCCGGTTCGAGCACGACGGCGCCGCGCTGCCTGAGCGTGGCGACGTTGTCGACGGTCGCGGGGTGCAGCCACATTTCGGTGTGCATGGCCGGCGCGAACAGCACGGGACATCGGGCCGTCAGCAGGGTGGCGGTCAGCAGGTCGTCGGCGCGCCCATGCGCGGCGCGGGCGAGCACGTCGGCGGTGGCGGGTGCGACCACGACGAGGTCGGCCGCCTTTCCGATCTGAACATGCGGAACTTCGGGGACGTCCTCGAACACCCCTGTGTGGACCGGTTCACCGGACAGCGCCTCGAAGGTGGCCGCGCCGACGAATCGCAATGCGGACTCCGTCGGGATCACTCGAACCGAATGGCCGGCCTCGACGAGCTGGCGGACCACCGAGCAGGCCTTGTATGCGGCGATTCCACCCGAGACGCCGACGATGATCCGCTTGCGGTCCATCCGGGCAGGCCCGCTTACTCGCCCTCGGTGTGCTCGAGCAGGTCGGCGTGGATCTCGCGCAGCGCGATCGACAGCGGCTTCTCCTGCAGGCCGGGCTCGACCAGCGGCCCGACGTACTCGAGGATGCCCTCCCCGAGCTGGTTGTAGTAATCGTTGATCTGACGTGCGCGCTTGGCGGCGTAGATGACCAACGCGTACTTGCTCGACACGCGCTCCAGCAACTCGTCGATGGGTGGGTTGGTGATGCCCAGCGGCGTGTCATAGGCGCCGATTTCCACCGTCCGGTCAGGAACGGCAGCCAGCGTCGAGTCGTGGGAAGTCGTCACGAAAAGTTCTCTCCTGGGGATTCAGGCGGTGATCACGCCGTGTCCGGCGCGGTTTCTGACAGTAAGGCTATCAATTCTGCGCACGCCGACTCCAATTCGCTGTTTACGACGACGGCGTCGAAGTCGTCCTGGGCTGCCAATTCCTCGCGGGCGGTGGCGAGCCGGCGGGCGATCACATCGGCACTTTCGGTGCCGCGGCCCCTCAACCGGGCTTCCAGCGCCGCCCAGCTCGGCGGCGCCAGAAACGCCGTGAAGACTTCGGGCATCGCCTGCTTGATCGCCCGGGCGCCGGCGAGGTCCACCTCGATCAATACCGGGCGACCCGCGTGCATCGCCTCGACGACCGGCCCAGCCGGCGTTCCGGAGCGGTGCAGGCCACCGTGAATCTCGGCCCACTCAAGCAGCGAGCCGTCGTCGATCATGCGCTGGAAGTCGTCGGGAGTGACGAAGTGGTAGTCGACCCCGTCCACTTCGCCCGGCCGCGGAGCCCGCGTGGTCGCCGAAACGCTGAAGTACAGGTCAGCGACGCGGTCGCGCAGGCAGCGAACGACCGTGGACTTCCCGACGGCCGATGGGCCGGACAGCACCAGTACGCGGGCGCCCGACCCCCCGGTTCGTGTCAGGAGCCGAATTTTTCCAGCAGGGCCTTGCGCTGACGATCACCCAGGCCGCGCAGCCGGCGGGTTGGGGCGATCTCCAGCTCAGTCATGATTTCCTGCGCCTTGACCTTGCCGACCTTGGGCAGCGCCTCCAACAGCGCGGAAACCTTCATCTTGCCGATGATCTCGTTCGTCTCGGCATCCTTGAGCACCTGCTTGAGGTTGGTGCCGCCTCGCTTGAGCCGATCCTTGAGCTCGGCCCGGGCCCGACGGGCGGCAGCAGCCTTCTCCAACGCCGCCGCGCGCTGCTCGTCAGTCAACTGGGGAAGGGCCACGATTCCTCCGTCTCATCACCATCGATCTTCTGTCTCGGCTGGGCTAAACCAGCCAGCGACGACGACCGTACCCACGCCGGGTGACGATTGCGAACCCCACCCCCTGGTTACGGGGATAAAACGCCAGCTTGTCGCCGCACCCCGCCGGGTCGTGAGGTGGCCGCCGGGACGCGGGTCCGGCCACGGCTGTCGGGCTTAGCGCCGCTGGAACTGCCAGCGTACGAAGGGTTTTCGGTGTTCTCGCGGCGTCGCTGCCGCTGCCGTCGAGGCTTGCACGCCGGCGTCGACGGGCCACGTTGGAAAAAACCGCAGGAAATTCGCAGTTTTACGTCCACCGGGCGTGTCGCTCGAGTGTCTTCCCAATCAACTACACAACGTAGTAGACGGTAGCGGCTCACCCCGCCAGGTAGGCGACAGCGTCACGCATGCGCTCCGCGGCGGCTGTCAATGAGGTCTTGTCTGGGCCTTCTCGCAACACCTCACGCGACACCGCGGGCAGCAGCTGTTCGGCGCCTCCGAAGCCGGCCAGCGCGTCGGGGCGGCCGCCCTGCGCTCCGATCCCCGGGACGAGGACCGGGCCGCCGAGGTCGCTGAGGTCCGGGAGGCATTGGGTCGTCGCGCCGACGACGACGCCGACGGATCCGGGCGTCTCGCGGTTGCGGGCCGCGGCCGCGTCAACGATGGACTGCGCGACCGTCCTTCCGCCGGTGTCCGCCTGCTGCACCTGGGCGCCCTCCGGGTTGGACGTCGCGGCAAGGACGAACACGCCGCGCTCGTGTGCGGCGGCGGCGTCGAGAAGTGGTTGCAGCGAGCCGAATCCGAGGTACGGCGAAACGGTCACGGCGTCGGAGGCGAGGGGCGAATTGCCTGCCCACGCAGCGGCATACGCCGCCATCGTCGAGCCGATGTCGCCGCGTTTGGCGTCGGCGAGGACAAGGACGCCGCTGGCGCGAAGGGCCGCAATCGTGCGTTCGAGCACGGCGTAGCCCGCCGATCCGTACGCCTCGAAGAACGCGACTTGTGGCTTGACGACGGCGAATTCGGCGAACGCGTCGACGCACGTGTCGGCGAATCTGGCCAGGCCGTAGGCGTCTTCGGGAAGCCCCCATTTGGTGAGCAACTCGGGGTGCGGGTCGATGCCCACGCACAGTGGGCCACGCGTCGATACGGCATCGGCGAGCCTCACGCCGAATGCGGACACCGCTACCGCCCGCCGTTGTTCAGTGTGCTGTGCAACTCCTGCAGCGACATGACACCGATGTCGCCGCGGATGCCCGCTTCGATGCCCTGAACGGCGGCCGACGCGCCCTGCACCGTCGTCACGCACGGAATGTTCATCGCGACTGCGGCCGAACGGATCTCGTAACCGTCGATGCGGGGGCCGGAATTGCCGTACGGCGTGTTGATCACCATGTCGATCTCGCCGGCCTTGATCGCGTCGACGGCGGACAGCTTGGGCCGGCCTTCGCTGGGTTCTTCGAAATGCTTGCGTACCTCGTCGCAGGGAATTCCGTTGCGGCGCAGCATCTCTGCTGTGCCCTCAGTTGCCAGCACGCGAAATCCGAGGTCTGCCAACCGCTTCACCGGAAACACCAGGGACCGCTTGTCACGGTTGGCCACCGACACGAACACCGTGCCGTGGTTCGGTAGCGAACCATAGGCTGCGGTCTGGCTTTTCGCGAAGGCACTACCGAAGTCGTGGTCGATGCCCATCACCTCGCCGGTCGACTTCATCTCGGGACCCAGCAGCGAATCGATTCCGGATCCGTCGGCGCGGCGGAACCGGTGAAACGGCAGAACCGCCTCTTTGACCGCGATCGGCGCGTACGGGGCGGCGGTGGCCCCGTCGCCGCTGTGGGCCAGTATGCCTTCGTCGCGGAGCTGGGAAATGCTGGCGCCCAGCATGACTCGTGCACATGCCTTGGCCAGCGGCACCGCGGTCACCTTGGACACGAACGGAACGGTGCGGCTGGCCCTCGGGTTGGCTTCCAAGACGTAGAGGACATCGTCCTTGAGCGCGTACTGCACATTGAGCAGGCCGACGACGCCGATGCCATGCGCGATTGCCTCGGTCGCCCTGCGCACGTTGTCGATGTCGCTGCGGCCCAACGTCACCGGCGGCAGCGCACACGCCGAGTCGCCGGAGTGAATGCCGGCCTCCTCGATGTGCTCCATGATCCCGCCGATGTACACCTCGGTGCCGTCGCACAGCGCGTCGACGTCGATTTCGATCGCGTCCTCGAGGAACCTGTCGACCAGCACGGGATGCTCGGGCGACAACTCCGTGGCGCGGGTGATGTAGCCGTGCAACGTCTCGTCGTCGTAGACGATCTCCATACCGCGACCGCCCAACACATAGGACGGCCGGACCAGCACGGGGTACCCGATCTCGGCGGCGATCTTGCGGGCGTGCTCGAAGCTGGTCGCGGTGCCGTACTTCGGCGCGGGCAGACCCGCGTCGCTGAGCACCTCGCCGAATACGCCCCGGTCCTCCGCGGAGTTGATCGCCTTGGGGCTGGTACCGACGATCGGCACACCGGCGTCCTGCAGTCGCTGCGCCAACCCGAGAGGCGTCTGTCCCCCCAGTTGCACGATGACGCCGGCGACGCCGGGACCGCCTGCGCCCGACTGGGATTCGGCGTAGTAGACCTCGAGCACATCCTCGAATGTCAGTGGCTCAAAGTAGAGCCGGTCGGCGGTGTCGTAGTCGGTGGAGACGGTCTCGGGGTTGCAGTTGACCATGACCGTCTCGAAACCCGCTTGGCTCAACGTCGTCGCGGCGTGAACGCAGCTGTAGTCGAACTCGATACCCTGGCCGATCCGGTTCGGTCCGGACCCCAGGATCAGCACCTTCGGCTTGTCTGTCTGCGACGCGACTTCTGTCTCGGCGGCAGGATCGAGCTCGTAGCTGCTGTAGTGATAGGGCGTCTTGGCTTCGAACTCGGCGGCGCAGGTGTCGACGGTCTTGAACACGGGATGGATACCGAGGCGCTGCCGCAGCGCCCGAACGCCGACCTCGCCCGCCAGTTCCGGTCGCAGAGAAGCGATTTGACGGTCCGAGAGGCCGCTGTGCTTGGCGCGCCGCAGCAGGTCGGCATCGAGCACGGGCGCATTGATCAGTTCATTGCGCAGCGCGATCAGGCCGGCGATCTGTTCGACGAACCACGGGTCGACGGCGGACGCTTCGGCGACCTGCTCCACCGACGCGCCGAGCCGCAGGGCGAGTTCGATGTCGTACAACCGGCCCTCGCTGGGGGTGCGCAGCCGTTCGAGCACGTCGTCGATATCACCTTCGGGGTCCGGTTTCGTCCAGAATCCCGCCCGCGTGGTTTCCAGGGACCGCATCACCTTGCCGAGGGCCTCGATGAAGTTGCGGCCCAACGACATCGCCTCGCCGACCGACTTCATCGTGGTGGTCAGCGTCGGGTCGGCGCCGGGAAACTTCTCGAACGCAAACCGTGGAGCTTTGACGACGACGTAGTCCAGTGTCGGCTCGAAGCAGGCCGGGGTCTCCTTGGTGATGTCGTTGAGGATCTCGTCAAGGGTGTAGCCAATCGCGAGTTTGGCGGCGATCTTGGCGATCGGAAACCCGGTTGCCTTGGACGCCAACGCACTTGACCTGCTGACGCGGGGATTCATCTCGATGACGATCAGCCGGCCGTCCTTCGGGTCGACCGCGAACTGGATGTTGCAGCCGCCGGTGTCGACGCCGACTTCCCGCAGCACCGCGATGCCGAGGTCGCGCATGCGCTGGTACTCGCGGTCGGTCAGCGTCATCGCAGGCGCGACGGTCACCGAGTCGCCGGTGTGCACACCCATCGGGTCGACGTTCTCGATCGAGCAGACGACGACCACGTTGTCGTGGCCGTCGCGCATCAGCTCGAGCTCGAATTCCTTCCAGCCGTAGATTGATTCCTCGATCAGCACGTTGGCTGACGGGGATGCAGCGAGCCCGTCGCCGGCCATTCGTCGCACTTCCTCGACACTGTGCGCGAGACCGGAGCCCAGCCCGCCCATCGTGAAGCTCGGCCGTACCACGACCGGCAAGCCGAGTTCCTCGACCGTCTCGGTGACTTCGTCCATCGTGAAACACACACGGGAGCGGGCGGATTCGCCACCGACCTTCGCGACGATGTCCTTGAACCGCTGCCGGTCTTCGCCGCGCTGGATCGCCTCGAAGTCGGCGCCGATCAGTTCGACGCCGTAGCGGTCCAGCACGCCGTTCTCATACAGCGCGACGGCCGTGTTCAGCGCGGTCTGCCCGCCGAGAGTGGCCAGCAGCGCGTCAATCTTGTTGCCGCGCTCCGCCTGTTGGGCAATCACTCGCTCCACGAACGCCGGCGTGATCGGTTCGATGTAGGTGTGGTCGGCGAACTCGGGGTCGGTCATGATCGTCGCCGGGTTCGAGTTGACCAGGCTGACTTGCAGGCCCTCCGCGCGCAGCACCCGGCACGCTTGGGTGCCGGAATAGTCGAACTCGCAAGCCTGGCCAATGACGATCGGCCCCGAGCCGATCACCAGCACGTGGTTGAGGTCAGTCCGCCGCGGCATGCTCCCCCTTTGCGCCCTTTGCGCGAGCGTGCGTGTCTGTACGCCGACACGCCTGTGCGGGCGTCAAAAAATGCACCCTCGAGCCACCGCGACCGTGCGTTGTTGTACAGCAATAGCGGCGTGTCGCTGTGCGGACACGCACGCTCGCGGTACCGGCGCTCACTGGTGCTCCCCGGACATCAGGTCGACGAACTGGTCGAACAGGTATTCCGCGTCGTGGGGGCCCGCGGCGGCCTCGGGGTGGTACTGCACCGAGAATGCCCGACCGTCAACGAGTTTGATGCCTTCGACGACGCCGTCGTTGGCGCAGGTGTGGCTGACGACCGCGGGCCCGAACTCGGTGTCGAACCGCTCTCCCGCCTCGCCCTCGAGCGCAAACCCGTGGTTTTGCGCGGTCACCGCGACGCGTCCGGTGGCATGGTCGATCACCGGCACGTTGATCCCGCGGTGCCCGAACGTCATCTTGTACGTCGACCGACCGAGCGCGCGGCCGAGGATCTGGTTGCCGAAACAGATGCCGAACAACGGAATTCCCGCGCCGATCACCTGACGGGTCACCTCGACCACATGGTCGGCGGTCGCGGGATCACCCGGGCCGTTCGACAAAAACACCCCATTCGGCTTCACCTCTGCGATCTGCTCGAACGACACCGACGACGGCAGCACGTGACTGCGGATGCCGCGGCGGGCAAAGTTGCGCGGCGTATTGGTCTTGATCCCGAGGTCGAGTGCGACGACGGTAAACCGTTGCGGGCCTTCGGGTTCGACGGTGTAGCCGTTGTCAGTGCTGACCTCACCGGCGAGGTCAGCACCCAGCATCGCGGGCTGTGAGCGGACGCGGTGCAGCAGCTCCTCAGCGTCGGCGACGGCATTGCCGGAGAAGATCCCGGCCTTCATCGAGCCGCGCGTGCGCAGATGCCGAACCGCTGCGCGCGTGTCGATCCCGGCGATCCCGACGATGCCCTGCCGCACCAGCTCGTCGTCCAGAGTGCCGGTGGCGCGCCAGTTCGACGCCCGCGGCGACGGGTCGCGCACCGCGTAGCCGGCCACCCAGATCTTGTCGCCGCGGCTTTCGGCATCCTCGTGGTTCCACCCGGTGTTGCCGATTTGCGGCGCCGTGGCAATGACGATCTGCCGGTGATAGCTCGGGTCAGTCAGCGTCTCTTGGTACCCCGACATCCCGGTGGAGAAGACTGCCTCGCCCAGCGTTTCGCCGACCGCACCAAAGGGTCGGCCGGAAAACGTCCGTCCATCCTCGAGAACCAGGACCGCTGTCGTCACAGCACTCCCTTCGTCCAGTCCGCGTAGTTCGGACGATTATCGCCGCGGAACCCGGTGTCGATCTCTACACCCGATGGCAGCCGCCACCGGATCGCCAGAATTCCATCCTGGGCGGCCACCTTGCCCGCGACGACGCGCTCCGTGCGGATCGCGGTGATCGACTCATCGGGGATCCACAGCGGACGAACACCGTTGCGCTTCAACATGATCCCGTCGCTATACCGGGTGAGGACGGCCTTCGCGCGGTCGCCGAGCTTTCCGACGACAACCCGCTCGAACCGCTCCTTGCCCAACGTACTGCCCACGTAAAGGCCCGTCATCTCTGGAAGTATCGGCGCACCCACCGACTCCGGTACCTCCGGGAGCGCACCGATCATCGGGGTCTGCACGTGCTCGCGACGCTTCCACCCTCGCAACATCGCCCGGAAGACCAGTGCCACGACGACCAGCAGCACGGCCACCATGACCAGCGACGCGATCAGCGTGGGCGTGTTCATGCCGGGCACTTCCCATCACGCGCAGTCACCTTGCCGCGCAACAGCGTTGCCGTCACCGTGGCCGGCAGCGTCATCGACTCATACGGCGTGTTATCCGACCGGCTGGCCAGGTCTGAACCGTGCACCGTCCAGGTGGCGTCGGGGTCGACGACGGTCAGGTTCGCGGGTTCGCCGACGTCGAGAGGCCGCCCGTGGTCTGGCAAGCCTGCGATACGCGCCGGGTTTTCGCTCATCACCCGCGCGACGTCCCGCCAACTCAATAGTCCCGGCTGAACCATCGTCTGCACCACCACTGACAGCGCTGTCTGCAGTCCGAGCATGCCAGGTCGCGCATGGGCGAACTCGCACACCTTCTCGTGTTCGGCATGCGGCGCGTGATCGGTGGCCACGCAGTCGATCACGCCGTCGACAAGCGCCCGGCGCAGCGCCTCGGCGTCCGCAGACTCCCGCAGCGGAGGGTTCACCCGATTGCGGCCGTCATAGGTCGACAGCCGCGAGTCGTCCAAGCCGAGGTGGTGCGGCGTCACCTCGGCGGTGATCGAAATACCTTGCGCCTTCGCCCATCTCAGTATCTCGACAGTTCCGGCTGTCGACGCGTGACAGATATGCACCCGCGCGCCAGCGTCGCGAGCCAGAAGTGCATCGCGGGCGACAATCGATTCTTCTGCGGCGCGCGGCCAGCCGGCAAGCCCGAGCAGCGCGGCGTTTGGACCTTCGTGCGCGACAGCGCGAACGGTCAACCGGGGCTCCTCCGCGTGCTGGGCGATCAGCACACCCAGGCCTGTTGCGTACTCCAGCGCGCGCCGCATCACCAGCGGGTCGTGCACGCAGACGCCATCGTCGGAGAAGATCCGAACCTGCCCGGCACCAGCGTTCATCAAGCCCATCTCGGTGAGCTGCGTGCCGGCCAGCCCCACGGTCACCGCGCCGACGGGATGGACATCGACCAGACCGACCTGCTGGCCGCGATGCCAGACGTGGTCGGTGACCACCGGACTATCGGCGACAGGATTGGTGTTGGCCATCGCGAACACCGCCGTGTAACCGCCCAATGCCGCTGCAGCAGAACCGGTTTCAATGTCCTCGGCATACTCGCGGCCGGGCTCACGCAGGTGGGTGTGCAGGTCGACGAAGCCGGGCAGCAGCACATGCCCGGTGGCATCGATGACATCGGCGTCGTCGGGGATGTCAAGGCGCGGCCCCACCGAGGCGATCTGCCCGTCGTCGACGAGCACGTCGATGACGTCGCCTTCACCGTACGGGCGAACGCCACGCAGAAACACGCTCATGCATTCACCGCCTGCTGTTCGGCGCCTACCAGCAGATGGAACAGCACCGCCATTCGCACGTGAACGCCGTTGGAAACCTGTTGCAGCACAGCAGATTGCGATGAGTCGGCGACCGAGAACGAAATCTCCATGCCGCGCACCATCGGGCCGGGATGCAGTACCACGGCGTGGCCGGGGAGCATCGCCTGGCGCCTCTCGGACAGTCCATACAGGACCGAGTACTCGCGTGCTGACGGGAAGAAGCCGCCGGTCATCCGTTCGGCTTGCACGCGCAACATCAACACCGCATCGGCCACCGGCAACTCGGCATCGAGGTTGTGCGACACCGTCACCGGCCAGCCGCTCACCCCGACCGGCAGAAGCGTGGGCGGGGCGACCAGCACCACTTCCGCGCCCAGGGTGTGCAGCAGCAGAACGTTGGACCGGGCGACACGACTGTGCAAAACGTCGCCGACGATCACAATGCGCTTGCCCTCGATCCCCCCCAGTCGCTGCCGAATGGTCAACGCGTCGAGCAGCGCCTGAGTGGGATGTTCGTGAGTGCCGTCACCGGCATTGATGACGCACGGCCCGTCGTCCTCGGTGGCCGTCCACTCCGCAAGCTGTTGCGCCGCACCCGACGCCGAATGCCGGATGATCAATGCGTCCGCGCCCGCCGCGCGCAGCGTCAGCGCGGTGTCGCGCAGCGACTCGCCCTTGCCGACCGACGACCCCGTCGAGCTCACGTTGATGACGTCGGCGCTCATCCACTTGCCGGCCACCTCGAACGAGACGCGGGTCCGAGTGGAGTTCTCGTAGAACATCGTGATGATCGTCCGGCCGCGCAGCGTCGGCAGCTTCTTGACGTCGCGGCCCAGCAGCGCCTGCGCGAACCGGTCGGCGTCGTCGAGGATCGCGGTCGCGTCGTCGCGGCTGAGGTCGGCCGCCGACAGCAGATGCCGGGCAGTCATTTGGTGATCACCACCCCGTCGCGGCCGTCGTGCTCCGACAACAACACGTGCACGCTTTCGGCGCGGGACGTCGGCACGTTCTTGCCGACGTAATCCGCGCGCAGTGGCAGCTCGCGGTGGCCGCGGTCGACCAGCACGGCCAGTTGCACCGCGCCCGGCCGGCCGAGATCACGCAGCGCGTCCAAAGCCGACCGCACCGAGCGGCCCGAGTAGAGCACGTCGTCGACGAGGATGACGAGCGCGTCGTCAACTCCCCCTTCGGGAATCGACGTATCTTCAAGCGGCCGTGGAGGTTTGAAGTTCAGGTCGTCGCGGTAGAGCGTGATGTCGAGCGCCCCGTGCGGGACGTCGACGCCGGCGAATTCCTTGATCTTCTCGGCAAGCCGAGTCGCCAGGATCACCCCGCGGGTCGGAATTCCCAGCAGCACGACGTGAGGGTGCCCGGCCGGGTCGTCGAGCGCAGTCTTTTCGATGATCTGGTGGGCGATACGGGAAATGGTCCTACCGACGTCCGCCGAGGACATCAACTCCCGGTCAGTGGTAGCGCCCACCTGCGACCTGGACCTCCTTCTCCGCCTCACGGGACGGATCGTTAAAGGATTCCAAACTGCGCGCAGCCTATCACCGTGCCCGGAATCGACTAGCCTGCGACTCGTGGCGTTGCGCCGAGAAAGCCCGATCCGCGGGCGGCGACTGCGGATCCACGAGGCGCTGTTCGAGCGGGTCGCGATGAGTCCCGCCGGGTTGTGGTACGTGCTGCACGTCGCGCCGCGCATTGACAAGGTCGTCATCCCGCGCACCAACGGCCGCCTCAGCTCGATCGGCCTCGATGCGGTCGGGCTGCTCACCACCACCGGCGCCAAATCGGGTCAGCCGCGCACGCAACCGGTCGGCTTGATCGACGACGGCGACGGCCTGCTGGCGATCGGGTCGAACTATGGGCGACCGGATCACCCTGGCTGGAGCGCAAACCTATTGGCCCATCCGGAGTGCACGGTTGTGTTCCGCGGGCCGGCCAGGAACTACCGGGCCGAGCTTCTCACCGGTGACGAACGCGCCAAGGCATGGGCCACCGCTGTCGATTTCTACGCCGGCTTCGAGCGATACCGGACGAGCTGTGCGCCGCGGGAAATCCGGGTGTTCCGGCTGCAGCCGATCCCTCAGTAACCGTCCGCCGGTACGCTCGTGCGGTGCTCGGCCGCAATGTGGATTCGCTGCGCGAGGTCGTCGACGCCGGGCTTCTGTCCGGCGCGGTGACGATGGTCTGGCAGCGCGGAGAAGTCCTGCAGCTCAACGAGATCGGCTATCGGGATGTAGAAGCGGGCCTGCCGATGCAGCGCGACACGATCTTTCGGATCGCGTCGATGAGCAAGCCGGTCGCCAGCGCCGCGGTCATGACGCTGGTCGACGACGGCAAGCTCGCGCTGGACGACCCGATCACCCGATGGCTGCCCGAGTTCGCCGACATGCGGGTTCTCGAGGACCCCGACGGTCCGCTCGACCGCACCAGCCCCGCCCGGCGGCCGATCACCGTCGGCGACCTGCTTACGCATCGCAGCGGCCTCGCGTACGCGTTCTCGGTCACCGGTCCGCTCTCCCGCGCGTACTTCCGGATGGCCGTGCGCCAGCAGCCGGACGCGTGGGTCGCCGAACTGGCCGAGTTGCCGTTGGTGCATCAGCCCGGTGAGCGGATGACCTACAGCCACGCCACCGACGTGCTCGGCGTCATGCTGTCGCGGATCGACGGCAAGCCACTGCACGAAGTGCTTGCCGCGCGCATCTTCGAGCCACTCGGCATGGCCGACACGCAGTTCTTCGTCACCCCGCAAGGCCGCGGCCGCGCCGCGACGATGTACAAGCTCGACGAGAACGGCAGGTTGAGCCACGACACGATGGGACCGCCGCCGATCGCTCCGCCCACCTTCTGCCAGGGCGGGGGCGGACTGTGGTCGACGGTCGACGACTACCTGCGGTTCGCCCGCATGCTGCTGGCCGATGGCGAGCTCGACGGCACCCGGGTGCTGTCACCGGAGGCGGTGCGGTCGATGCGCACCAATCGGCTGACCGACGAGCAGCGACGGCTGCCGTTCCTCGGCGCGCCGTATTGGGTCGGTCGCGGATTCGGGCTGGGCGTGTCGGTGGTGACGGATCCCGAACAATCCCGGCCGCTGTTCGGCCCAGGCGGGACGGGCACATTCGGTTGGCCCGGCGCATACGGCACGTGGTGGCAGGCCGACCCGACCGTCGACCGCATCTTGATCTACCTCGTGCAGAACCATCCCGCGTTGTCGGCGGATGCGGCTGCGGCGGTGGCAGGCAATACGTCGCAGGCGAAGCTGATGACGGCACTGCCGCGGTTCGTCCGGCACACGTACCGGGCGCTGGACGGCTAACGAGTCGCTGCTCGCCGAGAGTTCGGTTGTTGTACACAAAACGCGAGTAGGGCCGTCAACAACCGTGCGGTCGGCGCACTGTCGCTCCGGCGCTGTGCGCCAGGGCTCGCCGTGCGTACGCGCGCACGTCGGCGTCACTGTCGTCGAGGGCGGTGCCGAGCAACTGCTGGGCGATCTGTTCTGTTGCCGCCCAACGGGTCAGGCTGAGCACCGCGGCCTTGCGCACGTCCAGATGCGGATCGGTCAAAGCACTGGACAAGGATTGCACTGCCGCCTCTACCGTGGCTCCCGACAACGCTTTCGCGGCAGCTTCGCGAATCTGCCATGCCGGTGCGGCCAGCGCCTTCTCAATCGCGGGCAGGTCGCTGTCGTCGCACCCAATTGACCCTAGCGCAGACAGCGCCGCCGCCCGCACCAGCGGATCGTCGTCAGCCACCAACCGCCGGACCACAACACCGCCGGAGCCCAACGTCGCCAACCCATTCGCAGTCGCCATGCGCACTTCACGGTTCTCGTCAACGGCAGCGAGCGCGACACCGGCCGCGTCGTCGACCGAAACCAGCGCCCG
>DASRFZ010000011.1:0-10329 GCA_035651275.1 Mycobacterium sp. | reverse complement strand
TGGCCAGTCAGGTGAACAGGATCTCCCGCAACCGAATTGGCAACGCCCAGAGCGGCTTGATCCTTGGCGTCGCGACCGGCTACACCGCAGGCCCGTCGTTTCCCAACCAGTTCGGTGCCGTCAACAGGGTCGCGCATCAGTGGCTGTTCACCGACAATGTCCGCCAGACCAGCGACGGCTTGGTCGTCGACGTCGCTCCGATGCTCACGGACACCACGCTGAAGGACGCGCTGGACCGCATGCGCGTCAACGTGCCGCCGACGGTGACGGTGCCGATCACCCCGGATCAGGCCAACTCGCTGCGGGCCGGGGAGTTGCGGCCGGTGGCGACGTGGGGGCCGTGGGTGAGCATCGGGTCGCTGGCGGTGACGGCCGTCGCGGCACTGTTGACGCTGGCGTTCGCCCGCAAGCGCGGGAAAGCGATTGCAGCTCTGGGGGTTTCAGCGCTGCTGGTCGGAGCCGGCGGTTGGGCGGCTCTGGCGATCGGGCGCGGGCATATCGACGACGCGTTGAACCGAACGTCTGGCAACGTGCGCACGATCGCGGACGTGATGGTGACGCAGGCCGAAAACAGCCTGCACCAGTGGTTGAACCTGACGTTGGCGGCCGGCGGTGTGCTGGTGGTGTTCGGGGTGCTCGTCGCGATGCTCGGCGCGCTGCGGCGCAAAGAGCCGTAGGCCGCTACGTCAGCGCGCTGCCCTTGCGCCACTGATCCCACGGGACCGTCCAGTCGCCGTTCTGGGCGATCTGCAGCGGGGGACCGCCGGTGTTGCGCACCTCGACGACGTCACCGGGTCGTGAGAAGTTGAAGAACCAAATTGCGTTGTCGCGGTTGAGGTTCAGGCACCCGTGTGAGGTGTCGGTGTTGCCCTGCGCCCACACCGTCGCGTCGAGCTCGTGTAGATAGATTCCGTCGATGCTGATGCGGGTCGCGTAGTTGATCGATTCGCGGTACCCCAGCCGTGAGTTGATCGGCAGCCCGAACGTCGAGGAATCCATGATCACCGGGTTGCCCTTGTCGAGCACCGTGTACACCCCCGGCGGTGTCCAGAACGACAGGGTGCGCCCGCCGATCTGCTGCGTGCCGCCCATTCCCATCGACGTCGGCATCGTGCGGACGAGCTTTCCGTTGTCGTAGACGCTCACCTGCTTCGTGGCGTCGTCGGCAATCGACACGTGCGCGTCGCCGATGGAGAACGACACATGGCTGTCCTCTTGGCCGTACAAGCCGCCGCCGAGCTGCGCGCCGTAGATGTTGGCCGACACCGTCACCTTTGTGCCCGGCGCGTAATACTTCTCGGGGCGCCAGTGCGCGTTCTGGTCGTCCACCCAGTACCAAGAGCCGGTAACCGGGGGAGAGGTGGTGACCGTCAATCGGCGCTCGGCTGCCGCACGGTCCTTGAGCGGCTCATCGAAGTGCGCCACGACCACCGTCCCGACGCCGTATACGCCGCCCTCTTGCAACGTCGCACCCGACGTCGTGTTGAGGTACACCTCGGTCTGGTTGCTCGGCGTCAACGTCGAAAACTTGGACACGTGTTTGGACGCGACGCCGGCCGTGCCGCGGCTGGCGGCGGTGATCGTGTAGGTGCGGCCGTAGCCGAGCGGCACCGCTGGCTTCCAGGCGGTGCTGTCCGGCGTCATGATCCCCGGAATGGCCTTCCCGGCGTCGTTGACCATCGTCACGTCGATCAGCGTGCCGTCGGTGGCTGTCACCAGGACCGGCGCCAGGGGGTCGACGTTGCGCGCATCAGCAACTGGCTGAATCGACACCGACGCGGGTGCCGGCGCCGGCGCGGACGCCGATCCTGCGACCAATCTGCTGCACGACTCAGCACACCTCAGCAGCATCGCGCTTGACACCGTGATCGAGGTGGCGCACACCACTGCGGCAGCGGCGACGCACACCACGCGTACAGACGGATTCACGGTCACGAATGCCACTCCACGGATCATCGTTGAGATTCAGACGCGGCAGGCATGACGTTGGCCGCCGGCGCAGTTGGTGTCGATGCTAGTGCAAGCGATGAGCGGACACGAAAAGGTTCGACCGCAGGGCCGCGTCGCTTGCGTCCGGCAGAGTACGGCCGTAGCGCGCCACCAGCTCGGAGGCCGTCTCCTGCGACGCCGTCCAGCCGTGCGCGCTCAGCCAGTCGACGAGGTCGGTGCGCTTTTCGATGTACCAGAGCTCCTGCAGGTTGGGCATGTTCGTGTCGAACAGCCGGGCAGCTATCTCACGGACGCGGACCATCTCGTCGCGCTGCTGCTGCAGTTCGGCCGAGTCGGGTGGCTCGCTGGCGGGCGCGTTGGCGGCCAGCCGCGAACCGGGTGGGCTGAGCGCGTCTATTCGCTCGAACAGCAGATCTTGCGCCGCCGCGGGCAGAAACCGCAGCAGGCCCTCCGCAGACCACGCGGTCGGCACGGAGGGGTCAAAACCGGCCTGCTGCAACGCCGTTGGCCAATCCTGACGCAGGTCGATTCCGACGCTTACCTGACGTGCCGTCGGCTGGGCACCATGTTGGCGCAATGTCGTCGACTTGAACTCCAGCACCTTGGGCTGATCGAGTTCGTACACCACGGTGCCGGCAGGCCAGGGCAGCCGCCAGGCCCGCGAATCCAGGCCGGCGGCGAGGATCACGATCTGCCTGACGCCCGCGTCAGCTGCGCTGAGGAAGAACTCGTCGAAGAACGCCGTGCGCGCGGCCATCAGATCGACCATCCCGTGCAGCCGGGCCCGGAGCCTGGGGTCGACGTCGGTCAGCTCGTCGGGCAGTTTGCGGCTCGAGAAGAGGGTCCACATCCCTTGACCGGCTGCCTCGAGAAACACCCGGGCGAACGGATCCTTGATCAGCGGGCGCTCACTTTCGGTCTCGGCCGCCCGCGCCGCGGCCACGCCCAACGCGGTGGAGCCCACGCTTTCAGTGATGTCCCAGGAGTCGTCATCGGTTCGCGGCATGGTCAATCCCCTTCTCGGCAGCCCAGTTTCGTACGGTACTCGCCGAGGCTGACAACGCTGGCCGCTGCGCCGAGTGCTAGCGGTTATGCGGGTTTGCGGGAGACCCACGCCCGTGCGGATTCTGGTTCGGACCCGGTTGGACTGGAATTGGATTGGGGGAGAACGAGTTACCACCGCTCGGATTGATCTGGTTTTCCGTTGACGACACGGGCGGCGGTGCCGTCGAGGTGGAGGTGGACGTTGTTGTCGAGGTCGTCGTCGTGGTGGTCGTGGTGCTGGCGGGCCCGTTATTGCCTCCGCCGCACGCTGCGGTGATCGCGCCCATTCCGACGATCGCAACGGCGCTTGCGAGAACCGGCAACCGTCGCTTCGAATGTGTGGGACTCATGATGTCTCCTATCGGGTACGTCACTATCATGGCCCACCGCCCCAACTGGCTTTAGTCGAACTGAAGAATCAGCGGCCACGCTCGACCCGTGCGGTGCGGCAGCGTCCGCGATTTGCATCGTAGGCGGCGGTATTTCGACAACGCCGCACGTTGTCATCCAGGGGTAATGACGTGGCACACGGTCGTGCACGACAACAAGGTCCCGGGCGCGAGGTGCGGCGCCGGCGTAGGTGCGATAGGAGCCGGTGCAGGTGGTGCAACAGGGGCGGGCGATGTCGGCGGTGCGGCCGGAGTAGGTGATTTCGGGGGTGCGGCGGCAACGGATGCTTGGGGCGGCGGGGACGGCGCAGCGTTGGCCGGGATGTGGTTGGCGGCGAAAACCGCTGCCTGGTCAACCATCCCGCTCTCCGCGTACTGCATATGGGCGTTGAAGTCCATTCCGGTCGAGCAAATCGGATCGTCAGGAACACACAACTCGATGGTCTTGTCGGCGTAGAGGGGTCCAACGACGATTTCGGGCTCGTTGATCGCGTGCATGAAGCGATAGTTCGGCTTTCCGAACAGCGCGACCGCAGCGACGTGGTTTGCCACATCAGACGGCATCGGATTGGGCACGCCCTCAGGGGCTCCATCCGGGATGACATTCGCGGTGACGAACCCCATTACGGCTGCGCCTTGCGAAAATCCGCCGAGCACCAGCTTGGTGTCGGGGCACCGCGCCGCCACTGTCTCGACATGAGCGCTCGCATCTCTGACACCGTCCAGCGCGGTGGGAAAATCATTGCTCGCGGGGTAGTCGACCGGATAAATCCCCATTGATTTTGTGGGGATCTTCGCGCGCAACGAGTCGACAAACGCTTGTCCGGTCGGACCCACGCCGGGTTGCTCGGTGGTGCCGCGCGCGAATACCACTTCGACGTCAGGGCATGGTTGCGCGGACGCAGGGGGCGATGGGGCGCACAGCAGCGCCCAACTTGCCACCGTCGCGGCGCCAGCGAAGAACGACGTTCGGGGTGCCACCACGGTCGCTATCTTCACATACAACGGCAACGACGGCGACCTGGGAAACCAACGGCAAATGAACGCCGTGTTAACCGGGCATGCTCGGCGCAGCGCTGTCACCCGCTGGGCGCCATGGTGTTTCGGCGATATTTTTACTTGGGGCCAGCGTCTGCCAGAGAAACTCGTAGATCAGGGCCGATCTGAACGCGGCTTGCGCGTTGTCGGCCGCACCGGCATGGCCGCCCTCGATGTTCTCGTAGTACAGCACCCGGTGTCCGGCCGCTTCCAGCGCCGCGGTCATCTTGCGGGCGTGCGCGGGATGCACCCGGTCGTCGCGGGTGGACGTGGTGATCAGGATCGGCGGATAGCTGGCGTCGGCCGAAATATTTTGGTACGGCGAATATTTCGAAATGAACGCCCAGTCGTCAGGATCGTCGGGGTCGCCGTATTCGGCCATCCACGACGCACCGGCAAGCAACAGGTGGTAGCGGCGCATGTCCAGCAGCGGCACGCTGCACACCAGCGCGCCGAACAACTCCGGGTACTTGGTCAGCATGATCCCCATCAACAGGCCGCCGTTGCTTCCGCCATGCGCGCCGAGCTGCTCGACAGTGGTGATCTTGTGGTCCACCAAATCCTTTGCGACAGCGGCGAAATCCTCCTCGACGAGGTGCCTGCCCTCGCGCAGCGTCTGGGTGTGCCAGTGCGGACCGTATTCACCGCCGCCGCGGATGTTGGCCAGCACGTAGGTGCCGCCGCGGGCCAGCCAGAGCCGGCCCAGCACACCGCCGTAGCTCGGTGTCATCGCGTTCTCGAAGCCGCCGTAGCCGTACAGCAGCGTGGGCCTCGGGCCGGACGCCTTCCGAGATGTGACGACGAAATACGGGATCGGTGTGCCGTCTGACGATGCGACGAAGTGTTGCGACACGTCGAGGTCGTCGGCGTCGAAGAACGACGGCGCTGCTTTGATCTGTTCGAGGGGACCGCCGGCCGTCCCGTACAGCAAACGGGATGGCTCAATGAATCCGCTTGTGTCGTAAAAGATCTCGTCGCCATACTCGTCGATGGCGGCGATGACCGTCGATGCGGCATCCGGGATGTCGCGCGCCGGTTCGGCCTGCCAGGTCCCGGGCGTGACGATCTCGACGTGGCTGGCGACGTCCCGTAGCGTCACGACGACGAGCCTGTCTCTGGTCCACGCGTAGTGGTGCAGGCAGCTATGCGCATCGGGCTGGAACACCACCGCGAAATCGCGTGCGCCCGAAAGGAACTGCTCGTAGTCGATCGCGAGCAACGAGCCGGCGGGATGGGTGCGCTCGTCGAGCGTCCAGTCGGTCCGCGGCTCGACGAGCAGCCAGCCGCGGTGCACTGAGATGCCGGCGTCCGTCGGCACGTCGAGCAGGATCAACTCGTCGCCACGCAGTTCGTACCGCAGCCGATGGTAGAAGTCGACGTAGCGTCCAAGCCGGATCTGTTCGAAACCCGGGGTGCGGTCGACGACGGCGATGACCCGCACGTCGTCGGGCTCGGCGGTGTACAGCGTCTCCGCGTCGTCCAGCGGTTGCCCGCGGCGCCATCGCTTGGCGATCCGCGGGTAGCCGGAGTCCGTCATCGACCCTTCGCCGAAGTCCGTGCACACGATCAGTGTGTCCTCGTCGTCCTCCCACGCGACCGACGACTTGGCTTCGGCCAACTCGAACCCGCCCTCGACGAATTCGCATGTCCGCATGTCGAATTCGCGCGCGACGACAGCATCTGAGCCGCCGCGGGAAAGATTGACCATCGCCACCGTGTACTCGGGGTCGATGACGTCGGCGCCGGCCCATACCCAGTTCTCGCCGTCGGCGCGTGCCAACACATCTATGTCGAGCAGAACCTCCCATTCCGGATTATCGGAGCGGTAGCTGTCCAGGGTCGTTCGCCGCCACAGGCCACGGGGGTTGGTCGCGTCGCGCCAGAAGTTGTAAAGGTACTCGCCGCGTCGGGCGACGTACGGAATGCGCGCGTCGGTGTCCATCACTTCGAGCGCTTGGGTCCGGAAGTCCTCGAACCGCTTCGTGCACAACTGTGCCAGCGCCGAATCGTTACGCTGCCGTGCCCAGTTCAGTGCGGCGTCGCTGTCGATGTTCTCGAGCCACAGATACGGGTCGGCGTGATCCATCCCGGCATTCTGTCAGGACCGCTCATGCGGCCGCGGGAGTACCGTGAGCGCTATCACACGGACACTAGGGAGTAGCTGA
The DNA here is from genome assembly GCA_035651275.1 of Mycobacterium sp. Taxonomy (GTDB): domain Bacteria; phylum Actinomycetota; class Actinomycetes; order Mycobacteriales; family Mycobacteriaceae; genus Mycobacterium. Next base: position 3,743 of record DASRFZ010000011.1, on the reverse strand, counting down.
TGACCGTCTACGCACGCCCTGGCACCCAGGGTTCACTGATGTCGTACGACTCGCGGTACGGCAACTTCATTGGCGGCGAATGGGTGCCGCCGATCGGGGGCCAGTATTTCGAGAACCCCACCCCGATCACCGGGCAGACATGCTGCGAGATCCCGCGCTCGAACGAGGCCGACGTCGACAAGGCGTTGGACGCCGCGCACGCCGCGGCGCCGGCGTGGGGCAAGACCGCGCCGGCCGAGCGCGCGCTCGTGCTGAACAAGATCGCCGACCGCATCGAGGCCAACCTGGAGTCGCTGGCGCTCGCCGAGTCGTGGGACAACGGCAAGCCGATCCGCGAAACCCTCAATGCCGATTTGCCGTTGGCCGTCGACCACTTCCGCTACTTCGCCGCGGCGATCCGCGCGCAGGAAGGGTCGCTGAGCCAAATCGACGAGGACACCGTCGCCTACCACTTCCACGAACCGCTCGGGGTCGTCGGGCAGATCATCCCGTGGAACTTCCCGATTCTGATGGCGACGTGGAAGCTTGCGCCGGCGCTGGCCGCGGGTAACGGCGTCGTGCTCAAGCCCGCCGAGCAGACGCCCGCGTCGATCCTGTACCTGCTCTCGTTGATCGGCGATCTGCTGCCGCCCGGAGTGGTCAACGTCGTCAACGGCTTCGGCTTCGAAGCGGGCAAGCCGCTGGCGTCCAGCGACCGGATCGCCAAGATCGCGTTCACCGGCGAAACCACGACCGGCCGGCTGATCATGCAGTACGCGTCGCAGAACCTGATCCCTGTCACGCTGGAGCTCGGCGGCAAGAGCCCGAACATCTTTTTCTCCGACGTGATGGCGGCGGCCGACGACTTCCAGGACAAGGCGCTGGAGGGCTTCACGATGTTCGCGCTGAACCAGGGCGAGGTGTGCACGTGCCCGTCGCGCAGCCTGATTCAGGCCGACATCTACGACGAATTCCTCGAACTGGCGGCGATCCGGACGAAGGCCGTTCGTCAGGGCGATCCGCTGGACACCACGACGATGGTCGGCGCGCAGGCCTCCAACGACCAGCTCGAGAAGATCCTGTCCTACATCGAGATCGGCAAGGACGAGGGCGCGCGCATCGTCACCGGCGGCGAGCGGGCCGAGCTGGGCGGCGAGCTGTCCGGCGGCTTCTACGTGCAGCCGACGATCTTCGCCGGCACCAACAACATGCGGATTTTCCAGGAGGAGATCTTCGGACCGGTGGTCTCGGTGACGTCGTTCACCGATTACGACGACGCGATCCGCATCGCCAACGACACGCTCTACGGGCTGGGTGCGGGGGTGTGGAGCCGCGACGGCAATACCGCGTACCGGGCCGGGCGTGACATCAAAGCCGGCCGGGTGTGGACGAACTGCTACCACGTCTATCCCGCGCATGCGGCGTTCGGCGGGTACAAGCAGTCGGGCATCGGCCGGGAGAACCACAAGATGATGCTCGACCATTACCAGCAGACGAAGAACCTTCTGGTCAGCTACAGCAACAAGGCGCAAGGGTTCTTCTGATGGCGGACGAGCGATTTCGGGGCGCTAACGTGCGCTCAGCGCCGGTTAGCGCACCGAAATCGCAAGTGCCGCGGGTGCTGATCACCGAGACGGCCGCCGAGCTGCTCGGTCGGTTGCGAGATCGCCACGGCCCGTTGATGTTTCACCAGTCCGGCGGATGCTGCGACGGCTCGTCGCCGATGTGCTACCCCGACGGCGAGTTCATCGTCGGCGATCGCGATGTGCTGCTCGGAGTCGTCGAGGACACGCCGGTGTGGATCTCCGGGCCGCAGTTCGACGCGTGGAAGCACACCCAGCTGATCATCGACGCGGTGCCCGGCCGCGGCGGGGGATTCTCGATGGAAGCGCCCGAGGGCATGCGGTTTCTGACGCGCGGCAGGACGTTCACCGCGGAGGAACTCGAGGACCTGGACAGTCGACCGCCGGTGCGCGGCGCCGATCACTCCAACCGATAACCTCGGTGAGGTGATCCCCCTACCGCGCGCATGGCAGCTGACCGCCGCGATGCTCGTCGGCACTGCCGTCGGGATGGTGGCGGCGATCGCGGCAACGCTGTTGGTCGACGGCACGATTCGTCCAGACGTGGTGGTCGCGCTCGTCATCGGCATTCCGTGCGGGTTGGGAATTTTGCTGATCCTGTTGTCCGCCAAGCGATGGATGACGACGCTGGGCGCGTTTCTGCTCGCGGTCGGCCCCGGCTGGTTCGGCGTGCTGGTGGCGATCCAGGCGGTGAGCTATGGCTGAGACGCCAGAACTGGAATCGGACGCCGACACCAACCCCGAGCCCGTCGAACCCGAACCAGCAGACGACGACTCGTCGGAAGACACCGGACCTGTCGACGTCGAGCCGACGCCCGCGCACTACCACCACCTGACTAGATGGTCGTTGGTGCTGGTGCTCACCGCGGTGTGGCTTCCCGCAGACGCCATCGGCCTCGGGCTGTACTACTGGTGGTTCCATTCCCTCGACAAGTCGTGGCCGGTGTTCGTCGTGCTGATCTTCGTCGCGGTGTGCACGCTCGTGGGCCTGCTGCTCGCGATGGTCGAGGGCAAACCCCTGGTCGCAGCGGTGGCGATCGCCGTCATGGCTGCCCCGTTGCCGGCCACCGCGTGTGCCGCGGTGCTGCACGGCACCTACTACTGCGAACACGTGAGCCGCTGTTTTATCGGCCTCATTCCCTATTAGGGTTGGCCGGGTGACCTCACATTATGACGTCGTCGTCCTCGGAGCCGGACCCGGCGGATACGTCGCAGCCATCCGCGCGGCGCAGCTCGGGCTGAACACCGCCATCGTCGAACCCAAGTATTGGGGCGGGGTCTGTCTGAACGTCGGCTGCATTCCGTCGAAGTCGTTGCTGCGCAACGCCGAACTGGCGCACATCGTCACCAAGCAGGCCAAGACGTTCGGCATCAGCGGCGAGGCAACGTTCGACTACGGCGTCGCGTTCGACCGCAGCCGCAAGGTCGCCGAGGGCCGCGTCGCCGGCGTGCACTTCCTGATGAAGAAGAACAAGATCACCGAGATCCACGGCTACGGCAAGTTCAAGGACGACCACACCTTGAGCGTGGACCTCAACGACGGCGGCACCGAGGAAGTCACGTTCGACAACGCGATCATCGCGACCGGCAGCAGCACCAAGCTGGTGCCCGGCACGTCGCTGTCGGACAACGTCGTCACCTACGAGAAGCAGATCCTGTCGCGAGACCTACCGGGGTCGATCGTGATTGCCGGCGCGGGCGCGATCGGCATGGAATTCGGTTACGTCCTCGCGAATTACGGTGTCGACGTGACGATCGTCGAGTTTCTGCCGCGGGCCTTGCCGAACGAGGACGCCGACGTATCGAAGGAAATCGAGAAGGCGTTCAAGAAGCTCGGTGTGAAGGTGCTGACCGGGACGAAGGTCGAATCGATCGACGACGACGGGTCGCAGGTCACCGTCAAAGTCAGCAAGAACGGGTCGTCGGAAGATCTGAAGGCCGACAAAGTGTTGCAGGCCATCGGATTTGAGCCCAACGTCGAAGGGTACGGACTTGACGCCGCGGGCGTGAAGCTGTCCGACCGCAAGGCGATCGCGATCGATGAGCGGATGCGCACCAACGTCGGCCACATCTATGCGATCGGTGACGTCACCGGACAGCTGCAGCTCGCACACGTCGCCGAGGCGCAGGGTGTCGTCGCGGCCGAAACCATCGCGGGCGCAGAGACTTTGGAGCTCGGCG
>DASRFZ010000010.1:0-9949 GCA_035651275.1 Mycobacterium sp. | reverse complement strand
GACGTCGAGTGCGACGACGGCCAGCAGACGATCACGACGCATCAATACTGAGGAATACCGTGGAAGGACGCAAATTCTGGAAGCGCTGCGCGCACACTTGAGCGACTTGGAAGCGATGTCATGACCGCCGTACCCGACTGGGACGTCGCGAGCGATGCGGATCTGGTCGGCGCCGCCGTCGCCGGTGATCGTCGCGCTTTCGCGGCCATCTACGACCGCTACGCCGACAGGCTGTACGACTTTTGTGTCGGCTTCGTTCGCGATCGCGACGCGGCCGCCGACTGCGTGCAGGACGTGTTCTGCACGGCGGCAACACAACTCGGCAAGTTGAACGACCCCGACAAGTTGCGTTCATGGCTCTACGCCGTCGCTCGCAATGAAGCGCTGCGCTGCCTCAAGGGCCGCCGCCGCGAGCAGGCGTATGAGCAAATTCCCGAGGAGACATCTGATGAACCGGAACCAGACACGATGGCCGCTCGCGGCGAGTTAGCCGAGCTGATCGCGCAAGCCGCTGGCGGCCTGTCCGACCGGGATCGCTCGGTGTTGGATCTGACGTACCGCCACGGATTGGACGGCCCGGAGCTCGCGCGAGTGTTGGGGGTGAGTGCGGGCAGCGCCAACAGGATGGTGTCTCGCCTGCGCTCGACCGTTGAGCATTCACTGGGAGCGCTCCTGGTGGCGCGCCGTTCACACAAGAGTCCGCAGGGATGTCCCGAACTGCGCGAGATCCTCGCGGGCTGGGACGGCAAGCTAAACGTGCTGATGCGCAAGCGGATCGCCCGCCACATCGACTCCTGCTCGATTTGCGATGCCGATCGCCGACGGCTGGTCACACCAGCAGCGCTGCTGGGCGGCGCGCCCGTGTTCATCCCCGCGCCGGAGTGGCTGCGCGACCGCACTCTCAACCAGATCCAGCTCACGTCGACCACATCGGACATCACGGACACGGCGGACGGTCAAGCCGTCGACGGCGCGATGACAGATATCATAAATGTTGGGGCGCAACCAAAGACAACCGACGACGAGACTGGGAACCTTGCCCACCGCGGCTACCGATGGCTGCTCGGCGCATGTCTACTGGCGCTGATCATCGGGGCGATCGTGTGCCTACTCAGGGTGGTCCACCCCGCGGAGCCGATTGCTCCGATCGACCTGACTCGTACGCCAAGCCCGTCGGTAGCTCCGGTCATTGCGACCAGCTCAGCACTCCCCACGCTAACGTCAGCGGAGACCTCGACCGTGGCACTCAAGACACCACCGACATCAGCTGCGCCGCAACCACCGGCCGTCGTTACGACCACACCGAGAGCGACAGCGCCGATCACCCTTGCGCCGCCGACGTTGTTGATTCCGAGCGGGCCGATCACCACCGCGCCAACGACGATCATCCGCGTCATTCCGACGCCCCCGACCTCGGTCACGCTTCCGCGCCCACCGCCGCCGCCGACAGCATTTCACCCCTCGACGCACGGGTGACCACAGAGCGGTGACGGTGTACTACAGCTGCGGTACGTTGGGCCATGTGGCAAGCCGCGCGACGTCATATCGTCTGGACCCCGCCGTCAAGGCCCAGCTCGAACGGCAAGCGGCTGCGGAAGGCATTACGGAGCGGGCACTACTGGAGCGCTTGGTTTCTGAAGGATTGGACACGTTGCATCACCCCGGCGTCGTATATCGCGACGGCCCCACCGGGCGGCGAGCGGGGCTCGCGGTGGGACCCGACATCTGGGAAGTGGTTTCCGCGCTGCGTCATACCAGCGGAAGTCCGGAGGATCGTGTTGCCGCGCTGGCCGAACAGTTCGACCTGCACCCACGCCACATTCGGACGGCGATCGATTTTGCGGCCGCACACCGAGACGCGATAGACGCCGAGGTCGCGGCGAACGACAGGGCCGCTGAAGATGCGCGCGAACTTGCCCGCCACCGCGCCGATCTGATGGCCCAGTAACAGGCACCGGGTGCGGTTTCTCATCGATGAGATGTTTGCGGCGACGACGTGCGACCTGCTCACTAAACGCAATCACGATGCGGTCCATGTTCGCGATCGCGGGGTCAATGCCCGCCCAGACCGTGAAGTTGCGGCCGTCGCTGCGAGCGAGGGTCGTGTGCTTGTCACCGAGAACGTCGAGGACTTTGCGGCTGCCAGGGACGTTGTCGTCGTGTGCCTGCTGAAGTCGCGCCTCCCCGCAAGCGGTATGGCCGAGCATCTGGCGCGTTTGTTGGACCGCTGGGCAACCGAGAATCCATACCCGTATCTCGGATTGCATTGGCCCGCATAGCTGGTCACCGAGATGACTACGTGCGGCGGCGCTCCAGCTCCAATGCCAGCTGGGTCTTCACGACGTCGAAACACATCGACTCGCTGTACCCGCGCCGAGCCAGCATGCCAGTCAACCGACGCACCACCTTCGCTTGATCGCCGTCGAGGTTCTCCCGCCGCAGCTTGGACTGCACCAGTGTCACTGCTCGTTCGTGCTCGCTGGCCGCGTCGATCCCGGTCAGCGTCTTCGCGATCACCTCGTTGTCGACGCCCTTAGTCCGGAGCTCAGCGGCCAACGCGCGCTTGCCTTTTCCGGCGTTGGCCTGACGCGACCGCACCCACTGCTCGGCGAAATCGGCGTCGTTGATCAAGCCGACTTCGGTGAGGCGGTCGAGCACCTGGACGCTGACGTCGTCGGGGTAACCCCGCTTCGCTAGCTGGCCCTCAAGCTCGGCCCGCGTCCGGGCTCGCACGGTGAGCAGGCGCAGACACAACGCCCGCGCCTGCTCCTCGCGCTTCTCAGAAATCGACGGGGGCGGGGAGGACTTCATCGGGGAGGTCATCGGTCACCACGGCGCCAATGCCGAGCTTCTCTTTGATCTTCTTCTCGATCTCGTTGGCGACGTCGACGTTCTCCAGCAGGAACGTGCGGGCATTCTCCTTGCCCTGCCCCAACTGCTCGCCCTCGTAGGTGAACCACGAGCCGGACTTGCGGATGAAGCCCTGCTCCACACCCATGTCGATCAGCGAACCTTCGCGGCTGATGCCCTTGCCATAGAGGATGTCGAACTCGGCCTGCTTGAACGGAGACGCAACTTTGTTCTTGACGACCTTGCACCGCGTCCGGTTACCCACCGCGTCGGTGCCATCCTTCAGGGTTTCAATTCGCCTGACGTCCAAGCGAACCGAGGCGTAGAACTTCAATGCCTTTCCGCCCGTTGTCGTTTCAGGACTGTTGTGCACCATGACGCCGTCGACGAAGTAGTTGTGTAAACCTTCCACTTCGAGGTCGAAGCGGTTCATCGATCGAGTATGCGGCTTGACGTGCACATCGAGGACCCGTGCCGGCACCAGCCGCTGTGTGGGTTCGACAAACTGCGGTGTCACCGTGCCCTGGCCGCGAAACCGTGGCAGCAGCTTGTATTCCATCGACGGCGCCATGTAGGGCGCCACTATCTCCTGGAACTTCGCCGTGGACGCCGTGGAAAACACCAACACGGACTTACCGGTCGAGCCGACGACCCGCAGGCGCACATCCAAACCGTGCGTATCGCGCAGATAATCACGCAGCCGAACTCGCGATCCCTCGCTCATCGCCTCGACGCAGATCTCGATGCGGCCGCTGCCGCCAGCAGTGCGTTGCTGCAAACCCTTAGAGCGCAAGCTGAATCCGCCGTCGTCCATGTACCAAATCGCCAACGCCAGCGGGGTGAGCGCCTTGAGGTACTCGTCGGACAGGAATTTCTTACCGTCACCGAGATAGACCGCACGTTGTAGCTCGGCGAGTTCGGGCAGTGGCGTGAAATCCACGAACTGGGCGCCCTTGTCATTCATACGGACCGAGTGCTTGATGTTGCCCAGCAGCGCGGTCTTCCACTGCAGATACTCAATCTGCTTGGCGCCGTGTCCCAGTCGGAACCGGACGCCGTTGCGGTCATGACGATTGGGCGACAAGTTGCCGTCTCCCATCAGCGAACCGAGCACCACTTGGAACTGCTGCTCGCTGAGCAGATGTGGCTCACTGGCCATCACACGATCACCAGGGATGAGATCGCCCGCCTCGGTCCAGCCGCCTGGAGTGCGAATCAGGTGATTGGGCGTAGCAGCGAATTGAGACTTGCCATTTCCGGCCGACTTCTCGACGGTGAACTGCAAAAACCGTTCGGCGGGACCGTTGTTGAACCAGTTCACCACCTTGCGAGGTACCACCCGATCGGTGTCCGGGTCGTAAGACAAGACCTCGACATCCATCTTCTGGTTGACGATCTTGCTGATCTTCTCAGTCGTGCCGTCGGCCAATGTGACCCTTGTGGTCCCATTCATGCACCCGAACATCACTCCGATTTTTTCCCGCAGCTGGTTGATGAAGATGGCGGTGGTGCCTGAATTGTTCAGTGCGCCAGTGAGTTTCCGCAGAGCCTGGCTCATCAGACGGGCCTGCAGGCCGACGTGGCTGTCGCCCATCTCGCCCTCGATCTCAGCGCGCGGCACCAGCGCCGCCACCGAGTCGATCACGATGATGTCCAGAGCCCCGGACCGGATCAGCATGTCGGCGATCTCCAGCGCCTGCTCACCGGTGTCGGGCTGAGACACCAGCAGAGAGTCGGTGTCCACGCCGATCTTCTTGGCGTACTCGGGGTCCAGCGCATGCTCGGCGTCGATGAACGCCGCGATGCCGCCGGCCGCCTGCGCATTGGCCACCGCATGCAGCGCCACAGTGGTCTTGCCCGAGGATTCCGGGCCGTAGATCTCGATGATCCGGCCTCGCGGCAGGCCGCCGATGCCCAGCGCCACGTCCAGCGCGATCGAGCCGGTGGGAATGACGGAGATGGGCTGGCGAACCTCGTCGCCGAGGCGCATCACCGAGCCTTTGCCATGAGCCTTCTCGATCTGTGCCATCGCCAGTTCGAGGGCCTTGTCGCGGTCAGGAGCCTGCGTCATGAGAATGCCTCTCTGATGTAGTGGTGTTCGGTTGATCGGGTTTTCGATCAGTTGGCCGCGACGCTAGAGCAGACCACCGACAAGTCCCGTCCGCCGCACACCGCCCACATTAGACGAACAAGTGTTCGATTCAAGCGACACGCCGTATACCGCTTCGCGATTTCTGCGCCAGGGTCGTCCCCACCCGCCGCGGCACAGCCCTAGTGCAGAAATGGGCGCAAATCACGTCCAAGCCGGAGCGCGAAACGTGCCGCCACTACCACTGATCGCGTGGCACGTCGAAGTCCACGCACAACGCCCGCCACACCTCGCGCGGATCGACCCCGTCCTCGATCGCCTGCGCTCCGGTGCGTCCGTCCAATGCAGTCAACACATGATCGGCAAGCACCGAGGCCCCATACGCAGCTCCGAACCGCCCGACGACGAGCTCATGGAATTCCGTCAGACGCATCGAATCCAAACTACGCGAGCGCGTCGTGGCACACCCGTACCGGATCGGCGACATCGGCAGCAGAAGCACCCGCCCGCCGCGCCGCATCCCGATACGACGACGAACCCAGCACCTCGCCCACCGCGGCCACCAACTCTTCGGCCGTCAGCGGGCGAATCAACAGCGCACTTCCTTGGCGCGCAACACGATTCGCGATCTCCCACTGGTCTCCCCCACCGGGCACCACGACCATCGGCACGCCTGCTAACAACGTCTTGCTCACCATGCCGTGCCCGCCGCCGCAGACCACGACATCGGCGTCGGACAGCAGCTTGTCCTGCCGTCCCAACCCGATCACGGCCCACGGCGGCACCCCCGCGACCCCACCCGAAAGCTGTGACACCACCACCCGCGATCCCTCGGGCAGCGACCGCCCCGGAACCAGATGCTCCAGTGCCACCTCCGCAAGACCCTGCGCACCCGTCGTCGCTGTCGACGGCGCCACCACGACGACGGGCCCATCCCCCGCCGGCGGCTCCAGGTCGGCAGATGTCGGCTCGAAGTGCAGCGGCCCGACGACGACGGCCTCGTCCGGCCAGTCGGGCCGTGGCACCTCCAGCGCAGGCAGTGTCGCGATCAACCGCCGCAGCGGGTCGACGCCCTCTGCCGGCAATCCGACGCCGACGCGGGCTGCCGCGCGGTGCTGCAAGCCCTCCCGCCACGAGCGACCCGTCAGCCGCCGCATGACCGTGTCGCGCAACCGACCGCGCAATCCCACCCCGGGTGCGAGCCCACTTCCGATGGGCGGCAAGCCTTTCGACGGCAGATACAGCGGATGAGGGTTCAACTCAACCCATGGAAGAGCCAGCATCTCCGCAGCCAGCGCTCCGCACGCCGTGATGACGTCAGACACGACGAGATCGACCCCGAGTTCGCGAATCTGTGGAGCGTTGAGCACCGCCATCCGTGCGGCTCGCCGGTGGATCTTGGCGCCCGCGTCACGGTCGTCGTCGAGAGGAGTCGGGTCCAGCCCCAGAAGCTCGGCGGCCTCGACGCCGGCCACCCGCGCGGTGTCCAGCCATTCCACCCCGGTCAGCAGAGTCGGCTCGTCGCCGGCAGCCAGGAACTTCAGGCACAACGCGATCGCCGGGAACGAGTGCCCCGGGTCCGGCCCCGCCACCACGGCCACCCGCACCGGACCACCCTAGCTACGCTGAGAGCCATGACCGACCAGCTGCCAGATCGCACAGTCACAACCGACTCAGCGCGCGTCGTGGAGGCCTTTCTCTACGCCCTGCGGGACAAGGATTTCGACGCTGCAGACGCCGCACTTGACGACGACGTCGTCTACCAGAATTACGGATATTCCACGATTCGCGGCCGTCGCCGCACGATGAAGCTGATGCGGGGTTTGAGCCGTCCCAGCGCGGGCTTCGACGTGAAAATCCACCGCATCGCCACCGAGGGCAACGCCGTGCTGACTGAGCGAACGGACGTGCTGAGCTTCGGCCCGTTCTCGGCGCACTTCTGGGTGTGCGGCGTGTTCGAGGTGCGCGACGGCCGAATCACCTTGTGGCGCGACTACTTCGACGCGTTCGACTTCCTCAAGAGCATCGTCCGCGGACTGGCCGCACTCGCGATCCCGTCGCTGCGACGCAGCCTCTAACCGATCAGCCGGCGGGGAGCGTTCAACTCGTCGAACGCCTGAGCCCAGCCGTTCAAACGGTCGGTTGCGCCCACAAGCTCGGCCCTGTGCTGCTGTCGCGCCATCGGCGACGTCGACGTGGACACCAATTTCGCTGCGGCGTCGACCATTTCGTTGTACTGCCGCACACCGTGGTCGAGTTGTGCGGCGAAAGCGTGGATCGTCGGCATCAAAGAAGCGCGAGACGACGGGGTCGCGCGCATCGCCTTCTCCATAGACACGATGTCGATAGCCGTCGCCGACATCGTCGACGCCGCCTCGTCAGCCGCCCGGGTGATGTCGCGAATCTCGCTGTCGGGCAACAAGTTCGCCCGCTCCATCACGCCGATCAGTGAGAACATGCCGCGTTCGGCCGCCTCAAGCGCGGCCATCGGCCCGCGGGCTACCGAGCCGTTCGGCGGCAGCCGTCGCACCACACCCGGCCGCGGCGCAGGCAGCGGCGCGCGACGCAGCCAGAGGTAGCGGAACAGCAGCAGGGTCGCGGGGAACGCCGCTCCCGTCGCGATCGCACCCGGAATGACCAGCACCCAGATCGGCAGGCCCCAGCTGCCCAACAGCAGGGTGACCACCACCCAGAACACACAGCTGATGGCGAAGAAGATGCTCAGCCGCAGGGCCCAGCGACGCTTGCGCAACAGCCGGGCACGCGGGTCAGCCGCGCGCCTGAACTTGTGCGCTGCCACGTCGGCGTATTCGCTGGCGGTGTCGAGACCGCGCTGCAGGAGCTTGGAGGCCTGCTGTCTGACCGCCACTGCCGACACTCCTAGTTACTGACTATTGCTGACTGACGGGATTCTGCGGCGCGGGTTCGGCCGGCGGGCTGGCCGGCGTGGCCGTCGACTCGGACGACGAAGCCTCGGCCGAGGTACCGCCGGACGGCAGCGCCTCGCCGCGCATCGACGCCCGGATCTGCTCCAGACGAGAATGGCCGGCCATCTGCACGCTGGCCTGCTGCACTTCGAGCATCCGGCCCTGCACCGAGTTCTGCGCCAGCTCCGCCGATCCCAGCGCGTTGGCGTAGCGGCGCTCGATCTTGTCCCGCACCTCGTCGAGGCTGGGCGTGTTGCCGGGGGCGGCCATATCGCTCATCGACCGCAGCGACGCGCTGACCTGCTCCTGCATCTTGGCCTGCTCCAGCTGCGACAGCAGCTTGGTGCGTTCGGCGATCTTCTGCTGCAGCATCATCGCGTTCTGCTCGACGGCCTTCTTCGCCTGCTGCGCGGCCTGCAGGGCCTGATCGTGGAGCCCCTTCAGGTCCTCGACGCTCTGCTCGGCCGTCACCAGCTGGGCGGCGAACGCCTCAGCGGCGTTGTTGTACTCGGTCGCCTTGTCCGCGTGTCCGGCGGCCGTCTCCTGATCGGCGAGCGTGAGCGCCTGACGGACATTGACCTGCAGCTTCTCGACGTCAGCCAGCTGGCGGTTGAGCCGCATCTCCAGCTGGCGCTGGTTGCCGATGACCTGGGCGGCCTGCTGGCTCAGCGCCTGGTGCTGACGCTGCGCCTCCTCGATGGCCTGCTGGATCTGCACCTTCGGGTCGGCGTATTCGTCCACTTTGGAGTTGAACAACGCCATCAGGTACTTCCACGCCTTGACGAACGGATTGGCCATGAGTTGCTTCCGCCTTCGTGTTTTCGTGCTTGTTAGTGGTCTGCCGTACTAAGTGCGCGTAATGCCCAATTTATCTGGTGAGGGCGATCCACACAGCCTCTCAGGCCACCGCCATTGACACGACGGGTGGTATGACGACCTTGGTGGCCGCGTCGATGTTGGCCGTCGACAGGTCGGCACGCTCCCGCTGGGCCAGTTGCCTGCCCGCGTCCGTCACCACCTCCGACAGCGGAACGTCCAGCGCGCCGCAGATCGCGGTCAGCAGCTCGCTGGAAGCTTCCTTGCGACCGCGCTCGACCTCGGACAGGTAGCCGAGGCTCACCCGCGCCGAGTTGGAAACCTCCCGCAGGGTCCGCCCCTGCGACGTGCGGGCGCGGCGAAGCACGTCGCCGATCACCTCTCGCAGCAACGCTGCCATCGTGCACTCCTTCTCAGACGGACTCCTACTCAATGGCAACGCCCGCCGCCCGCGGGATGGTTCCCTCAGCGCCCGGCGGATTGCCCGTGGGTGTCTTTCACCGCCTGCGTGACGTAGTCGATGCCCGTGACCACGGTCAGCACGATCGCCAGGGCCATCACCACCCAGGCCACGGTGTGCCAGTGCCCCGGCAGCGGCAGGATGAACAACCCGATCGCAACCGCCTGGACGAGCGTCTTCAGTTTGCCCCCACGGCTCGCGGGGATCACCCCGCGGTGCAGCACCGAGAATCGCAGAAACGTCACGCCGATCTCGCGCACCAGGATCACGACGGTGATCCACCACGGCAATTCGTGCAGCAGCGACAGCCCGATCAATGCGGCGCCCAGCAGCGCCTTGTCCGCGATCGGATCGGCCAGCTTGCCGAACTCCGTGATCATCCCGTAGCTGCGGGCCAGCGCCCCGTCGAAGCGGTCGGTAACCATCGCAACCGCGAAGACGACGAATGCTAAGATGCGCCAACGGATTTCGTGACCGTCGTGCAGGAACAGCGTGAACAGGAAGACCGGCACCAGTACCAGCCGCACGGTGGTCAGCACGTTTGCGATGTTCAGCAGCCGCGCCGTCGGGGACGCCGTCGCCGAAGCCGGGTCACGTGAGGGAGGCGCTGGCACGGCCCCAGAATATCGGTTGCGCTTTGCCGATACTGTTCGGTGTGTGAGCGCAGTGGCGATCCGGCGGGCGCGTACGTCGGACGTGCCGACGATCAAGCAGCTTGTCGACTACTACACCGGCAAGATCCTGCTGGAGAAGAACCTGGTGACGCTTTATGAAGCCATTCAGGAATTCTGGGTGGCCGAACGAGAC
>DASRFZ010000009.1:0-13196 GCA_035651275.1 Mycobacterium sp. | reverse complement strand
GGGTCCCGCCGCGACACCGTGGTGTACTCGATCCTCGACAGTGAATGGCCTTCTGTGCGAAACAATCTCACGTTCAGGCTGCGCCGCTCCCCAGCCTGATGCGCGAAACTCACGTTTCGCACGCGAAGTGCGAGTGGAGGTGTGCGAGACGGCGGTTTCGCACACCTAGGCGGACAGTTTTACCGGATAGAGCCGATGGGTTCCTCGGAACCCCTTGAGCTCGACTTCCCGCGGCGTGCCCACTGGGACGTGCTCGGCAACGGCGTCGCGTACCGGCTCGCTGATCAGCACCTCGCCGCCGTCCGCTTGCGCCGCGACCCGCGCGGCCATTGCGACGTTGCGGCCAAACAGGTCGTCGCCGCGGCGCACCGACTTGCCCATGTGAATACCTATGCGCACCCGAATACCGTTGGGTGTCAGCCGCTTCGCCGGGTTCGCGAGGGCCTGCTGGATGGCGATACTGCAGTCGACAGCTTCCTCAGGATGGGCGAACGCGACCATGAAGCCGTCGCCCTGACTCTTGACGACGTGCCCCGAGTGCGCGTCAACCAGCCGCCGAACGAGCTTGTCGTGGCGGGCAAGTAGCCGCACCCACGCGCGGTCGCCCATGCGCTCGTTCAACGCCGTCGACTCCTCGATGTCGGAGAACAGGATCACCACTTTGCCGTCGGGCGTCAGCCGCGCGAGGTCCGGCCGCTCCACCTCCGCCCAGTCCGCCAGCTCTTCGATGGAGGTGCGCACCGCGGCGCCCAACCCCTCCTTGCGAATCAGATTCGCCGTCTGCCACACCGTCTTGACGGCTTCGCGGCCGCCGGACAGGAGCTGCTGGCGGGTGTCGACGCGGCTTCTCAGTTCCTGGGCTTCGCGGCGCGTGCGGACGAACAGACCCCCCAGCACGACCAGGCCGACTGCTTCGGCGGCGGCGACGGCAACGAGCACCCACAGGACGAAATCGGGCATGCTAACCGCCGAACAACAGGTAGAGACCAGTGAACGTGTAACCGACCATGATGAGCATCATCGTCAATTGTCCTGTGATCTGGTGGCCTTGCGGCAAAAGTCGCAGTGCTTTGTCGTGCGCGGCGATCACGGCGGTGATGTGTCCGGCCACCACGCAACTGACTTTGATCGTCGCGAGAACGGACGGGTGCATGGAAAGCAGGTACGACACTTGGGCGTGGCTGAGACCGAACAGATTCCAGCCGCGGCCCAGTGGATCGCCGAGCAAGACCATCGTCTTCTGGCCTTGCTCGACGAGATACGACAGGTAGTGGGCGAAGATGTAGCCCACGACGATGGGGATCAGCGAATGTGCCATCTGTCCCGGCAGCGCGCGTCGCTGTTGCCGGTCGACCCCGCCCGTCGCCCGCGCGGCAAGTGAAAACGTCACCGCCACAACGGATGCGAACACCACGAGGCCGCCCGTGCGCAGCAGCGTGGCGATCACCTGCGAATGACCGGCGATATCATCGGAAAAGTTGCGCCAGGTCGGTGACGCGGAGTAGCTGTCGAACGCCGTCGACCCCAACAGCACGGCCAGCAGGATGACGACGCCTGGCCGTACCGGCAGCGACGGCAAATGGTTGAACGGATTCCCGGCGACAATGCGCCCCGTTTCCGGGTTGCGGCGAAACACCGACAACCGTGACACGACAACGCTGTACACCTCGAACGGGTCGGCACGGGCGAACCAGCGTCGGCCCCACACTGCGGCGCCACCGGCCATCGCCACCGCGTACACCAGCAGCCAGATCTTGACGCCGATCAGCGAGCCGTGATCCGGGCTGGCCAGTTCCAGCCAGACGAACGCGAACAAACCAAACGTGGCAGGCAGGTAGCCGAGCCGTTCCGGGTAGTCACGGCGGCGGTAGGGCAACGGCGACAGCGTGATTCGGTACAGCGTGCGCATCGGTGAGATCACCCGCCAGACCGGACCGATCAGCAGCGACGCGGCCACCAAACCGACCCACAGCAGCACGTAGAAGGCGCCCGGCAGTGGGTTCATGCTGTTCTGTGGGCCGAAGAGGCCAGCGGTCAGCACCCAGACGGTGAACACCAAACCCAGCAGCCCGACCAGCCAGCGGGTGACCGGGTGATCGACGACGGCGGTAACCCAATCCGGAAGCGGCAGACCAGGTTTGGCGGGATCGAACCGCGGTTTGCGCCACGCCAGTGCCACGACCGCGAACGTGAACGTCAGCGCCCACGCGGCGCCGACCAGCGCGTAGCCGACAGGGACGGGAAGGTCGGTGGAGCCGCCGAGGCCGTGCGCGAGCACGACCTGCTGCTCCGGCCTCACTGCTGAACTTGGATCGTCGCCACCGTGCGGTCCAACTTATGAAGCTCGACCTCGACTTGGCCGGGGACCTTGATGGTGAACGACGGAAACGTCTGATTCGCTTGGGCTTTCACTTCGAATTCGTGGTCGGGCACGGAGTGCACGTGAAGCTCGTCCTCGGCGTCGCTGCTCACCTTGAACGTGACGGGCTCGTCAACCTTCGCCTGGAATGTGGCGTTGCTCGGCGTCACCTGGCCGCCCTTGATCGTGATGTCAATCGTAAGTCCCCCCGACGCCGGTGAGGCTGACGTACTCGTCTGCTGATTGGACTTGGATCCCCCGCAACCGACGAGGAATGCGAGGAGTGCGAGAACGGTAACGGTGGCTCGAAATCTAGTCACTCTCCGAGTCATTCTGAATTGTCGTTCCTCTCTGAGTCATTCGCATCATCGGGGGTGCGCCGGTCGCGCATGGCTACCCACAGCACGACGCCGACGACAGCGATCGCGGGCACGAACGCAGGGATCGCAAGGAGCAGTGCGTGGTGGGCCAGTATCTCAGTGTGAGGTGCCACCGTCACACCTGAGCACGCGGGCGTTCCTCCGCCTCAGCGCTCTCCTCGATTTCCTTTTCGTTGATTCGCCCTGCGCCCCAAGCCAATCCACCGATCATGATCAGCGTGCACACCAGGACGACAAGGCATGCCGCGGTCCACAGCCAGGTGGGTGCGTTGAACGTGCGTTCGCGCTGCAGGATCGAGACCTCCGGCTGGAAGTGCGCCGAACCGAAGATCTCGTTCTGACCAAGCTGGCCGGCGACGATGCCCTCGACCGGCTTGTTGATTCCCGGGTCTGCCGCGAGGAATAGCGGCACCCCGGCCATCGTCTTGCCGTCCTGCACGCGGAGCAACGTCTTCCAAGAGCCCCAGACAGGGATGGGCCTAGTCGAAACGTAGTGCCCGGGATCGACCCGTTGGAGCCTGTCGATGACAAGGCCTCGCTCGTTGGCCATCTTGCCTTGCCAGGCCAGGATCGACACCCATTCCGGGTCGGCGCTGATCATCTCGGGCTGCGGCGGACTGATCCTCACGTCGGCGTTAACCATCTTGTGCCCGTTGGTGTTCGACACTTCGGTCAGCTTGATCGATGCCAACTTGTCTTTCGGCACGTGGTACTGCAGACCGTTGGCGGTCGCCCCGCCGATGACCAGAACCGTGGCGACGACGACACCGATGCCTATCGCGCGGCTCGGAAGCCGCTGACCGGTGAACACCATCCCGAGCATCGCGCCGCAAATGCCGGTGAGGATGCCGACCGGGATTGCCATCGCGAGCGCTTCGCCCCACATGCTCATCGGCCACGGGTAGTGGTAGACGAGATGTATCCACAGCGACTCCAGCCATAGCCCGACGGTCGCGATGCCCAGGCCGGTGATGGCCCCAAAGATGATGGGCCGCTTGATCAATGGGGTTAACCCGAGTATCTCGACCACCACGGCGGGGCCGAGGTAGAGCGGGAACCAGTTGATCGGCGCTCCGAGGATCGGTCCGACGACCAGTGCGACGCCACCGCGCAGGGCGATCGACAGCAACGCTGCAGCGATCGCGGCGCCGCGCCCCATCATCATCCGCGCGGCGATCAGGCCGATGGACGCCGCGGCGGCGATCAACATCGGCTGAAACACCAAACGGAACTGCGGCACACCGAAATCGAACTCGATCTGGTACACCGACATGCCGACGACGATTCCGCCGAAGCCGAGGTACTGCACGAACTTCAGACCAATCCCCTCAGGTGGCGGATCGGGCCGGGTGGCAAGGCGCCCTTCGTATTCCAGCAACAGCGCCGCGATCGTCGAGAAGCCGGCGCCGCCGATCATCATCAGGTGGGTGGGGCCCCACAGCGTCACGTCCTGGCCGAAGATGCGGTGCCAGATGTCGTCGAGCGGGAATCCGAACAGTGCGTACATCCCGCAACCGGCCATCAAGATGCCGCCCACTGGCGCATACCAATTGCGAGTGATGCGCACCGCGGCCGGGCCGGGCTTGTCGAAGGGCAGCACCACGGCGGTCATGCCCGCGACGAACAGCAGGAACAGGCCGATGAGGATGAAGTAGTGGGCCGGGTTGGCCAGCGGGCCCGGGTCGCGGCCGTTGCCGATGTGCCAGCTGACGTCCCAGATGAACCCGAACAGCGCGCAGATGAGCGTCGCAATGAAGATCGCGATCGGCAAAGCCACCCAGGGCGGGCGCTTGAATCGGCGGCCGAACGCTTCGGACAGGCGGGTCAGCCAGGTGATCCGGCGATTCCGATGGAGATAACCGATGCACACCATGGCGGCGAGCACGACGGCCGCCGCGATGCTCATTCCGATGACTTGGTCGAGGGCTGCACCGCCGCCCTCTGATGACGCAGCAAGTAAGGACATGCTCATAGGCTCCCCGTTCACACGATGAGTATGGCCTACTAGATACCGCGGGTAACAGGTCTTGAAACCCCACGAGTATCTAAAGACGGGTGGAACCGATGAGTGAAGACCCGCGGGACACGCTTGCGCAGAGAATGGCGGAGCTGGCCCGCGAACTCGCAGGGCCGGCCAGCGTCGAGGACGTTTTGACAAGCGTCACCGCCACCGCACTCGAAACGATTCCCGGGGTCGATGCGGCCGGAGTCCTGCTGATAGGCAAGGGCGGCAAGTTCGAAACACATGCCGGCACGTCGGAGATTGTCCACCAGCTCGACATGCTGCAGGCCGAGTTCGGCGAGGGCCCGTGCGTGGAGGCAGCGGTCGACGAGCTCATCGTGCGTACCGAGGACTTCAACGTCGAGCAGCGCTGGCCCCGGTTCTCGCAACGCGTGGTCGAGCTGGGTGTGCGCAGCGCGCTGTCGTTCAAGCTGTACACCAGCACGCAGACAGCCGGGGCGCTGAACCTGTTCGCATTCGAGCCGGCCGTGTTCGACTCGCAGGCCGAGGCGGCCGGGTCGGTGCTGGCGGCTCATGCCGCGGTCGCGATACTCGGGAACCGCCGCGGCGAACAGCTGGAGTCGGCGCTCGGGTCGCGCGACCTCATCGGCCAGGCCAAGGGAATCATCATGGAGCGCTTCAAGGTCGACGCGGTGCGTGCCTTCGAGATGCTGCGTGAGTTGTCGCAGAGCACCAACACCAAACTTGTGGACGTCGCACAGCGGGTGGTCGAAACGTCGCTGGAGTAGCCGCCGAGCGCACGCTTGTTGTACGCGAAGCGCGAGAGAGCACGCGAACAAGCGTGCGCTCGGCGACCCGGTGTGCCCCCGGCACGATTCGAACGTGCGACCTACCGCTTAGGAGGCGGTTGCTCTATCCCCTGAGCTACGAGGGCAATCAGGGTGGCAGCAGCCTAACGCAGCTCGGCGATCACCTTCGCAAAGCTCTCCGCGTGCTTCTCCTGGACGGTGAAGTACGTCAGGCCGTAGGTCTCGCGGTGCGCACGCAGCGTGTCGGCGATGTCGCGCGGCGTCCCCGACAGCACCTCCGGCAGCTTCAGCAGCTCCTCATCGGAAAGCCCCGGCGTGAAGCGTCGCGTCAGCGAAATGTTCGGCACGCCCGAGCTGTCGTGCGGCATCGCGGTGATCGCGAGGTTCAACTCGATGTCGTCGAACCGCTCGCCCGCCGCGCGTCGCACGAACTGCACGCGTTCGCTCAGCGGGCCACCGCCGGCGATCCCGATGATCTGGGCCCGCCGCGCCGCGATCGTCAGCACCCGGTCGCCTCCGCCCGCGATGAAAATCGGCACGCCGGGCACGTGGGTCTGCATGTAGGCGGTCATATGCTCGAGATAGTCGACGCGACGCCCGGCGCTCGGGTACGGGATCTCCGCGGCCTCGAACTCCTCCTTCACATACCCCGTGCCCAACCCGAGCTCGAAGCGGCCGTCGCTGAGCAGGTCGAGTGCGGCGACGTCGCGCGCCAACAGCGCCGGCTTGTAGAACCCTGCGTTCAGCACGAACGTCCCGAGCCGGATCGTCGTCACGTCGGCCGCAGACACCAGCGACGGAAACGGGGCAGGACCCCCGAGATGGTCAGCCACCTGCAGGACGTCGTAACCCAATCCCTCGATGCGTCTGGCGGTTTCCTGCCACTTCGAGCGTGAGTCCTTCGGCCACAAACCAATGCCGAATCGGAAGTCTTTAGCCATCGACACCGATGCTATCGGTGCGAGTCACCTGTCCGGTTCTGTCGGCAGCACAGCGCCACCAGTGCGATATGCCCGCACGGTCCTGCCAGCGGATACTCGCCGCGCACCCACGCGGCGGCCCGGCCGACCGGGGTAAACGGCTTCGTGAAAACGGCCCGGGCCCGCTGGTTCACGACGTCACCGCCTGCAACAGATCGCCCCATTGCCGGCGCGCCGCGGCACGCGCGTCTTCGTCGGCGGGCTCGCGACCCTCCGCGAGTTCGACGAGGGCCTGCGCCACTCGCAGCGCGGGCACCAGGTGTTCGCGTGACGCTGTGACGATTTCGTCGAACGCCTCTTCGACGCGACACCGCCGCAGCCCGATCAACACTCCTTCTGCGCGATCGAGAATGCGGGCGCCTGCTGCCCGCTCGTTGTATGCCGGATGTGTCGCGGTCAAGACTCGCTCCTTCTCTCCCTACTGTTGTATTCCCGAACAACGCTCTTGTCATGCGTTGTGTCAGTGGGCAATCAGGAAATTCGGAAGGGCGTCAAGCGTTCGCGGAAGCTACGGCGACGCACTTCCCAACGTGACCTTGACCGTCTTGGTGGCACCCGACGGGTCGGTGTAGGTCAACGTGATCGTGTCGCCAGGGGCTTTCGACCGGACCGCTGCGACCAGTGCGTCGGCGCTGTCGATGATCCGGTCGTCCATCTTCGTCACCACCGCGCCGTCGGGAAGCCCCGCCGAGGCTGCGGGGCCGTCGCTGTTGACGCCCATGATCCGGGCGCCATCGGTGTCGTTGTCACCGCCGACCTTCACGCCCAGCGAAGCGTGCGTCGCCTTGCCCGACTTGACCAATTGGTCGGCGATCCGCTTGGCCTGGTCGATGGGAATGGCGAACCCCAGCCCGATCGACCCGGTCTCGGTGGGGTTGCCGTTGTCGCCCAAGGTCGCGATCGCGGAGTTCATCCCGATCAGGTTGCCGTTCATGTCGACCAGCGCACCACCCGAGTTTCCGGGGTTGATCGCGGCGTCCGTCTGAATCGCATCGAGGACCGTGTTCTGGTTGTCGGTCTCACCGATGGTCGACACCGGGCGGTCCAGCGCGCTGATGATGCCGGTGGTGACCGTGCCGTCCAGACCCAGCGGCGAGCCCACCGCGACGACGCTTTGCCCCACGGTGAGCTTGGCCGACGAGCCAATGCTGATCGGGGTGAGGCCGGAGGCGCTCTTCGCGCGGATCACCGCGATGTCGGTGGCGGGGTCCGCGCCGACCACGCTGAACGTCGTCGTGCGCCCGTCGCTGAACGTCACTCTGGTGTCGACGCCCTTCTGTCCCGGCGGACCGGGCACCGACACGACGTGGTTGTTCGTCATGATCAAGCCGTTCGGGTCGAGGATGATGCCCGAACCCTCCGCCGACTTGTCGCCTTGTTTGGTCTCCAGCTTGACCACGCTGGGCACGACCTTCGCGGCGACCTGCTCGACCGAACCCGGCTTGAAGCGCTGCGGAGGTGTGCCGTTTGCAGGCGCGGCGGCGAGGCTGCCGACGGGGGAGTGGTGCGACCGCACCGTCAACGCGGCGCCTCCGCCGACCGCGGCCGACACGACCGACAAGACGACTGCGCCGACGAACACCAGCCCGGCGCGAGATCGCGGGCGGCTCGGCGGAACAGGCGCGGAAGCCATTGACGCCCTGGGCATTTCACGCGTGGCATACGGATCGGCACGACCTGGCGGCGGATACCGCCAGCCATCAGGTTGCGGTGGGTATGCGGCGCGCGGATCCTGATACGGGCGGTTCCAGCCGGGCTGGTGCGGGGGCGGCCCGGGGTGTGGCCGGTACCTCGGATCGTGCGTCATGCGGTCAGTTTCCTCTCCGCGGTTACTTCACGCACGGCGCCTGGTCCATGGTCATGCGCGTCAGGTCGGTGGGCGCGGGCGCCTGGGTGCCGGTCGCGGTGGCCGACACGGTTGGCACGGGCGTGGCCAGCGAAGTCGATGTGGATGTCGACGAGCTCATGGTCTCGCTGCCGCTAGTCGTGTACTCGGTGCTCGGGAAGTCGCTGCCGATGGTCAGCCGCACGGTGTCGCCGGCGATGGAGTCCGACTCCGTTGCGGTCAGGTCGAGTTCGCGGGCGAGCGCCTCAGCGGCGGCCTGCGCGCCGGGCCCGTAGCTGATCGCGCTTTCGTCTGCTGTCGTGTCGGCGGTGGTGGCTTCGCCCGCAGTGAAGCCGCGCGCGCTGAATTTCGCCAGCAGCCGGGTGGCCAGGCCCGAGGACGTGGATGCGTTGACGACGTTCAGCACGATTCCCTTCGTCGCGGCCAGCGCCGCGGTGTCACTGGATGACGACGGAGTGTCGGTGGTCGTGGTCGTGCTGCTGGTCGACGACGTCGGCGACTCGCCGTTGACCAGGTGGTGCGCGATCGCGCGAATCGTCGACACGTCGACGGTGTTGATGTCCTCTCCCTGGGAGTCCTGGCTGAATCCCGTGATCGGCAACGTGTACAGCGAGACTCCGCGGTCGGTGAGCGCCGGCGCGTGCTGGATGAAGTGGGCCAGATCGAAGCCCTCGTCGACCGCGATGTTCTGCCGCGCGACGTCGAGCAGCTTGCGCAGATCGCTGGGGCTCGACAGCGAGCCACCGTTCTTGAGGGCGGACAGAAGCGAGACGATGAACGCCTGCTGCCGACGGGTCCGGTCGAGGTCGGTGAACATCAGGTCGTCGTTGACGTCGCGGCGTTGTCGCACGAACGCCATCGCCTGTGCCGCATCGATCTGCTGGACGCCTTTGCGGAAGTCGGCGCCGGAGAAGTTGTCGGAGGTGTTCTCGTTCAGGCAAACCGTGATCGGCTGAACCACCTGGGCGATCTGGAAGAACGCGACCAGCGTCACCTCGATGAAGTGGTCGATCGGGATGCCCAGCAGGTTGCGCACCGTCTTGATCTCGGCTTTGCGGCCGGCCTCGCGGGCTTTCTGCTCGTTGGCGGTGGGATCGCTCGAGTCGGCTGACTGGGTGGCGCCCATCGTGTCCATCGTGTGCTGGTAGGCGAAGCCGTAGGCCTGCTTGACCTTGCCCTTGCACCCGGAGGTGGGGCATCCGGCCAGGTCGACGTAGTCGTCGCGGGGGATCGACATCGCGGTGACCGGTCCATCACCAGCGGGGATGTGCACCACGATCAGGACGTTGGCGTTGTACCCGCCCGCGGTCTCGTCACCTGCGTGAAGCGCGTCGTAGATCTGCTGCGGCAACGGGCGGCCGTGCTCGTCGAGGCGGCTGTCCAGGCCCATGATCAGAATGTTTTGGTCGCCGCCGGTCGATCCCGAGTCGCCCTCCAACGCTTGGGACATGGTGATGCCGCTGAAAAGGTTGTTGTTCTTCGCCCAGGCCATGCCGGTGATCACCACGATGAACACCGCCAAGAACGCCGTCACTCCCTGGGCGGCGACCAGCAGCCGACGCCTGCCTTGCCGGGCGGGCAGAGCGTGGCGTGGCGAATGCGACCGAGGGCGGATGTCCCGACCCCCAGAACGGTGTGCCGGGCTGGTCATGATTACCAGGCATTATCCCTGACCAGACGAAGCCCTGCCCAGGCCGGTGACCAACGGCACGTTCGCGCTCAGGACAGGTCGCCGGTGAGATAGCGCTGCAGCGTCGGTGCGACGGCGTCGACGAGCGTGTCGACATCCATCGACGCGATCGGCTCCGAGCGCACCGCGTAGCGCATGATGCCGAGGCCGACGAGCTGCGACGCGCACAGGGAGGCGCGCATTCGGATCTTGTCGGCCCCGAGTTTTTTCAGCAGCGGGTTGAACACCGGCACCGTCAAACTCTTCTCGACGATGTCGACGGTCTTCGCCAGACCGGTACTGGCGACCGCGCTGGCCGCGAACGGTCCACCGCCGGCCATGTCCCAGGTGGTGATCAGCATGTACAGCGTGTGCCGGCCGGATTGGTTGACGCCGCCGGTGATGACCTTCTCGATGAAGTCGCGCGTCGACCATGGCAGGCGAAGCAACCGCGAAACCGGGTCATTGCGACGTGGCTGCTCACTCATCACGCAAGAATCGCCGCTGGGCGGCGCCGCCGTCAATGCGACACGATCTCCATGTCGAACTTCGCATTGCTGCCCTCGATGGCCGTGACGGTCACCTTGACGTGAAATTGCTTGCCACCGCGCATCATCGTGCACGTCATCGACGCTCCGACCGTTGGCTGAAGATCCTGTGGACAGGTCACCGAGTCCGGCTTGTTGCCGTCGGCGTCCGTCATCCTGTCGGTGATCTGTTCAGCGACATGGTTTCTGGTGATCATGTGCAGGCCGTAGGAGCATGCCGCACAGCAAATGACCGGCGGTGCACAGAGCGCGACGAACACGCGTGCCACCGAAAGGGCCATGCGTCAAACCCTATCGAACGTCCGAAAATGCTTTGCTTGCAGTCACTTCCCAGGTTGATGCCCAGACGTCATGTCCAGGACTGCGCGGCGGCAGCAAGCCCTTGGACGAGCGCCGACGTCACTGGTGACAAGCCGTCGTCGCCGGGCGGTCGGCTACGCGGGCTGATTCCGCGCACTCTTGGTGACAGTTCGAGTTGCACGCCCCCGCGGCGCGCCCGGTTGACCGGGTTATCCCGGTGTACGCCACGCAATTCCGGCGGAATCGCGTCGAGATCGGTGATCACGTGATAGCCCGGCAGGTCGAGATGCCGGGCCAGATGCGCGGCCAGCCCGCGGTTGAGGCCACCGGCCAGCAACTGCGTGCTGCGCCCGATCCGGCCATATCCGTGCAGCGACACCACGGTATCGACGTGATCGAGAAACTCTGCCAGCACGGGTGACTCCTGCTCGCGGAATCGCGCCGACGACAGGTGATGTGGATACCCGTCGGGATGGCGAACCACGTACACGGACGCTGCGGCGGCCGCGGCTGCCCGCTCCGCGATCACGTCGGTCATCTGTTCCAGCCCGCCGCCGTGGATCGCCAGGAAACCGAACCGCGACCGAAGCCGGCTTTCCTGCACAACCCCGGGATAGCCGAGCAGTTCCGAAAAGGTTTGCGGTCCAGTGGTTTTCGAGGTCAAGGTGCGCGGCCATCGGGCGGGGTCCCAGCGCCGCAGGAACTCGATCCACCGGTGTGGAAGGCCATGGTGGATCGCGCCGTCGATCACCCGCTCCAAATAGCCCGGCCGCGGCGCGCCGGGCTGGACGCGATGATCGATGTACACCCAGGCGTCCGCGGGCCCGTCGTGTGTATGCACCGTGACTCGGTCACGCCGGTAACGCGCGGGAACACCTTCGGCCCCATCGAGTATCGCGAGGTCGCGATCCGACACCTGCCACACCACGCCGTGCACGCGTGTGCCGGCGAACTGTTCGACCGTCGCAACCCCGCGCTCGTTGATCAGCCAGTCGTGGTCGGAAAGCGTGGCGGGCCGCGGATTGCCCGCCTCGGGGCAGCGCCGCGTCATCTGCGTGACGCACAGGTTCGACCCGTACGCGAAATACGTGTGCACGTGTTCAGCCCGTCGTGATCAAGTACAGCAGTTCCACATTCAGCACACTAATGAGCGCCGCGACCGCCCAGCCCAACGCCGTCGTCATTCGGTTATTGGTGTCATCGCCCATAACTGACGAATCGCTGGTCAGACGGACCAGTGGAATCAGCGCGAACGGTATCCCGAACGACAGCACGACCTGGGACAACACCAGCGCGCGCGTCGGGTCCAGGCCGCTGGCCAAGATCGCCAGCGCAGGGATCAACGTGATCACCCGGCGCCACAGCAGCGGGATCGAGCGACGAAGCAGGCCGGCCATGATCATCGCGCCGGCGTACGCGCCGACCGACGTCGACGCAAGTCCCGACGCCAGCAGCCCGATCGCGAAGAACAGCGCGACCGTCGGCCCCAGGGTGTCGCGGACCGCCGCGTGCGCTCCCTCGATCGTGTCGGTGTCGTGGCGGCCCTGCAAGTTGTTCGCCGCGAGCAGCAGCATGGCCATGTTGACCGTGCCGGCGACGAACATCGCCAGCGCGACATCCCATTTGGTGACGCGAAGCAACTGGGCGCGGCGGCGCCCCTCGGGGCGTCCATGCCGGTCTCGGGTGAGGCCCGAATGCAGATACACCGCATGCGGCATCACCGTCGCACCGAGCATTGCCGTTGCCAGCAAGACACTTTCGGCGCCGTGGAACCGTGGAACGAATCCGCCGACTACGTGAGCGATCGGGGCCGGGTTGACGAACAGGCTCGTCAGGAACCCCACTGCGATCACCAGCAGCAGGCCGCTGATCACGCGTTCGAACATCGACTGGCCGCGGCGGTCCTGAATCATCAACAGCGCCAACGAAACTGCTCCGGTGATTACACCGCCGAGAATCAACGGCAAACCGAACAGCAGGTGCAGGGCCAGCGCGCCGCCGACCACTTCAGCCAGATCGGTTGCCATTGCCACCATTTCGGCTTGCGCCCAGTACGCCAGCCGGGTCGGTCGGCCCATCCGGGAGCCAACGACTTCCGGCAGCGACTGGCCGGTGATCAGGCCGAGCTTCGCCGAGAGGTATTGCACGAGACCGGCCATCACGTTCGCGAGCAGGATCACCCACACGAGCAAGAAGCCGAACTTCGCACCGGCGCTCACGTTGGCGGCGACGTTGCCGGGGTCGACGTAAGCGATGGCGGCGACGAACGCGGGCCCCAAGAGGTAGAAACCCGGCCGCAGACGCGCATCCTGGGGCTGGGCCAGCGCCACCTTTCCCTCCGC
>DASRFZ010000008.1:0-21079 GCA_035651275.1 Mycobacterium sp. | reverse complement strand
CGAACGCGTGCAGCAGCTTAGCGCCGCGACGCACCACGCCGCCCCATTCCTGGTCGACACCGGGAAGGTAGCCGGGCACGTCGACGATGTTGACCAACGGAATACCGAACGCATCGCACAGCCGCACGAATCGCGCTGCTTTCTCGGCGCTTTCGGAGTTCAAGCAACCGCCCAGCCGCAGCGGGTTGTTCGCGAGCACGCCGACCGTGCGTCCGGACAACCGGCCGAGCCCGACGACAATCGACGGCGCCCACTTCGCCTGGAACTCGTCAAATGGCGCGTCGCTGTCGAGAAGCGCCTCGACGATCGGGTGCACATCGTAGGCGCGCCGCGCCGACTCCGGCAGCAGCGCATGCAGGTCAACCTCGCCGGCCTCTGCCTTGCCGCGATCGAAATGGCCTTGCTGACAGAACAATCCGACCAGGCGACGGCCCCGCTCGTAAGCGTCGAGCTCGTCGTCGGCGACGATGTGGCACACGCCGGACTTGCGGTGGTGTGTGTCAGGCCCACCCAGCGATGCCATGTCGACGTCCTCGCCGGTCACGCTGCGGACGACATCGGGGCCGGTGACGAACACCCTGCTGTCCGGCGCCATCACGATGACGTCGGTCAGCGCCGGTCCGTACGCCGCGCCGCCGGCCGCGAAGCCCACGACGACGGAGATCTGTGGCACATACCCCGACGCCCGGATCATCGCCTCGAACACCAAACCGACTGCGTGCAAAGCCTTTACGCCCTCGGCCAGCCGCGCGCCGCCCGAGTGCCAGATGCCGACGATCGGGCTCTGCTCCTCGATAGCCAGGTCGTATGCGTTGACGATGTGCCGGCAGCCCTCGACGCCCATCGCACCGCCCATGACAGTGCCGTCGGTGCAGAACGCGATCGTGCGCACGCCGTTGACGGTGCCGGCCGCGGCGAGCACACCCGAGCGATCCCGCTCGTGCAGGAGCTCCACGCTGTGGTCGTCGAAGAACGTCGACAGCCGCAGCAGCGGATCCCTCGGGTCGAGTGATTCGTCTACCGTCTCGGGCGCCGTTACCGTCATCGAAATCTCCTAGTACTTCCCGAACGCGACTGCGACATTGTGGCCGCCGAATCCGAACGAGTTGTTGATCGCGTACGTGTAGTTGCCGGCGCGTGGCTCGCCGTGGACAACGTCGAGGTCGATCTCCGGGTCCTGGTTGCGCAGGTTCAGCGTCGGCGGGATCACCCCGTCGCGCAACGCCAGCAACGTCAGGATCGACTCGACCGCACCGACCGCGCCGACCGAGTGGCCGAGCGCGGACTTCGGCGCGTACACCGCCGCGTCGTGGCTGCCGAGCGCGTTGCGAATCGCCTTGGCCTCAGCCACATCACCGACCGAGGTGCCGGTCGCGTGGGCGTTGACGTGGTCGATGTCCGTCGGCTGCAGGCCGGCGAGCTGAATCGCCCGCTTCATGGCATATCCGGCCTGCTCGCCGTTCGGGTCTGGCGCCACGATGTGGTAGCCGTCCGACGTGATCGACGCACCCATCACCCGCCCCAGGATTTTCGCTCCACGAGCCTTGGCGTGCTCCTCGGTCTCTATGACCATCAGCGCGCCGGCCTCGCCGAACACGAAGCCGTTGCGGTCCTTGTCGAACGGGCGGCACGCGCCCGCCGGATCGTCGTTCGTCGTCGACAACACGATGCGCATCGATGCGAACCCTGCGATCGGCACCGCCTCGATCTTGGACTCGACGCCGCCGCAGATCGCGATGTCGGCCTCGCCCAGCACGATGTTGCGCCACGCATGCGCGATGCCCTCGGCCCCGGACGCGCAGGCCGACACCGGCGTGAGGACGCCGGCCCTGGCATTGCGCTCCAGCCCTACGGTCGCGGCCGCGGCGTTGGGCATGTACTTCTGTACCGCCAACGGCGACACCGCCTTCATGCCCCGCGCACGCATGGCGTCGTAGGCGAAGACCAACTCCTCGGCCGACCCCATGCCGGTGCCGATCGACACCATCAACCGACGCGGATCAACCTCTGGCGACCCAGCGTTCTGCCACACCCGCCGACTCAGCACCGTCGACATCTTCTGCAGGTACGACAGCCGACGCAGTTCGACTTTCGTCAACTCGTGGTCGAAATCCTCCAGAAGGTGCCCGCCGATTCGCACCGGCAGGTCGTACTGCTCGACGAACGGATCCTCGAGCTTGCGGATGCCGCTCTGGCCGTCGAGCAGTTTCTTCCAGGTGCTGTCGGCGTCGGTTGCCAAAGCGGTCGTCATCGCAACAGCGGTGACGACCACGTTGGGGAATCCGTTCCCCGTAGACAGCCGTGTCATCTTTACTCCGACAATTCCTTTCGAGGAAAGGTTCTCAGTATTTACCGAATGCGATCGCTACGTTGTGGCCGCCGAATCCGAACGAGTTGTTGATCGCGTACTGGTAATCGCCGTAACGGGGTTCGCCCGCAACGACATCCAGGTTGATCTCGGGATCGGGGGTCTCGTAGTTCAGCGTCGGCGGAATGACTCCGTCGCGCAGCGAGAGCACCGTCAGCACCGACTCGAGAGCACCGACCGCTCCGATGGAGTGGCCGAGCGCAGACTTCGGCGCGTACACGGCAGCGTGCTCACACCCTGCAACGCGAATTGCGTTGGCCTCCGCGGTATCACCGATCGGAGTGGCCGTCGCGTGCGCGTTGATGTGGGAAATGTCCTTGGGGGACAGGCCGGCCTGCTCCATTGCGCGAATCATGGCCTTCCCGGCGCGTTCGCCGTCTGGCGCAGGCGCCACCATGTGGTACGCGTCCGACGTGATGCCGGCACCCAGAAGCCGCGCCAACGGTTTTGCGCCGCGCGCCTTCGCATGCTCCTCGGTTTCGATGACCATCAGCGCGCCGGCCTCGCCGAACACGAACCCGTCGCGGTTCTTGTCGAACGGCCGAGATGCGCCTTCCGGATCGTCGTTGCGGGTCGACATCGCTCGCATCATCGAGAACGCCGCGATCGGCAGCGCCTCGATCATGCCCTCGACGCCGCCGCAGACGGCGATGTCAGCGTCGCCCATGACAATCTGGCGCCACGCGTGGGCGATGCCTTCCGAGCCCGACGAACATGCCGAAACCGGGGTGATGACGCCCGCCCGTGCGCCGAGCTGTAGCCCGACCACGGCGGCCGCGCCGTTCGGCATGATCATCTGAACGGCCAGCGGCGACACCTTGCGGGGGCCGCCCTCGTTCATCGCGTCATAGGTTTCGACGATCTTCTCGCCGCCGCCGAGACCCGTGCCGATCACGACGGCGAACCGGTCCGGATCGACCTCGGGCGTGCCCGCGGCCTCCCAGATCCGGCCGCCGAGAAGCTTGGCCATCCGCTGCACGTACGACATGCGCCGCAGGTCAAGCCGGCCCATGTGGTCGTCGACCGCCTCTTTGAGATGCCCACCGATCTTGGCGGGCAGATCCCATTTCTCGACAAACTCGTCCTCGAGGACGCGGATGCCGCTCTCACCGGCCAACAAACCCTTCCACGTGCCGTCGATGTCCGGCGCGATCGATGTCGTCGCCTCGACGGCGGTGACCACAACGCTGGGGAAACCGCCATTAGCAGTGGAGGGTTTGGTCATGCGCGGTCGGCTTCGATCTTCGCGCGGATAGCCTCGGCAGCCTCCGGGTTCTCTTCCTCGAGCTTCTGGATGTAGGCGACGACGTCACCGACGGTGCGCAGCCCGGCGAGGTCCTCGTCCGGAATCTTCACGCCGTACTTGTCCTCGGTCTGCACGGCGATCTCGACCATCGACAGCGAGTCGATGTCCAGGTCGTCGACGAACGACTTCTCGGGGGTGACCTCCGACGGCTCGATACCGGTCACCTCTTCGATGATCTCGGCGATACCGGCGATGATTTCTTCCTGCGAGGTGGTCACTTGGGCTCCTTCTATTTGTTGGGTGGTGCTACTTAAGTACTGCTCTTCGGTGTTAAAGCTCGGTAAGTCCATCCAGGTCTGCGGGGGTCTTCACGGCGTGGGTGCCGATTCCCCGAAGTTCGCGTTTCGCGATTCCCGTGAGCGTTCCCGCGGGCGGGAACTCCACGATCGCTGTGGCATCGGCCTTTTCGAAGCGCTGACGCAGGCCTTGCGTGCACAGGTCCCAGCGCACCGGCCGGGTCAACTGCGCCACCAGCTTCGTCATTGCGTCTGCAGCCGAGGCTACCGGCTGGCCGTCGGCGTTGGACAGTACGACCGCGGTCGGCTCGGACGTCGAGACGTTCGCGGCCGCGGCAGCGTAGGCCTCCTGGGCCGACGCCATGAAGTGGGTGTGGAAGGCGCCGGCGGTGGCCAGCTGGCGAACCCGCGCCTTGGCAGGCGGGTTCTCGGCCAGCTTCGCGAGCGCTTCGACGCGGCCCGCGGCGACAATCTGACCCGCGGCGTTGCGGTTGGCCGGCACGAGCTCGAGATCCTCGAGGAAGGCCAGCACCTCGGCCTCGTCGCCGCCGAGTACCGCCGACATTCCGGTGGGCTCCAGCGCGCACGCCTTCGCCATCTCCTTACCGCGGATGGCGGCCAGCGCGACGGCGTCGTCGGCGGAGAAGATCCCGGCGATCGCATACGCGGCGATCTCGCCGACCGAGTGGCCCGCGGTGGCGGTGTCGGCGTCGGCGAGCAGGCCGCGGCGGGTGTACTCCTGGTGAGCAAGCAGGGTCGCGGCGACCACAAGCGGCTGGGTCACGGCGGTATCGGTGATTTCTTCCGCGGACGCGGTGGTGCCGAGGCGGACCAGATCCAGGCCGCTGACGTCGGACCATGTTGCGAGCTGATCCGACGCTCCGGCCAGCTCCAGCCATGGGCTGAGCATTCCGGGCGTCTGCGATCCCTGTCCAGGAGCGAGCAGCGCAACGAGAGATTTGACGGGCACGAATTAAGAAAACACTGTGAGAACGATTTTATGGGGTGTATGAGATTATGAACCTCGTCTTATGTTTTTGTAGGGACCCCACAAATCAGCATGTGATGCGACTCCATCGCAACAAAATTGCAATGCTCAGCCCGCGCGATGCACGCCGCGCTGCGGTGTGAGCTGCGCGACAGACGGATAAGTCGAGGTCGGATTCGTCGCCTGAGAAGACAGTCGGCCGACGGTCGCGGCGACCCGCAGCACATACGCGTCGCGCGGTGTCGTGGGATCGCGACCGGTGAAGTCGGTGATCCGCTTTAGTCGGTACCGGACAGTATTTGGATGAACGAACAATTTGCGCGCGCAGGCCTCGATCGCGCCACCCGAGTCCAGATACGCATCCAGGGTTTCCGTCAGCGCCGGTCCGGCGTCAGCTAACGGTCGCATTACCTCCGCGTCGAGCACCGCGATGGCGGACGCGTCGCCCAGCAACGCCCGCTCCGGAAGAAGTTCGCGCGCCTGGACCGGCCGTGGCGCGCTGCTCCAGCCGGCGACCGCGTTCATCCCGGCGATCGCCTCGGTGGCGCTGGTGTGCGCGGCGGTGAAGGTGGGCGCCGTGGGGCCGATCACCACCGGACCGTCGGCGAAGACCTCGATCAGGTCGCCCAGGAACTTGTCGGTTGGGGCCAACGCGCCGGCCACGATCGCAATCAGCCATGTGCCGTGCACGTCTGACAGCGCCGAGCGGCCGTGCCCGCCGGCGATCTCCCGAACGTCGTCGCTGGCGAGGTCGACCCGCTCCGGCCGGGGTAGCCCGACGACCACGGTGGCGGGGGCAGTGGTGTCCCAGTTCAGTGCGGCCGCCCGGGACTGCAGCTCGGGACCCGTGTCGCCGCGTACCACGGCGTCGACGAGGTTGGCCTCCATGCGGCTGTCCCAGGCGCCGCGGGCTTCGGCGGCATCCGCATAGGCCGACGCGGCCGTGAACGCGAGATCGCGGCTGTAGCGCAGGATTCCGGTCGTCAGCGCCGTCGCCTGCTCCTCGTCGCGAGCCAGCATCGGCACGGCTTCTTCGAAGAACTCCATTGTCACGCGGACCATGTCGACGGTCTGTCGCAGCGCGATGCGGCGCGTCAGCTCCTGAGGCACAACCGCGAAGGCCTCCATGGTGTAGCTCACGTTGCTGTGCGGGTTGCTCATCCATTCGACGAAGTTCACGACCGCGGTCTGCACGACCAGATGCACGCTCGCGCGCTGGGATGCTTCTAGCTCGGCGAAGAACGGCAGCCTGTCCTGCATCGCGGCCACCGCCTGCGTGGCGAACCGGCCGGAGTACTGCTTGAGCTTGCGCAGAAGCGACTCGGGGACGCCTTCGAGAAGTTCGAGGGTCGAGCGCGGAGCCGCGGAGCCGGCGACATTCGGGCGCGGAGCCGCGGAGCCGGCGACATTCGGGCGCGGAGCCGCGGAGCCGGCGACATTCGAGCGCGGCGGGTTGTGGGCCACCCCTAAAAGCTACGCTAGTTTTCTAGCGATTTCTTCCAACTCACGCGACGCCGGGATCGGAGGTTTGCGCCGGTGCCGCCAGCACGTCGTCGATCTTGTAGCGCTTCGCGGCCTCGACCGCCACCGATTTGTCGATCTCGCCGTCGCGTGCCAGACCTTCCAGCACCGCGACCGTGACCGACTCCGCGTCGGTGTTGAAATAGCGGCGCGCTGCCGGTCGCGTGTCGGAGAACCCGAACCCGTCAGTGCCCAGCGTGATGTAGGTGCCGGGCACCCACGGCCGAATCTGCTCGGGCACGGCGCGCATCCAATCCGACACGGCGACAACGGGACCGCGCGCGTCCGCGAGTGCTTGCGTCACGAACGGCACCCGCTGCGAGTGACCCGGGTGACGAAGCGTCTCCTTCTCTATCTGCACGCCATCCCGATTCAGCTCACCCCAGCTAGTCGCCGACCACACGTCGGCGGCGACGTCCCAGTCGGCGGCGAGAAGGTCGGCCGCGCGCAGCGCTTCGGGCATGGCGACGCCGGACGCGAGGATCTGCGCCGAGTACTTTCGCGGCTCGGCCGCGGGACGGTAGCGGTAGAGCCCGTGCAACAGGCCTTCGACGTCGACGTCCTCGGGCTCGGCGGGTTGCACGTACGGCTCGTTGTAGATCGTGATGTAGAAGTAGACGTTCTCAGGGTCTTCGCCGAACATCCGGGCCAGCCCGCTTTCGACGATGTAGGCGATCTCGTAGGCGAACGCCGGATCGTAAGCCACCACAGCAGGATTCGTGGCGGCGAGCAGAAGCGAATGCCCGTCGGCGTGCTGCAATCCCTCGCCGGTCAATGTGGTGCGGCCCGCGGTGGCGCCGAGCACGAATCCGCGAGCCATCTGGTCGGCGGCTGCCCAGAATCCGTCGCCCGTGCGCTGGAAGCCGAACATCGAATAGAAGATGTAGACGGGAATCATCGGCTCGTTGTGCGTCGAGTACGACGTGCCCACCGCGGTGAAGCTGGCCGTCGAACCCGCTTCGTTGATGCCCTCGTGCAGAATCTGGCCGACGTCACTTTCCTTGTACGCCAACATCATATCGGCGTCCACCGACGTGTACAGCTGCCCGTACCGGTTGTAGATCTTCAGCGACGGGAACCAGGAATCCATGCCGAACGTCCGCGCCTCGTCGGGAATGATGGGGACGATCCGGGGACCAATTTCCTTGTCACGCAAGATTTCTTTGAAGACGCGGACGGTCGCCATCGTGGTCGCGACCTCTTGGTTACCCGAGCCTTTCTTGATCGACTTGTACGTGTCGCGCGGCGGCAACGCCAGCACCTTGGATTTGGTGCGGCGTTCGGGCACGAATCCTCCGAGGGCGCGCCGCCGGTCGAGCATGTAACGGATTTCCGGCGCGTCGGGACCCGGGTGGTAATACGGCGGCAGGTAGGGGTTCTCCTCGAGCTGCTCGTCGGAAACCGGGATCCGTTGCGCGTCACGGAAGTACTTGAGATCTTCCAGCGCAAGCTTTTTCATCTGATGCGTGGCGTTGCGGCCCTGGAAGTGCTTGCCCAGCGAATAGCCCTTGATGGTCTTGGCGAGGATCACCGTGGGCTGGCCCTTGTGTTCCATCGCCGCGCGGTAGGCCGCGTACACCTTGCGGTAGTCGTGCCCGCCGCGCTTGAGGCTCCAGATCTGGTCGTCGGACATGTCTTTCACCAATTCCTTGGTGCGCGGGTCGCGACCGAAGAAGTGCTCGCGCACGTAGGCCCCGTCGTTGGCCTTGTACGTCTGGTAGTCGCCGTCGGGGGTGGTGTTCATCAAGTTCACCAGCGCGCCGTCGCGGTCGGCGTGCAGCAGCGCGTCCCATTCGCGGGCCCACACCACCTTGATGACGTTCCAGCCCGCGCCGCGGAAGAACGACTCGAGTTCCTGGATGATCTTGCCGTTGCCGCGTACCGGTCCGTCGAGGCGCTGCAGGTTGCAGTTGATGACGAACGTGAGGTTGTCCAGCCCCTCCAACGCTGCGACATGCGCTGCGCCGCGGCTCTCCGGCTCGTCCATCTCGCCGTCACCGAGAAACGCCCAAACATGTTGGTCGGAAGTGTCTTTGAGGCCGCGGTCGTGCAGATAGTGGTTGAAGCGGGCCTGGAAGATCGCGTTGAGCGGCCCGAGACCCATTGACACCGTGGGGAATTCCCAGAAGTCGGGCATCAGCCGCGGATGCGGGTACGACGGCAGCCCGCCGCCGGGATGGCTGTGCTCTTGGCGGAAGCCGTCGAGTTGGTCGGCGGTCAGCCGACTTTCCAGGAACGCGCGGGCGTAGATGCCGGGTGAGGCGTGGCCCTGGATGAACACCTGGTCGCCACCTCCGGGATGGCTCTTGCCGCGGAAGAAGTGGTTGAACCCGACTTCGTACAGCGCGGCCGACGATGCGTAGGTGGAGATGTGGCCGCCGACGCCGACGCCGGGGCGCTGCGCGCGGTGCACCATGATCGCGGCATTCCAGCGGATCCAGCGGCGGTAGCGGCGTTCGACCTCTTCGTCGCCGGGGAACCAGGGCTCGAGTTCGGTGGGGATGGTGTTGACGTAGTCGGTGGAGGTCAGCGCCGGAATCGCGACGCGCTTCTCGCGGGCGCGTTCGAGAAGCCGCAGCATCACGTAGCGGGCGCGTGCCTGGCCCGACCGGGCGAGCACGTCGTCGAAAGATTCCAGCCACTCGGAGGTTTCCTCCGGGTCGATGTCCGGCAGATACGAGGCGACACCTTCGCGGATCACCCGCACGCGGTCCGATTCATTTGGACTCATTGCGTTTTGGGCCAGATCGCGGCGCGCGAACTCGGTGGTCAACTTCCGCTCCTCATTAGGCGAAACACGATGCACTCCTATCGTGCCCCACGTGCGGCGATGGGCGGTAACGTCATCGCCTGTGCTGGCGGTCGGCGCGGTGCGGCAATGGTTGATCGCCGCCCCGCGGGGGTGGCGGATCGCCGCGCGGGCGGCGGGGTTGACCGCATCCGCGCTGATCGTCGTCGTGGGATGCACGACGGTGACCCGCGGCTCGCCGATCGCGGACACCGGCGACGCCCGGCACTATCGGAGCTCGGCAGCAGCGTCGTCGTCGCAATCCGCCGCCTCGTCGAGTGCGTTGGAATCGACGCTGCGGGAGTCGATGACCGCGGAGGCGGTGGCTAACGCATGCGAACTGCTCAGCTCGACGAGTGTGGACGCGGTGACCGCGATCAACGCGTACGTGAGCGCCGTGAGCGCGCAGAACGATGCCAATGCGGCGGCCAAAGCGCAGACGGCCGTCGACGCGCTGAACCACGGTGCCGATGTGGTGGACGGCAGCCTGCACACAGCCCTGCTGCCGCAGATGACCGAGGCGTTTCAGGCCTGGGTGGATGCCGCGCATGGGGTGTCGAAGGCGATCGCGGAGCGCTACGGCCAGCCGGAATTCAATGCTGAGGTCGACAAGTTCAACCAGGCCAACGACAACGCGCTGAACACGTGCGGGGGATCGCACTGATGAACCCGCCCGTCGATGCTTCGGCAGAACGCCGTAGCGTGCGACGATAAGGCAGATAGAGCGGCTTCACAGACGAGGAGGTGCCGACGGTGGTCGCGGCGGGTGACGCCCCGAACTACGCCCGCAGACTGGGCATCCAGAAGGATCAGGTCGTTCAGGAGTTGGGGTGGGACGAGGACACCGACGACGACATCCGCGCCGACATCGAGGAGGCTTGCGGTTCAGACCTGCTCGACGAGGACGCGGACGAGGTCATCGACGTCGTGCTGCTGTGGTGGCGTGACGGCGACGGTGATCTGGTCGACAGGCTGATGGATGCGATCACCCCGTTGGCCGACGACGGTGTCATCTGGGTGCTGACGCCCAAGACCGGCAAACCGGGTCACGTGCTGCCGGCCGAGATCTCCGAGTCGGCGCCGACGGCCGGGCTGATGCAGACGTCGTCGGCCAATCTGGGCGACTGGAGTGCGAGCCGGTTGGTGCAGCCGAAATCCCGTGCAGGTAGGCGCTAGTGCTCGAAGTCGGTTCTGCAGCACCGGATTTCACGCTGCGCGACCAGAATCAGCAGCCCGTTTCGCTCAGCGACTTCCGCGACCGCAAGAGTGTGCTGCTGGTGTTCTT
This sequence comes from Mycobacterium sp., assembly GCA_035651275.1. Lineage (GTDB taxonomy): Bacteria > Actinomycetota > Actinomycetes > Mycobacteriales > Mycobacteriaceae > Mycobacterium. Next base: position 10,587 of record DASRFZ010000008.1, on the reverse strand, counting down.
TCCGCTGGCGTTCACGGGAGTGTGCCAGGGCGAGCTCGACGAGATTCGCGATCATCTGCCCGAGTACGAGAACGACGACATCCAAACGTTGGCGATCTCGGTTGGTCCGCCGCCGACGCACAAGATCTGGGCGACCGAAAGTGGTTTCACGTTCCCGGTGCTGTCGGACTTCTGGCCGCACGGCGCGGTCGCGCAGGCGTACGGAGTGTTCAACGAAGACGCCGGCTTCCCGAATCGGGGGACGTTCGTCATCGACAAGTCGGGGGTCATCCGGTTCGCGGAGATGAAACAGCCGGGCGAGGCTCGGGACCAGACGGTCTGGAAATCGGCCCTCGCCGCCCTCGCCTAGTTTTCGCGAGCGTGCGTGTTTGCACACGACACGCCGGCCAAATCTGTACAAGAGTGCACGCTCGTGCCCGGCCGAGCGTGCGCGAATTTCCATGCCCGACGAGTCAGCCGGTAGCCTTCCCCGACACGGGCGCGTAGCTCAGTGGTAGAGCTCTGGTTTTACACACCAGCGGTCGGCGGTTCGATACCGTCCGCGCCCACCAATAGCGGTTCGCCCGGTGGAGCTGGCTCCGGGTTCCGCACGCTCTTGGCGAAGAAAACGATGCCGAGCAGCTCGAGGCCGCCCAGGACGAGCACCGGCCACAATGCGCCTGCGAGTACGGCGAGAAGTCCGCGTGCGATGGGTTGTGACGGACGAAGCTCGTGGAGCGCCTCGGCGAACGCCAACGCACAGATCGACACAATTGCCCACCCGTACAGATACGCGTCCAACCACATTTCGATCATCGCCCCCTTGTGGTGGTAGCCCGCCCAAAGCCCAAGGTCCGCCGCGACGCTGAGTGTTGCTAGTCGAATCGCTAAGAAAATCCCAAAAAGCGATCAGATCGTGCCAGGGCCTTAATCACTGATATTCGGTGCTGCCCTCGACGGGATGCGTCGTGCTGATCAATTTGGCGAAGCAGTGGTCTGAGTCCCGGTGTTGGTCGCGGCACCATCCCAATGCAACGTGGTAGTCGGGTGAATACTGGCCGGCCACCGTGACCCAATAACCATGCTGGGTGTCAAACGTCGACCAGTCAGGCGACCAGAGCAGCAGAACGCCGGGGTCGTTACCCCACTTCTGCCGAAGCCCGAGATGCTCGTTCAGGATCGCGACGTAATCCCAGACAATGCCTTCCGCGTGCAGGCCGTCGTATTTGGAACTCACTTGGGGAACCCACTCGTCGGTAAGGTATTTCGCCGCCAATTCGCGATCACTAGCCGCAATTGACTGCAGCCGGCTCAGTGCAGCCTGCTCGGGATCCGGGGTCGGAGGCGTCGACGAACGCGTTGTCGTCGTGGGAGCCGAGCCCGTCGTCGACGAGCCTTCTAACGTGCCCAATGAAATATCAACGCCCGCACGAGCTTCCGCTTCGATGTACGTCGTCGGGCTTTGCCGTCCGACTTGCACTCGGTAGAAGCTCGCTCCCGCCGGCACGTCGTCGACCCTGAAGCGCAAATTGCATACGCCCGGCTGCCCGTAGCTGCTGTTGACGGCGCCCTTCGCCAAAATCTTGCCCGTCTCGTCGGCCACCGTCACCGGCGCACCGGGAGCAAGATCGTCGAAACCTCGCCCGCCGGCGCAGCTGTATCCGGTCGGCAACCCGGACGTCGTGATGCCGTCACCCTTCAAATGCACTGTCCCGCTGAGGGCGAACGCTGTAGCCTGCGCCGGCCTGTGAAGGATCCTGACAGCGAAGTACGCGCCGATGCACACCGCGAGCAATGCGGCCACCGCGACGAGGATCCATCTCCATGGCCGGCCCTTCGTCGCCGAGACGGCAGTGGCCGGCGGAGGCGGCGCTGTCGAAGTCGGTGGCGCGAAGTGCGAATTCTTAAGTGCCCGGGCGAATTCGACGCATGACGCGAATCGGTGGCTCGGGTCCTTGGCCAACGCTCTGGCAAGCACCCCGTCAAGCGCTGCCAGTTCCGGATGACGGGCAGCCAAGCTCGGCGGCGCGGCGTTGAGGTGCTGACTGATGACGACCGCCGGATTGGAGTGCGGGAACAGCGGTGAGCCGTTGAGCAAGTGGAATGCGGTTGCGGCCAAGGCATATTGGTCGGCCCGTCCGTCCAGCGGCAGACCCATCAACTGTTCTGGGGCCGCATAGGCCATCGTCCCAACGGTCATGTTGGTGACGGTCAGCGCGCTGCTGTCGCCAAGCTCCCGCGCTACGCCGAAGTCACTCAACAGGATTCGGTGTTCACCGTTGTGGGGGCGGGCCACCAGGATGTTGGCAGGTTTCACATCTCGATGCAGCAATCCTCTCGCGTGCGCGTAGTCCAGCGCACTGGCAACCGCTGTGACGATCTCCAATACCATCGGCAGCGGCATACCGGCCGGGTATTGCTCGCGCAACATGCGCGACGCATCGGTGCCGTCGACGTAATCCATCGAGATCCACAGCCGGTGGTCGTATTCGCCCCGGTCGTGGATGCCGACGATATGCGGGTGCCACAGCTTCGAAGCCAGGTCACCTTCGCGGTGGAACCGTTCTCGATAGTCCGGGTCGGCAGAGATGTCGGGCCGCAGCACTTTGAGAGCGTCTTGGCGGGGCAGTCGCGGATGTCGGACCAGGTAGACCTCGCCCATCCCTCCGGAGCCGAGCAGGTGCAGGATCGTATAGCCCGCGAACGTCGAGTCGCTGGCTAACGGCATGACCAGATTTTACCCAGCTCAGTGCCAGGTTTGGCCGTTCTCGGCTACATGCTCGACAGCACCGGGCTGGCGGCCAATCATCTGCCGGACTTCGGGCGTTCATCAGCAAAACGTGACGCGCCGTGACTTGCATCACTACGATCACTCTCGCATTCGGTTCGGATTGGGGGAGGAGCCAGCAAAATGACCAGTGAACGAGGTACCGAGGCCGCCGGGGTGGAGGGCCGCCTCGACTGGTTGCGGCGCTCGGTGTCGACGGAGCCTGCGGGGGCGGCGGAGGCCGCCTGGTCGTGGATTGTGGACCTGTCGGAGAAGTCCAAAGCCGACGCCGATGCTGCCGACTCCGAACTCAACGAATTGTTCCGGTTGGGGACACCGCCGACCGATCTGGACGGGCCCACCGAGGGCATGCTCGTGATGACGACGACGAACCCGGCGCTCGACATGGCAGTGCGTGCCGTGACCGCGCTGTGGATGCCGTGGCAGGGCAAGCGATTTGACTCCGGCGCGGCCACCGGCGACAACCGGCTGACCCGAAGCACCGGGCTGGTGTCCAAACTGCTCTGGCCGCTGTATTCGATGCGTGACGCCGAATCGGGCAAGCTCGCCTTTGATTTCAAGACGTACGTCGAGGCCGGCAAGGACGACCCGGACCGGCAAGTCATGGTGATCGACTACGCGGACGTCGAGAAGAACCCGCGTCTGATCATCCGCAGCATCCGCGACGAGCTCGTCGAACTCGTCCGCGGCGTCTACCTCGGGAAGATTCTGTTCAACTCCGGGGGCGACGACTACAGCAAGATCGGCTACTTCGCCCTGCGCACGCCGCGCTGAGCGGAAACTTCTACGAGAAACGGTGATTTAGGTGAGTCGTCAGTGGTATGAGCACCCGTCGTTGATCCTCCAGCTCAAGGAACTAGCCAAGGCCCGCGACGATCTGCGCGAGAAGAACCTGTTCGAGGGCGACGGCATCCGTCCCAAGGACGATCTCGGCGAGCCGACGGAAGAAGTCAAGCGGGCGCGGACCTCCGACGGGACATTCAACGATCTGTCCGATCCGTGGATGGGTTCGAAAGGCTCCGGGTTCGGACGTAATGTTCCTCTCTCCCAGACGATTCCGGATACTAAGCGACTGCTCGACCCCGACCCGCGGATGATCAGCCGCCGGCTGATGGCGCGCGACGAGTTCAAGCCGGCCGGCATCATCAACGCGCTCGCCGCCGCCTGGTTGCAGTTCGAGAACCACAACTGGTTCTTCCACGGCGACGGCGTGCCCGACAAGACCATCGACATTCCGCTGCGCGACGGCGACGACTTCCCCGAAGACCCGATGCGGATCCGCTGCACGATCCCGCTGCGCGGCGACATCGTCGAGGGATGCCCAGCCCCGGTGTTCGGCAACGTCGAAACCCATTGGTGGGACGGCTCGCAGATCTACGGCAGCGGCAAGGATCGTCAGGCCGAGGTTCGCACCTTCGTCGACGGCAAGATCAAAGTCGGCGACGACGGCCGGCTACCGAAGAGTGACATTCCCGGCATTGATCTCACCGGCATGCGCGAGAACTGGTGGGTCGGCGTGGGGCTGCTGCACACCCTGTTCGCCCGCGAGCACAACGCGGTCTGCGACGCACTGAAGAAGGCGTACCCGAGCCTCAACGACCAACGCCTGTTCGAACTCGGCGTGCTCGTCGTGTCCGCGCTGATCGCCAAGATCCACACGGTCGAGTGGACGACGTGCGTGCTGCGCCACCCGGCGTTACAGATCGGCATGAACGCCAACTGGTTTGGCGCTCTGGGCGAGACCTTCAAAGACAAGATAGGCCGGGTCGGTGATAGCGAGGTGCTGTCGGGTATCCTCGGGTCATCCACCGATCACCACTCCGCGCCCTTCTCGTTGACCGAAGAGTTCGTCTCGGTCTACCGGATGCATCCGCTGATCCCCGACGACTGGAACTTGTTCTCACTCGAATCCGGTGAGCACCTCGAACACAAGTATTTCACTGAGCTGCAGGGCAGTTACACGCGCGACTTCATGGACCGCATGCAGATGGGCGACATGTGGTACTCGTTCGGTCTGGCCAGCGCCGGTGCCGTGTGCCTGCACAACTATCCGAACGCGTTGCGGCAACTCACCCGCGTCGACGGGCAGGTCACCGATCTGGCGACGCTCGACATTGTCCGCGACCGTGAGCGCGGTGTGCCTCGGTACAACGACTTCCGCGAGGCGCTTCGGATGCCGCGACGCAAGAGCATCGACGAGATCACGCCGAACAAGCAGTGGGCCAAGGAAATCAACGAGGTATACAACGGCGACGTCGATTCCGTTGACCTACAGATCGGCATGCAGGCGGAGCAGCCGCCGAAGGGATTCGGCTTCTCCGACACCGCATTCCGCATCTTCATCCTGATGGCGTCGCGCCGCCTGAAGAGCGACCGATTCTTCACCAACGATTTCCGGCCCGAGGTGTACACCCAGGTCGGCTATGACTGGGTGAACAACACCACGATGAAAGATGTTCTGCTGCGCCACTATCCGCAGCTCGAGCCGGTGATTGGCGACGCAGAGCGTGTTTTCGCCCCATGGCCGCGGCTGGGCGCGCCGGTGCCGGGCAAGAAGAACCCGATCGTGCAGCTCGCCGATTCGGTCCGCGCCTACATGCCCTGGGGCTGAGAGGTGGCTGATTTTCCGCACGCGTCCGTCCTGGAAGGCATTCGATTCACCGCCCAGATCGGCGCGCCCAACATCATTTTGGGGTTGTTCAACAAGCGGGAGCTGCCTGCCCGCGTGGCCTCCACGGTGGGCGCCGACTATCTCGGCTACCGGTTGGTGGACGGGATGGTGAAGAGCTACGGACCGGGGCCGTTCTATGTGCGGGTTGCGCGTGACGAAGCCCTTCTGCTGACGCATCCGGACGATCTGAAGTTCGTGCTCGACGGTTCGCCGGACCCGTTTGCGTCCGACCCGCCGCCGAAACTCAAGGGAATGACGGCGTTTCAACCGGACGCGCTGACGATCTCCCGGAACCCGGTCTGGGCGGACCGGCGCCGGTTCGCCGAGGCGGTTCTCGACACCGGCAAGCCGTTGCACCGGTTGGCGCAACCGTTTGCCGACGTGGCTGCCGAGACCGCCGCGGGGCTGGTGCAACAGCTCCCGATGCGGTGGCCGGAATTCAACGATGCATTTCAGAAGTTGACGCGCCGAGTCGTGTTCGGCGACAAGGCCGCCGACGACACTGCGCTGACCGAGCTGCTCGGCGAGCTGATGTCGGCGGGTAACAAGATGCCGGGGGAGCCGGCACCGCGTTATGGCGAGTTCATCTCGATGATCGAAGGCTATCTGGACAATCCTGAGCCGAACAGCCTCGCGTCGCTGATCGCCGAGACATCGCCCCCGGCCGATGTGAAGCCGTCCGGCCAAGTCATTCACTGGCTGTTCGCCATGGGGGACACGTTGGCGGCGAACACCTTTCGTGCTTTGGCGGCGTTGGCCACGCACATGGAGCAGCAGCGCGAAGTGCATTCCGAGATGGCCGACGTGGACATCGCGACAGCGGGAGGGGTTGCGTCGCTCGAGTACCTTGCCGGCTGCCTGCTCGAAGCGATGCGGCTTTGGCCGACGACCGCGCTGTTCGGCCGGGTTGCCACCCGAGACGTCGAGTTCCCCAGCGGCGCAGTGCTTCCTGAAGGTACGCAGGTGTTGATCTACAACGTGTTCAACCACCGCAACCGCACCCGCATCCCGTACGCCGACAAGTTCTCGCCCGGCGAATGGGTCAGCGGTGGCGCCGGCGACGACTGGTCCTACAACTTCTTCAGCCACGGCCCGCAGGGCTGTCCGGGCGCGGGCCTGTCGGTATTCCTGGGTCAGGCGGTGCTGGCGCACATCCTTGCGGCCGGAACACCGCAAGTGTCGGGCACTCGGTTGGACCCGTCGAAGGCGCTGCCACACAGCCTCGACCTGTACGGGTTCAGTGTCGGGTTGGTCACGTAGCGGGAGGCGCGAAGAACTCCAGCGCGATGCCGTCAGGGTCGCGGAAGCTGAGCCCGGACCCGTAGCCGGCGTCGACGATGCCGCCGTGGGCGATGCCAAGCTCGTTGAGGCGTTCCATCCACTTCTCCAGGTCGGCGCGGCTGGCAACGCCGAAGCCCACGTGGTCCAGGCCCACGCGGAATTCGGTGAACCGCTCGTCGGGCACACCCCGCTCGTGTTGGTGGATCCCAATGAGCGTGCCGCCGTCGAGCACCCACACGAGGTGGCGGAATCCCGCGTCGGTGTGCTCGTCGAGCACCGGGTCCGCGCCGAACAGCTGCCGGTACCAGGGGCCGCTCGCATCTACGTCTTTGACGGTCAATGCCACATGCGCAAGTCCGGGAAACATCAGACGATCCTCTTTCCTCGACGGTGCCGTGTTCGCATGTCCCACAAGTACATTTGGTAGCCGAGCACCCACAGCCTGTTAGGGATGACGATGTTGGCGAGTCGCAGCGTCTTCAGCAGCCACTCGAATCGGCGCTGCTGGCTCGCCGACCACGACAGCTGCATGTGTTCACGGAATTCCGGAGGCAGAAATCCCGTCGTCGCAAACAGATTCAGCGGACCGCCGAGCACTCGCAGCGGCCACGGCAGAAAGGCGAAGCTCGCGACGCCGCGCAGGTGTTCGCGCACGGGCGGGTCGATTTTCAGCTCGTCGAGCGATCGCTTCCAGTATTCGTCGAAAGCCGCGCGGTCCTGCAGCCACATGCTTGCCGGAACCTGCAGTGTCGTGCCCAGCTTTTTCGCGTCCTGATAGACCGCGTCGGCCGCATCGTCGTCGAGCGGTCCGTACAGCAGCTCGTGCTGGTCGACGTAGTAGCGGAACAGACACGCTGCCACCCACAACTGCAGCTTCGGGTCAAATGCGTTGTAGGACACCGGGCTTTGTGCTGTCGAGCGCACCTGCTTGTGTACTGTGTCGACCGCCTGGCGGATCAATTCGCGATCATCATCGGTGCCGACAGTCGCGGCGGCCAGGTAGGTGCCCGTTGTCCTCGCGCGTTTGAACGGATGCTTGTAGACGTTTCCGGAGTCGACGGGGCTCTCCAGAACTCCATAGCCGACGCCTGGCAGCGACAGTTGCATGATCACGTTGGAGGCGGGCATCAGCACCGCCGCGGGGTTCAGCAAATCTGCGAGTCGCCGGGGCGCGCGCTTCATAAGAGCCAGTGAACCACGGTATGAGACGCTGCCGGGGTGTTTGCGCGCCGTAGGGTCGGTCTGCTGGCCGGCTGGGTTGCCGACCTTGTGTTCGCGGACCCGCGCCGGTGGCACCCGGTTGGCGGGTTCGGCGCCGTGGCCGGGGCGCTCGAGCGCGTCGTGTATCGCGACTCGCGGTGGGCAGGCGTCGCGTACGTCGGCGCGGTGTTGAGCGTCGTCTTGGGGCTCGGCGTCGCCGTTGACCGACGGCGCGCTGGGCTGGCGGTGGCGACATGGACTGCGCTGGGCGGCAGGTCGCTGATCCGAACTGTCTCTGCGTTGTCGGACGCCTTGGCCGACAACGATATCGAGGCTGCGCGAGAGTTGGTTCCGTCGCTGTGTGGGCGCGATCCCGATGCTTTGGATTTTGAGGGGTTGGTTCGGGCGGCGTTGGAATCGTTGGCGGAGAACACGTCCGACGCGCACGTCGCGCCGTTGTTTTGGGCGGCGGTCGGGGGAGCACCAGGTGCGTTGGTGTATCGGGCGGTCAACACGCTCGATGCGATGGTGGGTTACCGTTCGCCCCGGTACGGCCGATTCGGTTGGGCAGCAGCGCGATTGGACGACGGTGCGAATCTGGCGCCGGCTCGGTTGACCGCTGGACTTGTCGTCCTGTGCGCTCCTGTTGTCGGCGGGTCGCCGCTTGGGGCTTGTCGGGCTTGGAGTCGTGACGCGCGGCGGCATCCGAGTCCGAACGCGGGCGTCGTCGAGGCGGCGTTCGCCGGTGCACTGGGGGTACGGCTGGGTGGTCCAACGCGGTATCCGCATGGGCTGGAGGTTCGACCCGTGCTTGGTGACGGCCCCGCACCGGGGATTGGCGACTTGCGACGCGCGGTGCGGCTGGCGCGGGTGGTTCAGGGAGCGGCGGCGGTGGTGGCAATCATTCTGCAAAGGCGGCCCGGGCGCAGTCACCTGAGTCGTCGAGACTGCGGTGAGATCGCGAACTGGCGGGAAATCGCGATCTGTACGCAGTTTCGGCGCAAAGGTTACGGGCGGCGGCGGCCGTAGCGGTCGGCCAGCTTGTCTTCAACGGTGATCGGCGCCGCCGGCTCCGGCTTTGACGTTTCCCGCCGGCGTTCCCGAATCTCCGCATAGATGAAGTAGCCCAGGCCGATTGGCGCAAGTATGCCGAACGCGATCCACTGGATGCCGTACGACAAAAAAGGTCCGGCGTCCAGGTGCGGCAGTGGCAACGACCCGAGCCCACCCGGCTGGTTGTCGACGAGCTGGAGGTACGGCGCCGCCAACGGCGTTCCGAGAAGCCGCCCGACCTGTTCGGTATTGATCGAATACACCTGCGCCATACCGCCTTCGGTGATCGGTGCCTTGTCCGCATGGGATTCCGAATCCCGAAGCCGTGCGGTGATCGTCACCTGTCCCGACGGCGGCGCGGGGATCGGTGGCACCCGCGAGCCGTCAAGGGGCCGCACATATCCTCGGTTCACCAGGATAGTCGGGCCGCCGTCGACGACAAACGGCGTCAGCACCTCGAATGCCGGTTGTCCGTCGACCACCCGCAGCCGGGCCAGCACAGACACGCCTCCGTAATGGCCGACTGCGGTCACCCGACGCCATTGCGCCGAATCAGCCTGTGGCAGAAGTGAGCCCAGCGGTACTGGATCGGCGTGCAGCGACGCCGCGATCTGATTGTTCTCCCGCGACGTTCGGGTGTTCTTGCCCAGCTGCCACGGTGCCAGCACGGTGAAACAGAGGTACGCGAATGCCACGACGACCAACGCCAACGCCAGCCACCCCGGCCGGAACACGAAGCCCCAGCGCCGCATCAGCTCGCCACGCCTCGCAACGCGAGCTGCTCGTCGACCCAGTCATGTAGTCCGGGCAACGACGCCTCGATCACCTCGAACGTCTCCTCGAAATCCGCGTGCGCGCCGTAGTACGGGTCTTCGACGTCGAGCGCATGCGTGCCGGAGCGCGGGTCGAACGACCGCAGCAGTTTGATGCGGTCATGCGGCACACCCAGGTGAGCCAGCATCCTCATATGGTTACGCCCCAGCGCCACAACCAGATCCGCGTTTAAGTGATCGCTGGACAACTGCTCGGCGCAGTGCGCGGTCGGGTAGCCGTGCGCGTGAAGTACCCGGCTAGCCCGTTCGTCGGCCTCGCATCCGACGTGCCAGTCGCCAGTGCCGGCGCTGGTCACTCGGACGTGAGAGTCGAGACCGCGCTCACGTATCTGGTGCGCGAACATCTTTTCCGCCATTGGCGACCGGCAGATGTTTCCGGTGCAAACGAACGTGACATGCAGCCGATCAGACACCGAGCACCTCGCGAAGGGCGGTCACGGTCGGCACAGAAACTTGCGGCCGCTCGACGTCGGTCTTCTCGCCCAAGCCGAGGCCGCGCAATGTTCGGTGCATCGGGGGGCCCACCACCATCTCCGCCAGGTCCGCATCCTCGGGCACGCGCGCTCCGACCTCGTTGAGGGCGTGCCGGAAACTCGACACGATGCCGGCAGCGGAGTCGGTCAGCGTGCCGTCCAGGTCGAAGAGGATGAGTTCCGGCCGTACCCGCACACGTACATTGTGTCTGTGCGCTACCACGGCGACCAGGCGGCCTTGCCCGGGATGCTGGACTTCGCCGTCAACGTCCGAAGCGCGGCTCCGCCGTCGTGGTTGCGAGACCGACT
>DASRFZ010000007.1:0-5359 GCA_035651275.1 Mycobacterium sp. | reverse complement strand
CATCCCGTACCTGCACACCGTCAACCGCGAAATCTTCTCCGACTGAATCACGCTGAAGGAGCACAACAATGACGACTGCGTCGCCTGCCGAAGAGAAGGAAACCGCTGAGGACCTCCCGCCCGGCACGACTCCGTACTACGCACGGATGCACAAATGGATCAAGCGGGCGGTGTTGGTGTGCTTGATCGCCCTGGTGATCGAAGGTGCGTTCACATTGCCGTTCATGGCCGTCTACTACGGTTGGCCCACACTGAGTCTCACGCAGATATGCAGTGAACTGATGAAGGTCCGGTACTCCGACGACACGTTGGAGTGCAAGTATCCGTATCCGATCCTCGGACCGCCGGAGGGCGCCGAAGGCAAAGACACCGCCAAGGACCAGTGGGGCATTCAGCCGGTGCCGAAATATCACCGGATCGGCTTCCGTGAACTAGTGCGAATTCACGACGAGCGCGTGGCGCGCCAACAGGCGGCCGAACAGCACGCCGCGCAGCATCCGTAGCGGAAGCTAGGATTTCGAGCGTGTTGGGTCACTCGCCACGATTTTGGGCCAGCCTCAACAATTCGGGCAAAGCGTCGAGGTCTTTCGGCCGTCCCGCGGTGTTTTGGACTTGATCAGGTCATCCAGCCCGCGACTCCGATCGCGATGCCGTCAATCGTTCGCGTCTCCGCACCGTGGATGAGACCCTCGTAGCCGTTCGGAAAGCCGGCCGGCACGAAGGTCAGATCGAGATCGCCTGTCGGCGTGCGCAAGTTGAGCATTTGGATTCCGCGTAATGACTCAGCGGAGCAGTTGAAGGGCAGTCCCTGCGGCTGGTCGTCCACGCGGATTCCGGCGCCGAGTTCGCGCAGCGCCGCAGAGACACGCGTTAGGTTCTCTCTTGTCGTCGTCGGTGTGATGTCAATGTCATACGTCGGTCGCCGGGCACCGTACAGCTGAGCAGCGTATCCGCCGACGAGCACGTACTGCGGCGCTTCGCCCGCTGCGCAGGTGTCAATCCCTTATCGAGAGAGTCCAATACGTCGTCGTGTGGGTCGTACGCCTCCAAGGTGATCCGCGGCTGCAGGTCCACGGCCGCGAGGATTTTTGCGAGCAGCGGTAACGAAGGTTGGCGGGCACCTGATTCGATCCGCGCGATCGTCGACTGTGCGACTCCGGCGGCGGCGGCCAGCTGCCTCTGTGAGATTCCCACCTGGACGCGCGCGATCCGCAATAGATTTCCTGCCATCCGGTTCACATGATCGGCCGTGGTGAGACCCATAATCGCCATACCGCCATGATAGCCGATCCGGCATCACCATGCCTCCACTCCGACGGCTACGCGATCGCTAGCTCCAGCCGGTCAAGGCGGCGGACGAGAATGCTCGGCAGCCAGCAGCCGACGTCTGCTGCCTCGATCCACTTGGTCCGGTCCAGCAGCAGGCGCAAGACGATCTGCGCTTCCAGACGCGCCAGCGCGGCGCCGACGCAAAAGTGCACACCACGCCCGAATGTCAAATGGCCCTTGGCGTTTGCGCGGTCGAGCCGAAATTCGTGCGGAGCGTCGAAGTGAGCCGGATCGCGATTCGCCGCACCCCACATCAAAAGTAGCCGCGAACCGGCGGGCAGCTGCACGCCTCCCAAGGACGTGTCGACGCGCACATGGCGGTAGTGCCCCCGGAACGGTGGTTCGTACCGCAACGCTTCTTCAATGAACGGACCCAGCAAGTCGGGATTGTCTCGCAGCTGCCGCTGGATCTCTGGGTGCGTCGCCAAGATCCACGCCGCGCTACCGAGCAGCGATGCAGTGGATTCCCCGCCGGCGCTGAACAAGGTGATCATTATGGCGTGAGCGGTGATTTCGCTGAGTTCACCCGAGGCGCGTGCCATCGCGAGATCGCCGAGCAAGTTGTCTTTCGGATCGGCGGTCGCCTCCTCGAAGCGTTCGGCGAGGTACACGGCAAGCTCCATTGCAGCCATCCCTGCGGCGGCGAGTTGGCCCTCGGAGACGAGCCCGTCGAGCAACTGCGGGGCGCGGTACGCCCATTGTGCAAGTTGGTCGACGTCCGCCTCGGGCACGCCGATCAGGCGGGTCACGACCATCATCGGCAGCCGATTGGCCATGGCCGTCATCCACTCGACGCGGTGGTCGTTGACCGCCTCCCCCCACAGACCCTCAGCGGTCTGCGCGACGAACACCTCGAGAGCACGAATCTTCCTTCCCGCCAACTGCGGTACCAACAACTTGCGGTGTACTGCGTGCGCGGGATCGTCGGCGGTGGCGAGGACCTGCGAAGGTCCGTCGAGCGCATCCATCTCGAACGGCGTCACAGTGCCGTCGGCTTGGTACACCATCGTCGCGGTCAGATTCGACGAGAAGTCCTCCACCCGCTCGATGGCTTCGACCACCGCGTCCCAGCTGCACACCACATAGAACGGGGAGTCAGCCACTCGGTGGACCGGCGCCTCGGCGCGCAGACGGTCGTAGAGCGGGTAGGGATCTTGCATCGGTTCCGCACCGAAGAACTCGACCGGATCCGCCAAGAGTGTCATTCCGCTAGAGTGGCCGCGAAAATCGATGAGCGTCAATAGGTCTGACGGAAGTCGGTATCCCGGACCATGCCGAAGCCGGCCTCCGTCGTCTCAGCACAACCGTCGGACCTGGGATTCCGCCTGAGATATTTGTCTACATTTGTCTCAGCCATGAGATAAATTGGATTGACGGTTTCGCACCGAAAGGCCGACTTGTGGCACGTGACGACTGGTTGTTCGGCGGGGCCCGCAGCGCCGTTGCCACCGAACGCATCTACAGCGCGGCCACTGAACTCATTCTCCGCGACGGGCTGGACGCATTCAGCATCGATTCGCTCGCCGCGATGACCCACTGCTCGCGTGCCACGATCTACCGCTACGTCGGTGGAAAGAAGGAGATTCGCGACGCCGTGCTGGCGCGGGCCGCCGCCCGGATCGTCGAAACGGTGCGTCGAAACGTCGAGGGCCGCAGTGGTGCAGAACGGGTCCTGGCCGCAATCGAAGTCGCAGTCGCAGAAATCCGCGCCGATCCTATGGGCGAGCTGTTCATCGATTCAGCGCGATCCGGCCGATGGACCTGGCTCACGGTGTCGCCGGTCGTGGCTAACTTCGCGACTGAACTCACCGGAGTCGCCCACAATGACGCTCGTGCTGCGCAGTGGATCGTCCGACTGGTTCTGTCATTGCTGTTCTGGCCGGAAGCGAATCCACGCGCCGAACACAGGTTGCTACAACGGTTTGTCGCGCCGGCGTTTTCCGAACGTGGTTAAGTGCTCTTCGTCAACCGCTGCATTTGCCCGTACGCGTCGATCGGGCTGTGCTGAGCCAAGCCACCGTCGGCAAAGAGCGTTTGTCCAGTGACCCAAGGCATTTCAAGTACCGCGACAACCGCCTGCGCAACGTCATCGGCTTCGCCCAGCCTGCCGAGCGGGGTCCGCTCGGTCAAGGTATCGACCCATCCCGGCAGCTGCTGCGCCTGCGACAGCATCGGCGTGCGGGTCACGCCCGGACCAACCGCGTTGACGCGAATGCCACGGCTCCCCCATTCGCACGCCGCGACGCGCACGAGCATGTCGATCCCGGCTTTCGACACGCAGTAGGCACCCATGTCACGGTCGGCGATCGTTCCGCTGATGCTCGACACCGCGACGATCGACCCAGCCACGCCAGCGTCGATCATGGCGTGTGCGACTGCCCGCATGGTCAGCCAGGTCCCGGTCAGGTTGACGTCGATGACGCGCTGCCAGTCGGCGGGACTCTGCTCCAGCAGCAGACCCGATGCCCCGATCCCTGCGCACGCGACAAGCCGGTCCGGCGCGCCGTGATCGCTCACGGTCTTCTCGATTGCCTCGGCTACCGCGTCGGGATCACTGATGTCGCAATCTATTTCACCGCCGCGGAGATCCCACACCACGACGTCCTGGCCGACGTCGCGAAGCCGGTCGACGACGGCGGCGCCGATGCCGGACGCACCGCCGGTGACCACCGCGGTCATGCGGCTGGCCCGATCAGTTCGACGCGGACGTCGTCGGGCGCAGTGATCACAGCCATGGCTACCGTCTTTCCTCCTGGCGCCGGCATCGAGATGCGGCGCACTCCTTCGTCGAAACCGAGTTCGGCCAGACCGGCCAGCGTGGCATCGACGTCACGTTCCAGTGACAAGAGAAAGAATCCGAATGCCGGTCCGTCGGTTGGGTTGGACGCCACGGAGGCACCGTCGAACGTAACCAATTCGACGATGCCGCTGTCGGGTCTGGCCGGGTCGCCGAGAAAGATCGAGCGCAGGCGATCGGTTTGTGCGCCGAACAAGGTGGGCCAGTCGCCGGTGAACGTCTGGTCGAACAACTCGGTGAGGCCTATGCCGTCTCGCCAGAACCGCATCGAGCGTTCGACGTCCGAAGTCACTATCGCGATGTGGTGGACTCCAGGCATGCCTTCTCTCCGGCCTTCGGCGATGTGTGGAAGTGATCGAGCTGAACCTGGGTGAGGCGCTGGACGAATGTAGTTCCACTGTATGGGAATTGGGTTACAACCTTACCGTTCGGATGGCGAAAGTAGTTGTTGCAGTTCGCCATCCACACGGTGTTGGTCATGGCGCGTTGGATTTCGTCGTTGTAGGCATCGTGGACCTCACGTCTGACGTCGATTGCCTGCAGCTGGTCTCGGACCATGATATCGAGGGTGCGGCGGACGAACTCGGTCTGTGCTTCGAGGATGTAGATGATAGATGTAACGCCGTTGGTGTTCGGGCCGTAGAGCGTAAAGAGGTTGGGATAGCCGGGGATTACGGTTCCCAGATATGCCTCGGCGCCGTCGTGCCAGTCGTCGCGAAGTCGCCGTCCCCTGGCGCCGTAGATGTCGACGCTGCTGAGATAATCAGCGGCCTTGAAGCCAGTGCCGTAGACGACGGTGTCCACCTCATGCTCGATACCGCCGGCGGTGCGCAAACCGCGCGGCGTGAATTCGACTATCGGTGACGTTTCCAGAGTCACGTTCGGCAGCGCGAACGTCGGGAACCAGTCACGTGATTGTAGTGGTCGTTTGCATCCGAGCGGATAGTCGGGAGTCAGCTTGGCGCGCAGCTCGGGGTCTTTCACCTTGCGCATCAGATAACTGTGTGCGACCGCGGTCAGCTCTTTGGTCATGTCAGAGTCGACGAGGAAGTTGGCCGACTCGTACTGCTGGAAAGCGGCATCGCGGACCTTGAGCGCTTCGGCGAGGTCGCGTTCGAACAGTTCCTGCTGTTCGGCAGTGAAAGGCTCGTCGAAGCGCGGGCTCACCCAGATAGGTGTCCGCTGAAAGACGGTCAGG
The DNA here is from genome assembly GCA_035651275.1 of Mycobacterium sp. Lineage (GTDB taxonomy): Bacteria > Actinomycetota > Actinomycetes > Mycobacteriales > Mycobacteriaceae > Mycobacterium. The sequence continues at coordinate 35 of DASRFZ010000007.1, read as the reverse complement.
TGGGCGGTGTCAGCCGCGATCGCGGGCACGTACTG
>DASRFZ010000006.1:0-12314 GCA_035651275.1 Mycobacterium sp. | reverse complement strand
ATTCCGGCACGCACGAGAAGCAGCCGAAGGCGAGTCTCGGGTGGCGATTCGGCGCCGGGGTCGACGTATTGCAACGCGGCTCGTAATCGGCGGATGCCACGCGCGCCTGGATACCGGTCGGCGATTTCGACCACCCGCTCGATCGTGCAGCCGGTCGCGTTCAGCAAACCGTCGATTCGGATGATGTTGGTATCCATGGGGAGTCGGCGGCCGAGGTCATAGGCCGTCCTCGCCGCCGTAGTGCAATCAACGTCGCCGACGCGTCGGATCTCGTCGGCTGCCAACTCCCCGCTGTGCAGAACGATGCCTGCTGGCGCTGGTGCCCATGTGCGCGCCAGCTCCGCTGGGGCGTCTGCCGGTATCCAACGCGCTCCAAGAAGAGCGGCGGCAGAATTTCCTGCAACGACGGCGGTTCTGCCTGACCACAGCCACGCAGCCCTCGCTCGCACGCGAGCGTCGAGTTTGAGTCCGTTCAGCATGTACACGTTCCGGTGCAACTTGGTGTAGTTGGCGCGTATCTGTTGGCGTGTCAACCGTCCTGCGGCCACCGCCTCTGATGCCACGAGCAATCCGGGTAATGCGTCCATATTCGCAGTGACGCGCCAAACGGGGCATACGGTTCCGCCGAGACCAGGGTTGTGGATAGAAATCAGCCGAAATTCGTACAAAACCCCGGTCTCGGCGCTCGGGTGAGACGGCCGCGCTCGGCGCGACGCAGGCGGCGCGACGCCGGACTGGCTTTAGGCGTGCTTGAGGCGACGCCGCTCGGCCTTGACGTCGAAATCTGCTGCCGGCCAGGCCAACTGGAGATCCGACAGCGCTCCGATCAGCAGCTCCGTTACCGCGAGCCGGCTGTACCATTTGCGGTCGCAGGGCACTACGTACCACGGCGCGTAGTCCGTGGATGTGCGATCCAAGATCGCTTGGTACGCCTCCTGGTAGGCCGGCCATAGCTTGCGCTCGTCGAGGTCGCTCGGGTTGTACTTCCAGTACTTGTCAGGCCGATTCAGCCGTCTCGTGAGCCGTTTCTTCTGCTCGTCGAGCGACACGAACATCGCAACCTTCACCAAAGTCGTTCCACTATCCACGATTTCGCGTTCGAATGCGTTGATCTCGTCATAGCGAGCGCCCCACACCTCGGGCGGCACCAGGTTGTGCACCCGGACGATCAACACGTCCTCGTAGTGCGACCGGTCGAACACCCCGATGTGACCCGCCGGTGGCAGCGCCTTACGAATGCGCCACAGGAAGTGATGGGACTTCTCCTCCTCGGTCGGCACACCGAACGCGGTATAGCGCAGGCCCTGCGGATTGCCCGCTCCGACAACGTGTTTGACGATTCCGCCCTTGCCTGACGTATCCATGCCCTGCAGCACCAGCAGTACCGACTGCTGATTGCCCTCGTCTGTTCTGCTGTTCGCGTACAACAGCTCCTGAAGTTCGGCGAAGCAGTCGTTGCGTTCGTCTTGAATTGTCGACGCGTGTTTCTTCTTGCCTGTGAAGCCGGGAGTGGCGTCAGTGTCGATGTCACCGACTTTCTCGCCGGCGCGGAATTTCAGGACGCTGCGCGCGTCGCGGTTCCACCGGTCCTTCACGGCGGCCCCGCGTCACGGAGCGGCACGATCGGCGGCGGGTGCGGCTGATCGCGGAAGTTCTCCAACGACCCGCCGACTTCGACGATGCCGCACAACGCATTCCACGACAGCATGGTCAGGTAGTCGATCAGGTCGTCGGCACTCATCCGCGGGTCCGACATCCACGAGTGGGTAGCCAGCTGCACGCCGCCGACAATCATGTACGCCCACGGCTCGGCACCCGCGGTGTCCATTTCGGCCGCTTGCATCCGGCTTCGCAGCATCACCGCAAGCATGCGGGCGATGATCCGCTCCGAATCGGCGACGTTCTTGCTCGCCGAACTGTTCGCCATCACAAAGCGATACGGCTCGGGCTCGGACGCGACGGTCTGGACGTACACGCGGATGATCTCGCGAGTCAGCTCGAAGCCGTCCAGATTCGACGACAGCGCTTTCGTCATGTTCGGGATCAGCGTCGTCTGCGCGAAGCGCATCATCACCGCGGTGGTGAGGTCGTTCTTGTCGACGAAGTAGCGGTACAGGACGGTCTTCGACACCCCGATCTCGGCGGCGATCTCGTCCATGCTGATGTCGCGGCCACGACGACGGATAGCTTCCAGGGTGCCGTCCACCAACTCGTTGCGGCGCTCCACCTTGTGCCGGTGCCAGCGCCGCTTGCGGCCGTCAACCTTCACGGTTGTCGCCGTCGTACGATCTGCCACTGTTGAGAATGTCCGTTCGTTAGCCCCCGTCGATATTACGGCGCGACGCGCTCCTGGCCGCAGATCGTTGCATTTGCCTGGATGATGGTGAAGTGGCCCATCGCCTCACTGATCCCGCCCGGCCGAAAGCCGACCTGGGTGGGATGTTCGCGGCCGACGAGAGCGCCGACGAACAACGTCGCAAAGCGCTGCGCCGCATGAAGCTCGTCGCGCTGGGTTTCCTGGTCGGCGCGACGGTGCTGTTCCTGGCGTGCCGATGGGCGGCGGCGCACGAGGCGGGCGCGTGGGCGGGCTACGTCGGAGCCGCCGCCGAGGCGGGCATGGTCGGTGCCCTCGCCGACTGGTTCGCGGTCACTGCCCTGTTCAAACACCCTCTCGGCATCCCGATCCCGCACACCGCGATCATCAAGCGCAAAAAGGACCAGCTCGGTGAGGGTCTCGGCACGTTCGTTCGGGAGAACTTCCTGTCGGCCGACGTTGTCGAGGACAAACTTCGCGATGCCCAGGTAGCCAGTCGGCTGGGCAAGTGGATGGCAGACCGCGGCCATGCCACCCGGGTCGCCGGCGAGGCCAGCAACATGTTGCGCGTGCTGATCGAAATGCTGCGCGACGACGATGTGCAACATGTCTTCGACCGGATGATCATCAAGCGCCTGGCCGAGCCGAAATGGGGTCCTCCGGTGGGCCGGGTCCTCGGCACGCTGTTGCAGGAGAACCGGCAGGAGGCGCTGCTGCAATTGCTCGCGGACCGGGCATTCCAGTGGTCTCTGAACGCCGGCGAGGTCATCCAGCGGGTGGTCGAGCGTGACTCGCCCACCTGGTCGCCCCGGTGGGTCGACCACCTCGTCGGTGACCGCATCCACCGCGAGCTGATGGACTTCACCGACAAGGTGCGCCGCAACCCCGACCACGAATTGCGCCGGTCGGCGACCCGGTTCCTGTTCGAATTCGCCGACGACCTTCAGCACGACGAGGACACGATCCAGCGCGCAGAAAACGTCAAAGAGCAGATCATGGCCCGCGACGAGGTTGCCCGCGCAGCCGAAACGGCGTGGACCGCGCTCAAGCGCAACGTCCTGGAATCCGTCGACGACCCGTCGAGCGCGCTGCGCACCCGCATCGCCGACTCCGTCATGCACATCGGGGAGTCGCTGCGCGACGACGCCGACCTGCGGGACAAGGTCGACGACTGGATCATCCGCGGTGCCCGGCACCTGGTGGCCGAGTACGGCATAGAGATCACCGCGATCATCACCGACACCGTCGAGCGGTGGGACGCCGACGAAGCCAGCCGGCGCATCGAACTGCACGTCGGACGGGATTTGCAATTCATCCGGATCAATGGAACAGTCGTCGGTTCGTTGGCCGGACTGGTCATTTATACCGTCGCCCAGCTGCTTTTCTAAGAGAACGCTAGCTGACTGCTTGCAAAAGTTAGCACTCCATCGTAGGGTGGCGGTTGTCCGTACTGATACCCGTTCGCCGAGGTGGTAATCGATGACGCAACAGGCAGAGGCTTCTGCTGAGGTTCCGGCTGCCGACATCGCCACCGTGGTGACCAACGCGGCCCAGGACATCGGCAGCTTCATCAGGGCGCAGCGTGAGGCGGCCCAGGTGTCGGTGCGGCAATTGGCCGAAAAGGCCGGTGTCAGCAATCCGTATCTCAGCCAGATCGAGCGCGGATTGCGCAGACCGTCTGCCGACGTGCTCAGCCAGATCGCGAAGGCATTGCGGGTTTCTGCGGAGGTGCTCTATATCCGGGCCGGAATCCTCGAGCCTTCGGAGCCCAGCGCGGTGCGCCACGCGGTCGTTAACGACACCGCGATCACCGAGCGGCAAAAGCAGGTTCTGCTCGACATCTACTCCTCCTTCTGCCAACAGAACGAAGCTGCCCGTGAGGAGTCGTCAACTGCCTGACTGTCAAGCACAACGTGCAATCCGAAGAGCCGAGTCAACCGAACGAAAGGACACACACCATGGCTAAGAAGACCCAGAAGAACAACCCCAACGTCGAGGACCTGAAGGCTCCGCTGCTCGCCGCGGTCGGCGCCGCTGACCTGGCCCTCGAGCGTGTCAACGACATCGTTCTCGCGCTGCGTGAGCGCGCCGAGGAGGCCCGCACCGACGCGTCGGGCCGGGTCGAGGAGACCCGCGGCCGGATCGCCAAGCTGCGCGAGGATCTGCCGCAGCGCGCCGAGGAGCTCCGTGACCGCCTGAGCAGCGACGAGCTGCGTGAGGCCGCCGAGGGTTACCGCGAGCAGGCCACCGAGCTGTACAACGAGCTGATCTCGCGTGGCGAGGCCGCGCTGGAGCGGCTGCGCAGCCAGCCGGGCTTCGAGGAGCGCCGCGCGCAGGCCGAGAAGCGGTTCAGCGAGACCGTCGAGCTGACCCAGGAGGCGCTCGGCAACGTCGCCAGCCAGACCCGCGCGGTGGGTGAGCGGGCCGCGAAGCTGATCGGCCGCGACGCGCCGAAGAAGACCGCCAAGAAGGCTCCGGCGAAGAAGGCCGTCAAGAAGGCCACCCCGGTGAAGAAGGCCAGCGCCAAGAAGGCCCCGGCCAAGAAGGGTGCGGCCAAGAAGGTCACCCAGAAGTGACCCTGGGGTAGAGCGCAGCTCCGGGGAGAACCAGAGCGCAGTTCGACGATCGGGACGGTGTCCCCGTAGGCTTGAGCAGTGATGTTCGAGCTGAGGGACACCGTCCTGATTGTTTTGCAGTTCGCCGGCTTCGCGCTGGCGGTCTACGCGTTCGTTCACGCGGCGATGCAGCGCAGCGACGCGTACACCGCGGCAGGCAAGCTGACCAAGCCGGTGTGGTTGATCATCCTCGGAGTGTCGGGTCTTCTCACGCTTGTGCTGGGGATCATGGGCCCGGTCATCGCCGCCTGTGCGGCTGGCATCTACCTGGTCGACGTCCGGCCGAAACTCCTCGATATCCAAGGGAAGTCGCGCTAGCTCGATGCGTCGGCTTCTGTTCGTCGCGGTAGCTGCCGCGGTCCTGCCGCTGATCCATCCGATCGCCGCGACCGCTCGCGCCGACGTGGCCCCTGCGCCCCCTCCGCCGTACATCGACCACACCGAGTGGGTGCATTGGGCCGACCTGTCCAGTCTGCGGGTGTATCCCACCCCCGCCGGCCGCGAAGCGAGCACCGATTTCGTCAGCTCCGACGAGGCGTGGTCCGAGGTGCTCGCCGACGCGCCTGACGCCGACCTGCCCGGCATGCGCGATCAGTTCGTATGTCATTGGCAGCTGGCCGAATTCGCGCAGCCCGGCAAGACCAGCTGGAATCTGGAGCCGTGGCGGCCTGTTGTCGACTCCCCGAAAATGATCGAAACCGGTTGCAACCCCGGCGGTGTCGGAGAGCCTGCCTAGTGCGGCTCACGCGCGACACTTTGGCCAAGCTCGTCGACCACACGCTTCTCAAACCCGAAGCGACCGCCGCGGACGTGACCGCGCTGATGGCTGAGGCCGTCGAGCTCGGCACCTACGCGGTGTGCGTATCCCCGTCGATGGTGTCGGTGGCGACGTCGGCCCGTCCCTCCGACGGACCCGTGGTCGCGTCGGTGGCGGGCTTCCCGTCGGGCAAGCATCTGACCGAAATCAAGGCGCGGGAAGCCGAACTGGCAGTGACCGACGGCGCGTCAGAAGTCGACATGGTGATCGACGTCGGCGCCGCCCTCACCGGTGACTGGGACGCAGTGCACGCCGACATCGCCGGTGTGAGAAGCGCGATCCCCGGCGTAACGCTAAAGGTGATCATCGAGTCGGCGGCGCTCGCCGAGTTATGCGGCTGGCCGCTCATCGTCGACGTTTGTCAGATCGCGGCGGACGCGGGCGCCGATTTCGTCAAGACCTCCACGGGTTTTCACCCATCCGGCGGCGCGACACCGCGGGCCGTCGCGTTGATGGCCGGCGCGGTCGGAGATCGGCTGGGCGTCAAGGCCAGCGGCGGCATCCGCACGGCCGAGCAGGCTCGCATTCTGATCGACAACGGCGCGACACGGCTGGGTCTGTCCGGCACCCGCGGCGTACTCGAAGGCCTAAAGGCCTAGAGGTTTTCGAAGCACTTCGAGTCGGGATCGTTGGGGTCCGGTTTCGGAATGTCGGCGTTCTGCGTCGAAAAGTAGCCCACCACAGCGGAATCCGTGACGTCGACGCTATCCGGCAGAACCCCGAGCGGATACTTCTGGGCCAGCTTGTCGGTGAGCCCGTTCAGCGTCGACTGCACAGTCTCGGGCGGGAGGTTGAAACCTAACGCGGTGACCTTGACGACTTCCAATGTGAGCTTGCGGTTGTCGACGTGCGGCTTGGTGATGATGCTGCCGAATGCGCCGTCCAACTCGATCGTCTTGTCCGACCCACTGGTCTTGACACCGGTGACCAAGCTGCCGATCAGCGGAATCCCTTGCTGCACAGTCTTTGCGATGCCGTCCGCGGACCACGTGATCGTCGCATTCAGCGCGCCGATGGTCCCTTGGCCGTACTTGCCGCCGTCAAGCCGGACATTCTTGATCGAGATGTCGGCCTTCATGCCCTTCGCGGCCTTGATCTGGTTGCCCGCGGTGGTGATGTTGACGTTGTCGTAGTCGCCGCGGATGTGCTGCCACAAAAACGGCGGCAGCGCCGCGAACGACACGTTCGCGCTGTCCTGGGTCACGCATTGGGTAGCCGCGGCCACCTTGCCGTCGGCGACGTGGCGGGCGTACAGCTCGCCGGCGGCCAGCCCGGCGGCGGCCAGCGCCAGCACGATGACGATGACGAGGACGATCGACAGCGGGTCGCGCAGAAAGCCCCGCTTCTTGGGTTTCGGTTCGGCCGGCGGCTGCGACGCGGACGGCTCCGCCGGGATCTGTTGCGGGCCCGGCCGCGGGATCTGCTGGGTCGGTCCCTCTGTCGGTGTGGGCCGCGGAATGTGTTGCGTGGGCTGGTCCATCGGGCTGCCGGGCCGCGGAATGCGCTGCGTCGGGCCCTCACGCGGAGGAGTCGGCCGCTGCGGAGGGGCCGGTCGCGGAGGCTGAGGCGGAGGTGGCTGACCTTGCTGGCCGCCGGGCCGCGCCCAGATCCTGGGGTCAGGGTTGTTCGGAGGGCCCTGCGGCGTCGTCACGCGGGCGATTCTGCCTTATCCGTCTGAGCGAACACTGAGCGGTTGCGAAGAACGGCGAGCGTGTCGCGGGCTGCGGTGACGGCGTCGAGGTCGACGTCGGCGACGACGAGCTGCGGATCGGCGTGGGCCTCCGCGACGACTTCGCCCAGCGGTGACGCGATGAGGCTTCCGCCGACGCCGACGGGCGCCCCGGCCGACGCGGCGAGCTCGGGTCCCGGGTACGCCTGCCCGGCCGCGGCGACGAAGCTGGTGCAGTCGAGTGCGCGCGCTCGGACCAGCAGCCGCCACTGCTCGAGCTTTCCGGGTCCCGAACCCCACGACGCGCTGACCGTCATCACCCGCGCGCCGCGGTCGGCGAGCTCGGTGTACAGCGCCGGGAACCGCACGTCGTAGCACGTCGTCAAGCCCACGCCGACGCCGTCGACGTCTATCACGACGGGCTCGAATCCCGGTGCGACCGTACGGGATTCGCTGAAACCGAACGCGTCGTACAGATGGATCTTGTGGTAATGGGTGTCGACGCCTCGTCCGGTGGCGATGACGGTGTTGGTGACGCGTCCGTCGGCGGCGGGCACGAACATTCCCGCGACGACGACGATGGCGGCCTTCTCGGCGATGGACCGCACCCGCGTCGCCCACGGCCCGTCCAGCGGCTCGGCGACCGGCGCCAGCGGAACCCCGAAGCGGCACATCGTCGCTTCGGGGAACACAACCAGCGCGGCCCCCGCGTCGGCCGCGCGGGCGGTGTCGTCGGCGACCAGCTTCAGGTTCGCCGACGGGTCGGTGCCGGACCGGATCTGCGCGAGCGCGATGCGCATGCGACGAGCCTATGCCGCCGCGACTTGCGCCCGCGCCCTGCGCACCGGGGCCGTCGCAAACCACACCAGCAGCGTCACGCCCGCGACCGCCCACACCCCACCGAGCACATGTTCGATCGGATTCCACAGCCGCTCACGAGAATGGCTGTGCGGCAAGAAGATCCACGGCGCCGCGATCGCGATCGTGGCCAGAGCCGTCCCCGCGGCCAGCGTTCGCGAATCGTCGGACATCGCCCAGCGCGCCAGGAAATAGATGGCCGCCGCGGACAGCCACACCCAGTGGTGAGACCACGACACCGGTGAGCACAGCAGCTCTGCGATCGCGACCGACAGCATCGCAGCGACGGTGTCGCCGCACCGTCGGCTCGCCTCGACGGCGACGAAGGCCAGCACCAGGATCAGCACGGTCGCGACCAGCCATACCGGCCGAGCGATTGAATCCAGCGCGGGCAGCCGCTCCATCGCACCGCGCAGGGACTGGTTCGACGAGAAGGCGAGCCCGCCGATCCGCCCGGGGTCGAACACCGTCGACCGGAAGTACTGGACGGTGTCCGACGGCATGACGAGCCAGCTCACGAAGACGGCGGCGGCGGTCGTCACGACCGACACCGCCAGCGCGCGCCACTGCCGGGTGACCAGGAAGTAGCCGATGAATGCGGCCGGCGTGAGCTTGACCGCGGTGGCGAGACCGACGAGCATCCCTCGCGGCCACCAGACCCGCGGCAGGAGGATGTCGCACACCACGGCGGCGTACAAGATGACGTTCACCTGGCCGTAGGTGAAGTTGCCGATCACCGGTGTGCTGAAGATGAAGATCAGTGCGGCGGCGAAGAGCATCTTCCCGGTCCGGACTGACATCGGCGCGGTGAGCGCCCGCCAGCTGGACAGCCGGTCCCACTTGCCCACCGTCGCCGCGAGCACGACGGCGAAAAGGACGGCGCACGTCGTCAGCGTCAGCAGGGTCATCACGACCTTCGCCACGCTCATCGGGACCATCGCCAGCGGCACGAACAGCAGCGCCGAGAACGGCGGATAGGTGAACAGCAGACCCAACGGCGAGTTGTTGACGGTGTCGAAGTCCGGCGCGTACAGCGAATGCCCGGACAGCACCGCATGCCCGCCGGCGCGGTACACGTACAGATCGAGGAAGGCCGTGCCCGTCCCGTGCACGCCGGCGATGATCGCTGCCGCGAATCCGGCCCACACGACGGCGATGGCGGCCAGCGTGGTCAGCGCGACGCGCCTGCTGGCGGTCGCGGAGGACGCCGCGCGCTGCGCTGCGATGCTGACCATGCTGGGCTGAGGGTACTCAGTGGTGCTGACTGATCCAATCCGCGGTGAACGCTTCTTCGGCGTCCAACAGCACCGTGATGTTGCTCAGGATCAGGTCTTCGAGCTTCCCGCCGATCAGCGGGATGTAAACCTTGCAGACGCTGGCGAGCTGCAGCCTGCTGCCGGTGTCGGTCTCGGTGAGGGTGTATCGACCGCCAAAGTGCCCGGGGCCGGCGGGAATTGACGCCTTGTACGTGCCGCGCGCCCGGTTGGCGGTGTGGTCGTACGGTTCGAAATGTTGTTCTCGAGTGATCACCATGTCGACGGGCATCACGGGGCGGGCGATGGGCGGCAGGTACGCGCGCCGCAGGGTCTGCGTGAACACGATCTGCGTGCCGGAGTCGTCACAGTGAAAGCGGGTGATCTCCGACTGCGGGGCCGCGGTGCGATAGGCCGCCATCAACGTTTCCCAGTACTCGCGGCTGGTGAAGTCCTGGTAGATCTTCTCGGCCGGGGCGGCGAACTCGACCGTGTAGTCGAGACGGCGACTCATGGACTCAGGCTAACCGCCAGCTCACGCATTCTCGGTGATCCACACCGTGGTGAAACGCTGCTCTGCGGCAACAAGTTCGGCGAGTTTGCCGCCGATGAAGCTCTCCAGCTTTCCGCCCACCAGCGGGATGTGGACCTCGACGGCCGCGGTGAACGTCAACCGGGAGCCGACCTCGGTGGGTGTTAGCACGGCCGTGCCGGCCAGCGATACCGGCGCCCCCGCCACGGCACCCGTGACTTTCGCGTGCGCGACGCCGTCGCTGACCGGCCGCCACGTCTCGTTGCGGACGATCTCCAGGTCGCGCGGATGGAATTGCGTGACCATCGCCGGCAGGCGGTCGGTGCGCAGGCGCTGAGTCGTCGCGACCCGCACGGTGCCGTCGTCGTCGACGGTCATCGAGTCCAGCGATGCGGTGTCGGCACCCGAGTCGGCCAGTCGTGCCAGCCAGTAGTGCTCGTCGGAGAACGCCGAGTGCACTTGTTCGACGCTGCCGGTGTAGTCGGCCGACAAGTCGAATGAACGCGACATAGCAGGCCACGCTACCGTTAGCCGCCGTGGCCACTGCAGGATTCGCGGGTGCCAGCGTTGCGGAGGACGTCCCTCTCGCACCGCTGACGACTCTGCGGGTCGGCCCGGTCGCGCGGCGCGTGATCACTTGCAGCACAACGGATCAGGTGGTCGCCGCGCTGCGTGAAACCGGCCCCGAAGCGCTGGTGCTGGCCGGTGGTTCCAACGTGGTGATCGCTGACGAACTCACCGATCTGACTGTTGTCCGGCTCGCGACTACCGGTGTCTCGGTTGACGGTTCGAGGTTGCGGGTAGAGGCGGGCGCGGTCTGGGATGACGTCGTGTGCGCATCACTGCGTCACGGTCTGGGCGGGCTGGAGTGTCTGTCGGGCATTCCCGGCTCGGCCGGCGCGACGCCGGTGCAGAACGTCGGCGCGTACGGCGTCGAAGTCGCCGACGTGATCACCCGGGTGCGTCTTTTCGACCGGACCAGCGGCAGGGATCGCTGGGTCGAGCCCGCTGACCTGGGATTCGGCTACCGGCGCAGTGTGCTGAAGAACACACAGACCGCGGTCGTGCTGGAGGTCGAATTCGCGCTCGATGCCACCGGGGCGAGCGCGCCGCTGCGATACCGGGAACTTGTCGACGCGCTGGGCGCTCGCGACGGGGACCGCGCCGAGCCGTCGCGGGTGCGCGAGGCGGTGTTGGGACTGCGCGGGCGCAAGGGCATGGTGCTCGACGACGCCGATCCCGATACCTTCAGCGTCGGCTCGTTCTTCACCAATCCTGTTGTGCCGCAACAAGAGTACGAAGTGCTGAGGCGACGCGTCGACGGGCCGATGCCGCACTTCGCCGCACCTGACGGGGTCAAGCTGGCCGCCGCGTGGCTCGTCGAGCAGGCCGGGTTCGGCAAAGGATTTCCGGGGCCGGACGCGCCCGCGCGGTTGTCGACCAAGCACACGCTGGCTATCACCAACCGCGGGGCGGCCACAGCCGCCGATATCGTCGCGCTGGCCCGCACGATCCGCGACGGCGTATCCAGCGCGTTCGGCGTCACGCTTGAACCGGAGCCGGTGCTGGTAGGCGTGACGATTTAAGGTCCGAAGCGTCGCGCCGGTACCCTTGGTCGGCGTGACACCAGCCAACTACGTGCCACGAATCAACCGACGCCAAGCGCTGACTGCGCTGGCGGTCGGCGTGGTTGCGCCTGGTGCCTTGGCTGCGTGTGCGGGCAGTTCTGGCAAACAAGCCGAGCAAGCGGGTCCGCCCCCGAAGCCCACCGTGACGTTTCGCCCCAACGATGCCGCCAAGGACGTCGTGCCGACTGCACCGGTCGGCGCCGATGTCAGCAACGGCTGGTTCCAGCGCGTCACGCTGACCAACACCGACGGCAAGGCTGTCGCCGGCGCGCTGAGCCACGACCGCACATCGTTCGCGGTGACCGAGCCGCTGGGCTACGGCGCGGTGTACAAGTGGGAGGGCGCCGTCGTGGGCCGTGACGGCACCACTGTCCCCGTCAACGGCAAGTTCAGCACCGTCAAGCCCAACGCGACCGTCAACGGCCAGTTCCAACTCGCGGACGGGCAGACGGTCGGCATCGCCGCTCCGATCATCATTCAGTTCAACGCGCCGATCAGCGACAAGGCCGCCGTCGAGCGCGCATTGACGGTCACCACGACCCCGCCGACCGAGGGCAGCTGGGCGTGGCTGCCGGACGAGGCGGCGGGATCGCGGGCGCACTGGCGCACCAAGGAGTACTACCAGCCG
>DASRFZ010000005.1:0-17144 GCA_035651275.1 Mycobacterium sp. | reverse complement strand
AACGGCGGCGGCTTCTACAACGCGAATTCCGCGCATCCATTCGAAAACCCCACGCGCTGGATCAACTGGTTCGAAGTCTTTCTGCTGCTGTGCATCAGCACTTCACTGCCCCGCACGTTCGGCCGGATGGTGAACAGCAAGAAGCAGGGCTATGCGATCGCCGCGGTGATGGCGTCGCTGGCGTTGATCAGCGTGACGCTGATGACGTGGTTCCAGATGCGGCACCACGGCACCGTGCCGACGGCGGTGGGCGCATCGATGGAAGGCATCGAACAACGTTTCGGCGCGGCGGATTCGGCGGTGTTCGCAGATGCGACGACGCTCACGTCGACCGGTGCGGTGAATTCGGCTCACGACTCCTACACCAGCCTGGGCGGCTTGATGACGCTGTTCAACATGCAACTCGGTGAAGTTGCGCCTGGCGGCACCGGCTCAGGCCTCTACGGCATGCTGATCCTCGCCGTCGTCACCGTCTTCGTCGCGGGCCTGATGGTGGGCCGCACACCGGAGTACCTGGGCAAGAAGATCAGACCGCGCGAAATCAAGCTCGCCGCAGGCTATTTCCTGATCACTCCGATGATCGTGTTGGTCGGCACGGCGATCGCGATGGCGTTGCCGGGCCAGCGCGCGGCAATGCTGAACACCGGCCCGCACGGGCTTTCCGAAGTGCTCTATGCGTTCACCTCGGCCGCCAATAACAACGGCTCTGCGTTCGCCGGCCTCAGCGCGAATACCACCTGGTACAACACGGCTTTGGGCCTTGCCATGGTGTTCGGCAGGTTCCTGCCGATGGTCTTGGTGCTGGCGCTGGCGGGTTCATTAGCGGCACAGGGCGCGACGCCGGAGTCCGCGGGCACGCTTCCCACGCACCGGCCGCAGTTCGTGGGCATGGTGGCTGCGGTGACGGTCGTCCTTGTCGCGCTCACATTCTTGCCGATGCTCGCGCTCGGTCCCCTCGCAGAAGGGATCCACTGAGGATGACACTCATCTCCGCACCGCGCGAAACCGCCGTTTCGCACGCAAATCACGAGAGCAGACGTGCGAAACCGCCGTTTCGCGGGCAGATGTTGGTGAGGTCGACGCCCGACGCGCTTCGCAAGCTCGATCCGCGGACGTTGTGGCGCAATCCTGTGATGTTCATCGTGGAGATCGGCGCAGCCTGGGCCACTGTGCTGGCGATCACCGCCCCGGCGTGGTTCGCCTGGCTGACGGTCCTCTGGCTCTGGCTGACAGTTCTTTTCGCCAACCTCGCCGAAGCTGTGGCCGAGGGACGCGGCAAAGCTCAGGCCAACACCCTTCGGAAAGCCAAGGCCCACACCACGGCTCGCCGCCTGACCGGGTGGAGCACGGGAGGCCGATCCGCCGAGGAGGAAGTCGCCGCGGCGCTGCTGAAGCCCGGCGACATCGTCGTCGTCGAGGCCGGCGACATCATTCCCGGTGACGGCGATGTGGTGGAAGGCATTGCGTCGGTGGACGAGTCAGCGATCACCGGAGAATCCGCGCCGGTGATCCGCGAATCCGGCGGAGATCGGTCAGCGGTCACCGGTGGTACCACGGTGCTGTCCGACCGCATCGTCGTCAAGATCACCCAGAGGCCCGGAGAGAGCTTCATCGACAAGATGATCGCGCTCGTCGAAGGTGCGAAACGGCAAAAGACGCCGAACGAGATCGCGCTGAACATTCTGCTTGCGGCGCTGACGATCATCTTCTTGTTCGCGGTCGCAACGCTTCAGCCGCTCGCGATCTTCTCGAAGGCGAACAATCCCGGCGTCGCCGACACGCAAGCGTTGGGCGATGACGGGATCACTGGCATCGTGCTGGTGTCACTGTTGGTGTGCCTGATCCCGACGACCATCGGCGCGCTGCTGTCGGCGATCGGCATCGCGGGCATGGACCGGCTGGTGCAGCGCAACGTCCTCGCGATGTCGGGTCGCGCAGTCGAAGCCGCCGGTGACGTCAACACCCTGCTGCTCGACAAGACCGGCACAATCACGCTGGGCAATCGGCAGGCGTCGGATTTCGTTCCGGTGCAGGGTGTCTCGGCCCAACGGCTGGCTGACGCCGCGCAGCTGTCGAGCCTCGCCGACGAGACTCCGGAAGGTCGCTCGGTGGTCGTCTTCGCCAAACAGCGCTACGGGCTACGGGCCCGCACACCCGGAGAGCTTGCGGACGCACAGTGGGTGACGTTCAGCGCCGCCACCCGGATGTCCGGGGTGAACCTTAACGACGGACACCGGTTGCGCAAGGGCGCCGCCAGTTCGGTCGCGGAGTGGGTGAGCAGCCAGGGAGGCGGGGTGCCACCCGAATTGGCCGACATCGTAGACGGGATCTCGGCCGGCGGCGGCACCCCGCTTGTCGTCGGCGAAGTCGTCGACGGCAGTGCCGCGGTGCTCGGGGTCATCCACCTCAAAGACGTTGTCAAGCAAGGCATGCGTGAGCGCTTCGACGAGATGCGAAGAATGGGCATCCGTACGGTGATGATCACCGGAGACAACCCGCTGACCGCCAAGGCCATTGCCGACGAAGCCGGCGTCGACGACTTCCTCGCCGAGGCCACGCCTGAAGACAAGCTGGCGCTGATCAAACGCGAGCAGGACGGCGGCAAGCTCGTCGCGATGACCGGCGACGGGACCAACGACGCGCCGGCATTGGCGCAAGCCGACGTCGGCGTAGCGATGAACACCGGGACCTCGGCGGCCAAAGAAGCCGGCAACATGGTCGACCTGGATTCCGATCCGACGAAGCTGATCGAGATCGTCGAGATCGGAAAGCAACTGCTGATCACCCGCGGCGCCCTGACAACGTTCTCGATCGCCAACGACATCGCGAAGTACTTCGCCATCATCCCCGCGATGTTCGTCGCCTTGTTCCCCGGTTTGGACCTGCTGAACATCATGCGGCTGCACAGCCCGCAGTCGGCGATTCTGTCCGCGGTGATATTCAATGCGCTGATCATCATCGCGCTGATTCCGCTGTCGCTGCGAGGAGTCCGCTACACGCCGAACAGCGCGTCAAAGTTGTTGAGCCGCAACCTCTACATTTACGGGCTCGGCGGAATCATCGCACCGTTCATCGGCATCAAGCTCGTCGACCTCGTCGTGCAGCTTATTCCGGGGATGTCGTGAGATGAAGCTCTCCAACGTCATTCGCCAGCATTGGGCCGCATTTCGCGCGTTACTGGCCTTGACCGTCATCACCGGGCTGGTCTATCCCGTCGCGATATGGCTGATCTCGCTCCTTCCCATCCTGCACCGCAACGCCGACGGATCGATCGTCGACGTCGGCGACAAAGCAGTGGGCAGCAAGCTGATCGGTCAATCCTTCACGGACGCAGCCGGAAACGCCCTGCCGCAGTACTTCCAGAGTCGACCCTCTGCGGCGGGCGCCGGCTACGACCCCCTGTCCACGGGCGCCAGCAACCTGGGCCCGGAAAGCATCGTGGACATCCCCGGAAAGCCGAGCCTGCTCACGCAGGTGTGCATGCGTAGCGCAGCGATCGGCAAACTCGAGCACGTCGACGGCTCGCGGCCGTTCTGCACGGGCAACGGGGTGGGCGCCGTTTTGTCGGTGATCGGACCTCGGGACGCGAACGGGAATGTCGTTCATCCGCTTCGCGTGGTCAGTGTGAATGAACCGTGCTCGACGACCCGCCGTCCGTTCATCGACGCCTACGAGGGCGTGCGCGTCGAGTGTGCGCTCGAGGGACAGGACTACTCGGTCGGACAGATCGTGCCGGTTCGCGGCGCTGCGCCGGCCGATCCCGTGGTGCCCGCCGACGCGGTGACCGCCAGCGGCAGCGGCCTTGACCCTGACATCAGCCCGGCGTATGCGCAGATTCAAGTGGGTCGCGTCGCGAAGGCCCGTCACGTCAGCGAGGACCAGATTCGTCGCCTCGTCAACGCCAACGAGCACGGCCGCACCCTCGGATTCCTCGGCGAACCCGGGGTCGACGTCCTCGCCCTGAACATCGCATTGGATCAGCGGTATCCGGTCGCTGGCTAGCCCGCGGGGGGATGATGTCAAGGTGAGCGACAAACGCGGGGAACTGCGCATCTATCTCGGTGCGGCTCCCGGCGTCGGCAAGACCTACGCGATGCTCGGTGAGGCGCACCGCCGGCTGAGCCGCGGAACCGATCTCGTTGCGGCCGTGGTGGAGACGCACGGCCGCCAGAAGACCGCCGAACTGCTCGACGGTATCGAGACGGTACCGCCGCGCTACATCTCCTACCGCGGGGGCCGGTTTCCCGAGCTTGACACCGCAGCCGTGCTGGCGCGACGGCCGGCAGTGGTGCTCGTCGACGAACTCGCCCACACCAACACTCCCGGCAGCAAGAACCCGAAGAGGTGGCAGGACGTCGAGGAATTGCTCGCGGCTGGCATCACGGTGATCTCGACGGTCAACGTCCAACACTTGGAGAGCCTCAACGACGTCGTCGCACAAATCACCGGAATCGAGCAAAAGGAGACCATTCCCGACGAGGTCGTCAGAGGTGCCGCACAGATCGAACTGGTCGATATCACACCGGAAGCATTGCGGCGCAGGCTCTCCCACGGCAACGTGTACGCGCCCGAAAAGGTGGATGCGGCGCTATCCAACTACTTCCGTCCGGGAAACCTCACGGCCCTGCGCGAACTCGCGCTGCTGTGGCTTGCCGACCAGGTCGACGCGGCCCTCGCGAAATACCGCGCCGACAACAAAATCACCGAGACCTGGGAGGCGCGCGAGCGCGTCGTCGTCGCCGTCACCGGCGGTACGGAATCGGAAACATTGGTGCGCAGGGCCTTTCGTATTGCATCGAAGTCGAGCGCCGAGCTGATGGTGGTCCACGTCGTCCGGGGCGACGGATTGTCCGGGGTGTCCGCCCCGCAGATGGGCAAGATCCGCGAGCTCGCCGCCAGTTTCGGCGCAACCGTTCACACCGTGGTGGGCGACGACGTCCCGACCGCCCTGCTCGAATTCGCCCGCGAAATGAATGCCACGCAATTGGTGCTGGGCACGTCGCGACGGTCGCGATGGGCGCGCATCTTCGACGAAGGCATCGGTGCCGCCACAGTGCAGCGGTCCGGAAAAATCGACGTACACATGGTGACTCACGACGAGGCGCGCAGCGGTTTCTCACTCGGGTCGTTGCCTCCGAGAGGTCGGCACGTGATGTCGTGGCTCGCAGCGGTCGTGGTGCCGTCGGTGATCTGCGCCGTGACGGTGTTCTTCCTTGACCGGTTCCTGACCATCGGCGGCGAAAGCGCGTTGTTCTTCGTCGGCGTGCTGCTGGTCGCTCTCCTGGGTGGCGTCACGCCCGCGGCGGTGTCCGCAGTGCTGTCAGGACTTCTGCTGAACTACTTCCTCACCGAGCCGCGCTACAGCTTCACTATCGCCGAGCCGGATGCCGCGGTGACCGAATTGGTGTTGCTGGCAGTGGCTGTCGCGGTCGCAGCCCTTGTGGACAGCGCGGCTAGCCGCGCCCGCGAAGCCCGCCGCGCGTCCCGAGAAGCCGAGCTGCTGGCCCTGTTCGCCGGGTCCGTGCTGCGCGGCGCCGATCTGGCCGGGCTGTTGGAGCGTGTCCGCGAGACCTATTCACAGCGTGCGGTCAGCATGCTGCGGGTGCGTGGTGACACCAGCGAGATTGTCGCCTGCGTCGGGCAAGAACCGTGTGCCGACGTCGAATCCGCCGACACCGCAGTCGAAGTCGGAGACGACGAATTCTGGATGCTGATGAGCGGTCGCAGACTTGCCGCGCGTGATCGGCGCGTATTGGCCGCAGTGGCAAAGCAAGCCGCGGGACTTGTCAAACAGCGGGAATTGTCCGAGGAGGCCAGCAAGGCATCGGCGATCGCACACGCCGACGAACTCCGGCGGTCGCTGCTGTCGGCCGTCAGCCATGATCTGCGCACCCCGTTGGCGGCCGCGAAGGCCGCGGCGTCGAGCCTGCGCGCCGACGACGTCGGATTCTCGCCCCAGGACACCGCCGAGCTCCTGGCCACCATCGAGGAGTCCGTCGACCAGTTGACCGCACTGGTGGGCAACCTGCTCGATTCCTCTCGGCTGGCCGCAGGCGTGGTACGCGCGGAGCTCCGCCGGGTTTACCTCGAAGAGGTCGTACAGCGGGCGCTGGTCAGTATCAGTAAGGGCGCCACAGGATTTCAGCGGCCCGGAATCGACCGGGTGAAGGTGGAGGTCGGCGACGCCGTCGCAATGGCCGACAGCGGGTTGCTCGAACGAGTGTTGGCCAACTTGATCGACAACGCGCTGCGCTACGCCCCGGACAGCGTGGTGCGGGTGAACGCCGGCCAGGTCGGCGACCGCGTGCTGATCGCGGTCGCGGACGAGGGTCCAGGAATTCCCCGTGGCGCCGCCGAACGGTTGTTCGCACCGTTCCAGCGGCTCGGCGACAGCGACAATACGAGCGGCGTGGGCCTGGGCCTGTCGGTCGCCCGCGGTTTCGTCGAGGCCATGGGTGGCACGATCGAGGCCACCGACACCCCTGGCGGAGGGTTGACCATCGAAATCGAATTATCCGCTCCGACAACAGATTCCACCGCATGACGAAGGTACTGGTCATCGATGACGAGCCGCAGATACTGCGGGCACTGCGCATCAACCTGTCAGTGCGTGGTTACGAGGTGACCACGGCAGCGACGGGCGCGGGCGCCCTGCGCGCCGCGGCCGAACACCCGCCCGACGTCGTGGTGCTCGACCTCGGCTTACCCGACATGTCGGGCATCGAGGTGCTCGCCGGCTTGCGCGGGTGGCTGACGGCGCCAGTGATCGTGCTGTCGGCACGCACCGACTCCAGCGACAAGGTGGAGGCCCTCGACAGCGGGGCCGACGACTACGTCACCAAACCGTTCGGCATGGACGAATTGCTCGCGCGGCTGCGCGCGGCGGTCCGGCGCGGTTCGGTGGCGCTCGATGCCGAGGAGCCGGTGGTCGAAACCGACTCGTTCACAGTCGATCTCGCGGCCAAGAAGGTCGTCAAGGATGGCGCCGACGTGCACCTAACCCCCACCGAGTGGGGCATGCTGGAAATGCTGGTGCGCAACCGCGGCAAGCTGGTCGGTCGCGAGGAACTGCTCAAGGAGGTGTGGGGTCCCGCCTACGCCAAGGAAACCCACTATCTGCGGGTGTATTTGGCGCAACTGCGTCGCAAGTTGGAGGACGACCCGTCACACCCCAAGCATCTGCTCACCGAGGCGGGGATGGGCTACCGCTTCGAGTCGTGAGACTTGCTGCGCGGGGAGTGGTGAGGTCCGTTCTGGCACTCGACCGCAGCTGCCAGGGCACGTTGGTCACCATCACGTCGGGCTCGAACAGCAGCCGGCCCTTCAAACGCAAGGAGCTTTGGTTGTGGAGAATGTTTTCCCACCATCGGCCTACGACGTACTCCGGGATGTAGATGTTGACGACATCGCGGGGCCCGTTCTCCCGCATCTTCTTCACGTAGTCGATCACCGGTCGGGTGATCTCCCGATACGGTGACTCGACAACCTTCAGCGGGATCTGGATGTCGAGCTTCTCCCACTCCTGCATCAACGCCCGGGTGTCCTCGTCGTCGACATTGACGGTGAGTGCGGTGAGGGTATCGGGGTGCGTGGCTTTCGCGAACAGTAAGGCACGCTGAGTTGCCTTGTGCCAGGCCGAGACCAGCACCACCGCGTGCACCCGGCTCGGCAGCACCTGGCCGTCGCCGTCGGTGCGCAATTCGGTGCGCACAGACGCGTAGTGGCGGTGAATCGCCTGCATGACCAGACACAGCAGCGGCACCGCGATCACGACGAGGTACGCGCCGTGCGTGAACTTCGTGACCATGATGACGACGAGCACCACACCCGTGAAGCAGGCGCCGAACGCGTTGATAGCTCGGGCGCGCAGCACCTTTCGGCGCTGGCTGACGGTGTCGACGACGGCGAGCTCGCGCTTCCAGTGCGAAACCATCCCGATTTGGCACAGCGTGAACGACGTGAACACACCGAGGATGTACAGCTGGATCAGGCGAGTGGTCGAGCCGTCGAAAGCGTAGATCAGTATTCCGGCGACCAAGGCCAGCAGCACGATGCCGTTAGAGTAGGCCAGACGGTCTCCGCGCGTGCGCAATTGCCGTGGCAGATAACGGTCTTGCGCCAGGATCGAGCTGAGCGACGGGAATCCGTTGTACGCAGTGTTGGCCGCCAAGATCAAGATCAGCGCGGTGGCCGCCTGGATGTAGAAGAACATGACGCTGTTGTTACCGAAAACCGCGGCAGCGATCTGCGCGATGACCGTCCGCTGCGCATCGCGGGTACAGTCACCGCGGAATCCGATCAGGTCGCAGGTGTTCTCGACGACGCGGGTATGCGACACCAACGCCAGCGCAGTGACGCCGACGAACATCACGATGGCAAGTGCGCCCATTGCATCCATCGTTCGGGCAGCGTTGAGCGCCTTGGGTTTCCGGAAGGCGGGCACTCCGTTCGAAATCGCCTCGACACCCGTCAACGCGGTGCAGCCGGAGGAGAATGCGCGCAGCGCCAACAACGCGATCGCGAGGGTGTTCAGGCCTACATGTTCGGAGCGGATGGCGTAGTTCGCGCTCTCCGCGTGCGGGGTATCGCCCAGCAGAGCGCGAAACAGCCCGAACGCGATCATCGCAATCACCCCGACTATGAAGGCGTAGGTGGGAACGGCGAAGGCCCGCCCCGACTCTCGCACTCCGCGCAAGTTCATCGCCGTGAGCACGGCAATGAAGCCGAGGTTGATGACGACCCGATACGCATTGAGGTCAGGGACCGCGGAGATGATGTTGTCGACGCCCGCCGCAACGGACACGGCGACCGTCATCACGTAGTCCACGAGCAGCGCAGCGGCCACCACCAGGCCGGCACGCGGCCCCAGGTTCTTCGCCGCAACCTCATAGGATCCGCCGCCACTTGGATACGCCTGCACCACTTGGCGGTACGACAGGACGACGACCGCGAGCAGCAGCGCGACGGCCGCAGCGATCCACGGTGTCAGGTACAGGTATGCCAGGCCGCCGAGAGTGAGGATGAGCAGAATCTCTTGTGTGGCATACGCGACCGAGGACAACGGGTCGCTGGCGAAGATCGGCAGCGCGATCCGCTTCGGAAGCAGCGTGTGACCGATGCGGTCACTGCGGAACGGGCGGCCGAGGACCACCCGCTTCAGTAACGACGTCGGTGACGACACGATGGGAGCGTAGGTTCGGTTTGCCCCTCCGCGACGGCCGCGAGCCGTAGAGATTCCGTAAAAGTTGACGTCTACAGATCGTTAACCTGTTCCGCCAGAACCTGCCGCGCCGACTTCGTCGCCCGCTCGGCATTGGCCAGCAATTGGAGCTGCCGGCGTGGCCACCACACCGTCTCGACCGGAAAGAAAGCAAAGTAGATCCATGACACCGCTGCCTCGGATGCCGGCGCTGTCATCGTGTCGAGGACCGCAACTCCGAATGTCGCGACTGCAAGGGCAACCATCAGCCACCGGTACAGCCGACGCCGTCCGTAGGCGTCGCGCAGTTCCTGGCTGTAGTCGACCACGCCCTGGGCCATCCGGCGATCCGCAACCGGATCACCGCCACGCGCCGCACGTACGACGGTGACTCGATCAGTTCCGCTGAGGCTCTTGGCCCCAGGCCAGCCCTTCGCCATTCGGCGCGCCAGCAGCGTGCCCTGCAGCACCGAGATCACCACGAGCGCAACGAGTCCGGCAAGCGGTGAACTGGAACCCAACAACACCAACAGCGCAAGGACAACGCCGACCGCTAGACCGACGATTACCGCTCGAAGCGCGAGCGGGTATCGCCACACCCAGGCGGGAACGACGAGCACTGCCCGACCTCAGTCGCGGCACTCGACGACGTCGTACTGGTCGTCGGAATACCGCGACCGGATCAGCTTTTTGTCGAATTTCCCGACGCTTGTCTTCGGCACCTCGTCGACGAATGTCCACCGCTCGGGCAGCCACCAGCGAACCACCCTGTCGCACAGGAACTTACGCAAGTCATCAGCGGTGACGGAGGCCCCTTCGTTCACCGCGACGGCCGCCAACGGACGCTCCTGCCAGCGGTCGTCGGGCACCGCGACGACCGCCGCCTCGAACACGTCGGGGTGCGCCATCAAGTGATTTTCCAGCTCGACCGACGAGATCCACTCGCCTCCCGACTTGATCACGTCCTTGGCGCGGTCGGTCAGCGTGATGAAGCCACGTTCGTCGATGCGCCCGACATCGCCGGTGCGCAACCAGCCGTCGTGGAACTTCGACGGGTCGGTGTCCTCGTAGTACGAGCCGGTGATCCACGGTCCACGAACTTCTAACTCCCCCACGGCCTTTCCGTCGTTCGGCAGCACGTCACCGTTGTCGTCGACGATGCGTCCCTCCACGCCGCACATTAGCCGGCCGGCAGTACTGCGCAGCGCCCAATGCTCGTCTTCGTCGACGTCCCCGGGCGGATGCGCGATGGCGGCCAGCGGTGACGTCTCGGTCATTCCCCATGCCTGCCGGATCACGACAGAGTGCTTTTCTTCGAACTCCTTCATCATCGACAGTGGGACGGCCGACCCGCCGCATGGCACCACGCGCAGCGACGAAATGTCATGGCCCGGATGGGAACGCAGATATTGCAGCACGTCGTTCCAGATTGTCGGCACCGCCGCGGCCACGGTCGCCCGGTGCGTTTCGATCATGTCGACCAACCGGTCGGCCTGCATGAACCGGTCGGGCATCAGCAGCGACGCGCCGGCCATTACCGACGCGTACGGCTTACCCCACGCGTTCGCGTGAAACATCGGCACGATCGGCAGTACCCGGTCTCTCTCCGACAGGGCGAACCCGTTGCCGGAACACACCGCCATCGAATGCAGATACGCCGACCGGTGGCTGTACACCACACCCTTCGGGTTACCGGTCGTACCGCTGGTGTAACACATTGCGGCAGCGGTCTTTTCGTCCAGATCGGGCCAGTCGTAGTCCGTCGACTGGCTGGAGAGCAGCTCGTCGTAGCCCACCACGGTCTTACCGGAGTCGCTCAGCGCGGACACGTCGCCCTCACCCATCGCCACCACCGTGTGCACCGTCGTCAGCTTCGGCAGCACCGGCGCCAGCAGCGGCGCCAGCGACGCGTCGACGATCACGACCTGATCAGCCGCCTGCTCTGCGATGAACGCCAGCTGCTCGGCTTGCAGTCGGATGTTCAGCGTGTGCAGCACCGCGCCCATGCACGGGATCGCGAAGTAGGCCTCCAGGTGTTCCTGGTTGTTCCACATGAACGTAGCGACCCGGTCGTCACCGGTGACGCCGAGATCCCGCAGCCCGTGGGCGAGTTGCGCGATCCGCTCACCGACCGTGCGAAGACTGGCCTCTCGGTACCCGTCGGGCGTCGCCGTGACGACCCTGCGATCTCCGTGCCACTTGGTGCCGTGCCGGAGAATCCCGGTGACTGTCAACGGGAAGTCCTGCATGGTGCTGTCCATTGCCACCCCATCTGCGCGCAATCTGTCGTTGTTGTCCATCTTGGCGCGACCGCGTCCGTGAGGACCAATAATCGACCTCAACGACTACCAGGAAGGTCACCTAGATGAAGACCAAGGCCGCGGTGTTGTGGGGCATCAACCAGAAATGGGAGGTCGAGGAGGTCGACCTGGACGGACCCAAGGAGGCCGAGGTGCTGGTCAAGATGACCGCCAGCGGGCTGTGCCACTCGGACTATCACGTGGTCACCGGCGATCTGCCCGCACCGCTGCCGATGGTCGGCGGTCACGAAGGAGCCGGCGTGGTCGTCGAGGTCGGGCCGGGCGTCAAAGAGGTCGCCGAGGGCGACCACGTCGTCATGAGCTTCCTGCCCTCCTGTGGCCACTGCAAACCGTGTGCACGCGGGATGAGCAACCTGTGTGACCTGGGCGCCTATCTGATGACGGGCACGCAACTCGACGGGACGTACCGCTTCCACGCCCGCGGAAAGGACGTCGCGCAGATCCTCTTGCTCGGCACCTTCTCCGAGTACGCCGTCGTGCCGACCGCATCGGTGATCAAGCTCGACGACACCGTGGCGCTCGACAAGGTGGCGCTCCTGGGATGTGGCGTGACGACCGGGTTCGGCAGCGTGGTGCGTACCGGCGAAGCGCGGGCGGGTGACACGGTCGTGGTGATGGGTATCGGCGGCGTGGGCATCAATGCCGTACAGGGCGCGCGGATTGCCGGCGCGCGCAACATCGTCGCGATCGATCCGGTCGAGTTCAAACGAGAACGTGCGCCCGAATTCGGCGCCACGCATGTCGCCGCGTCGGTCGACGAGGCGCTGCCGATGGTCGCCGACCTCACTCGCGGTGAGATGGCCAACGTCTGCGTGGTGACCACCGACGTCGCCGAGGGGCCGTACGTCGGGCAAGCGCTGAGTCTGGTCGGCAAGCGAGGGCGGGTCGTCATCACCGCAATTGGGCGGGCCGCCGACACGACCGTGAACATGTCGCTGTTTGAGCTGACGATGTGGGAAAAGCAGGTCCGGGGAGGACTTTTCGGCTCGTCCAATCCGCGTAGCGACATTTTCGAGCTCATTTCGCTCTATGACAGCGGACAACTCAAGCTCGACGAGCTGGTCACCCGTGAGTACACGCTCGAAGACGTCAACCAGGGTTACGACGACATGTTGGGCGGCGCGAACCTGCGGGGTTTGATCCGCTACTAGACCGGTTCGAGTTCGCGCGCAGTCAGTGCCAGCGTCTCGACGTCGATAACGTCGTCGAACGACGGCAACGGCACCTCGAACGCAGTGACCGTCCCGGAGTAGTCGGCGACGTACAACGTGTCGTGGCTGACGGCGACGCACGACGGCAGCGCGCCGACGGTGATGGTGTCGACGATCTCGTTGGTGATCGTGCACCACACCGCGACGTGGTCCACATCGACGAGGTACATGCGTGTTCCGTCCGCGCCGAGCGCGAACTGCGTCGGAAAGCCCCCGATCCACGCCGTGGCCAACACGCGATGGGCGGTCGTGTCGATGGTTTCTACGACGCCGCCGTACTCCGGATCGCAGCCCAGGGCATACGCGACGCTGCCGTCCCTGCTCAGCTCGAGGTCGCGGATCGGCGATGCCGTCGGCACTGCTCCGACTACGCGGCCCTTCGCGGGATCGACGACGAAGACGCAGCCGTTATCGGCGTCCGAGGCAGCGACGTCGACGAGGCGACCGTTCGGAGCGACCCGCACGGCATCGACGGTGTCGGCGTCGAGGAAGACTCGGTTCGCCCGGCCGCTCTCGACGTCGATGATCGCCAGCTCGGCGCATTCGTGCCCGGTGCCCGCAACCAGCAGTCGCCGGCCGCCGTGCGACGGGGCAACGGAGAGGTGGTTCAGGTCCAGCGGCAGGCTCGCCAAAAAGTCCATCGCCGACGAGTCAACGGCGGACACCGCGTCGCAGGTGACGGAGGCCGCGGCGACGAACGCCCGGTCGCCCGCCATCACGACGGCATACGGGTCGCCGAGCACCGGCACCAGCCCGTCGAGCGTCAACGAGCCGGCGTCCAGGACGGAAACGCTGTCTGCGGCGCTGTTGGTCGTCAGGATCGTGGAGCCGTCGGCGCTGACGGCGAGGTCGCCGATCGGGCCGTGCTGGACATCGATTGCGCCCAGCCGGCGTGCCTCGGCGATCGGCCGAACGTCGGCAGCAGTCAACATCAGAGCTTGCGCCATTGTCATCGGAACCTCCGCCGGCGCAGTTCGCACCAGCCCTAGATTGCATGTCGCCGCGCCGTCGAGGGCGCAGATCTCGTGCCGAGTCTATCGACGAAACCGACACCCTTCGGCGCGTCGACGGCCGCGCGGCGGCCGATCATGGCGGGTCTCTTAGAGGTCACTTAGAAACTCTGGCGGGGTGGGTACGTGAGTGCTAACGCGTATGCGCCGCGGGTCCGTTGTGGTGGGGGTATGACGGCTTCGCGGGATGGGCGCCGCCGCCGCGAACGCAACGAGATATAACGAATTCTTAGTTTCCAACGCGTAAATGAGTGGTAAATCACAGCGCGACACGCGCAATCCGTAGCTGCATGCCGCACGCATATGGTGCCGCCGGAACGGATGTGCCGGATGTGGCTCATCGAATAGGTTGAAGCTCTATGGAAAAGGTCATCGTGTTGCTTCGCGACGCGGAACGCGACGACGCGTGGTGCGCGCAGTTGCGTGGCGCGGTGGCGGACAAGATCCTCGCCCTCGGCGTCGGCGGGCTGAGCGTCAACGTGCGCGACGACGCCGTGCGCGGGTCTTTGATGACGCTGACGACGTTGGAGCCGCCGGTCGTGGCGGTCGTCAGCATCTGGACGCAACAGTCCTACGGCACGCAGGTAGGTGATGCGATCAAGCTGCTCGCCGGTGAATGTCAAAGCGTCGCAGCTTATCTCGTAACCGAGTCGGTGCCTTTGCCGGCGTCATGTGCCGGAATAGGCGAGCGGACAACAGGTTTGGCGAATATCGCGCTGTTACGCCGTCCTGATCACCTGGACCGCGATACCTGGCTTCAGCGTTGGCAACTCAACCACACCGAGGTAGCCATCGAAACGCAGTCGACGTTCGGATACACCCAGAACGCCGTCTGGCGCGCGCTGACGCACGATGCGCCGGCGATCGACGGGATCGTCGAGGAATTGTTTCCTGCCAAGGCGATCACCGATCTGCGCGCGTTCTTCGGCGCGGCCGACGACGCAGACTTGCAGGACAGAATGAGCCGGATGATTGCGAGCACGTCGGCATTCGGTGCTAACGAGAACATCGACACCGTCCCGACGAGCCGCTACGTGTTGCGAACACCCTTCGCCTGAAAGCGATTTGGGCCTATACAGGAACAGGCCCGGCTCACTTTCGCGAGCCGGGCCCGTGCGGTGAACGTTACTGGTTTTCCTTCTGACGCTCCTCAGCCGCCTTGGCGCCGCCGCGGGCGGATTCGGCCTCGGCCTCCTTGCGGGCTGCGTCGCGCTGAGCATCAGCCTTGTCCTGCTGGGCCTCGCCCTCTTCGGCAAGGTCGCCGCGGCCGGTCACGGTGCCGACCACTTCCTTGGCTTTGCCCTTCACGCCTTCGACGACACCTTCAATGCCTTCCTGCGGTCCACTCTTTTCAGCCATGCATTCCTCCTCATTTGGCTGGACGCTCTGATTCGGCGGGAACGCCATCTGCAGTTCCGCGCCACCAATTGAGTTCCCCACGGGTCGCGGGTCCCAAACATGGCGTCGTCAGGCGATTACCCCGCACCGTGTCGGGGGCAATTGTTCGGTATTGGGGGCGCCCTGTTCACAGGCGACACATAGCTAACACCCACGAAGCGCCCACCGTCAGGCGCGACGATGGCAGCCATGACCGAGTGCACTTTGCCCGTGGCCGATGTCGCCGAGCCGCCGCCGCCTGAGGGGCCCGCGACCGAGGACCCGAGGTGGGCGCGGCCGGCGCTGGGCGGGCTGCTGGCGGTCACCGCGGTGTTCTGGACGATCGGGCTGAGCCGCTTGGGATGGGCCAACTCCTTCTACGCGGCGGCTGTTCAAGCGGGAACGAAGAGTTGGAAGGCATTCCTGTTCGGCTCGTCGGACGCGGGCAACTCGATCACCGTCGACAAGCCGCCGGCGTCGCTGTGGCCGATGGAGATCAGCGCGCGCATCTTCGGGATGAACACGTGGTCGATGCTGCTTCCGCAGGTGCTATTAGGCCTGGCGTCGATCGCGTTGCTGTACGTAATTGTCAAGCGGCACTTCGGCCCTGGCGCGGGCTTGATCGCGGGTTTCGTTTTGGCGATCACGCCGGTGGCGACGCTGATGTTCCGGTACAACAACCCGGACACGCTGCTGGTTTTCGTGATGATCGCAGCCGTGTGGGCGTTGATGCGGGGTGTGAGCGATGGGCGGACGCGATGGCTTGTGTTGTGCGGCGCGCTGATCGGATTCGGCTTTCTGACAAAGCAATTGCAGGTCATGCTCGTGGTGCCGGGGCTGGCGTTGACGTATCTGATCGCGGGACCGGTGCGGTTGCGTGTTCGACTTCTGCAGCTCGGCGCGGGATTGCTTGCGATGATCGCGGCCGCGGGTTGGTGGGTGCTGCTGGTGACGCTGATTCCGGCTGCCGACCGCCCCTACATCGGCGGCTCCACCGACAACAGCTTCCTGAATTTGACGTTGGGCTACAACGGATTCTCGCGTCTGCTCGGCCGGCATGGGGGGACGTTCCCGGGAGGACCGCCGGCTGGTGGTCACGGCGGCGGACCGCCGGGAGGTGGCCACGGCTTCGGGTTTGGGAGCAATGCGGGCCTGACGCGGCTGTTCACGGGTGAGTCGGGCGGGCAGATCTCGTGGCTGCTGCCGGCGGCGTTGATCTTCTTGATCGTCGGAATTGTGTTGTGCGGGAAGGCTGCTCGTACCGATGAGCGGCGGGCACAGTACCTCGTGTGGGGCGGCTGGCTGATCGGCACAGGTGCGGTGTTCAGCTTCATGTCAGGGATCTTCCACGACTACTACACGGTGGCGCTGTCACCTGCCGTTGCCGCGTTGGTCGGGATCGGCGTGACGCAGTTATGGGCGCGGCGGAGTTCGAGGTGGGTCTCTTCGGCTTTGGCTGCTGTGGTTGCTTTGACCGCCGTGTGGGCGTGGGTGCTGCTCGGCAGGTCGCCGACGTTCGTGCCGCCGCTGCGGTGGGTGGTGTTGGTGGGCGGCGTCGTCGCGGCCGTTCTTCTTGGGTTCGCGTATGTGTTGCGGGTCAAGGGTTTTGATCGGTTTGTGTGGTGGGCGACGGCCGTCGCGGCGGCTGCGGCCATTGCCGGGCCAGCGGCGTATTCGATCCAGACCGTCAGCGCGTCGCACAACGGCGGCATCGTGACGGCGGGCCCGTCAGTGCAGGGGGCTCACTCGTGGGGGCCGCCTGGCGGGGTGCCGGATGCGCGCGGCGCCCAAGGGCGACCCGCAGGCGGACCGCCGGGATTCGGACAGAAGCCGAGCGAGAAGATTCTGCAGATGTTGTCGCAGGATGCGAATGCCTACACGTGGGTGGCGGCCACGAACGGCGCGAACGAGGCAGCGGGTTACCAGTTGGGCACGGGCGACGCGGTGATGTCGATCGGTGGCTTCATGGGAGGCGACCCGTCGCCGACGCTGGCACAGTTCCAGCAGTATGTGGCGAATGGGCGGA
>DASRFZ010000004.1:0-12997 GCA_035651275.1 Mycobacterium sp. | reverse complement strand
GTAGTCGTAGTAGGCCTCGTCGTCGATCTCGATGATCGGCTCGGCTTCCCAGATCGCGTCCAGATGTTCCAGCGCGTCGCTGGCGGCATCGCCCGCGTCGTTCCAGCCTTCGAACGCAGCGACGACGACGGCGTCGTGCAGCTCCGGAAGGTCTGGCTGGCGGCCTGAGTTGGACGGGGTCATATGTTCAGCGTAGAGCGTGTTTTGTTGGTGCGAGCGTGTTGACGCGGATACCCAATTTGCTAGGCCTACTACGCTGTTAGGGTGACTGCCGCTTCTCGTCGTGACTATGACACCGACCTGATGGCGACCCTGAATGAGCGGGTCGTCGTGGGCGACGGTGCGATGGGCACGATGCTTCAGGCCGCCGACCTGACGCTCGACGATTTCAACCATCTCGAGGGTTGCAACGAGATCCTCAACGACACTCGCCCGGACGTGCTCGAGCACATTCACCGCGCGTACTTCGAGGCGGGCGCCGACGCGGTCGAGACCAACACGTTCGGGTGCAACCTGTCTAACCTCGGCGACTACGACATCGCCGACCGCATCCGCGAGCTGTCGGAGAAGGGCACCGCGATCGCGCGGCGCGTCGCCGATCAGATGAGCACGCCCGAGCGTAAGCGCTATGTGCTGGGGTCGATGGGGCCGGGCACCAAGCTGCCCACCCTCGGGCACACCGAATACGCGCTGATCCGCGATGCGTACATGCAGGCCGCACTGGGGATGCTGGACGGCGGCGCCGATGCGATCCTGGTCGAAACCTGCCAGGACCTGTTGCAGCTCAAGGCGGCTGTGCTCGGGTCGCGTCGGGCGATGGCACAGGCTGGCCGTCACATTCCCGTCTTCGCGCACGTAACCGTGGAGACGACGGGCACGATGCTGCTGGGCAGCGAGATCGGCGCGGCGCTGACCGCGATCGAGCCGCTCGGTGTCGACATGATCGGGTTGAACTGTGCCACCGGCCCAGCGGAGATGAGCGAGCACCTGCGGCATCTGTCCCGCCATGCGCGCACGCCGGTATCGGTGATGCCTAACGCCGGGCTACCGGTTCTCGGCAAGCACGGTGCCGAATATCCGCTCACACCAGAGGAATTGGCCGACGCGCTGTCCGGCTTCGTCACCGAGTTCGGGCTTTCGATGGTCGGCGGATGCTGCGGCACCACACCCGAGCACATCCGCCAGGTCGCCGAAGCGGTGCGCGGCGTCCAGCGCGCCGAACGCACGATCAGCTACGAGCCGGCGGTGTCGTCGCTGTACTCCGCAACGACGTTCGCTCAGGATGCCTCGGTGCTGATGATCGGCGAGCGCACGAATGCCAACGGCTCCAAGGCTTTCCGTGAGGCGATGATCGCCGAGGACTACCAGAAATGCCTCGACATCGCCAAGGAGCAGACGCGTGACGGCGCACACCTGCTCGACCTGTGCGTGGACTACGTCGGCCGCGACGGGGTCGCGGACATGACCGCCCTGGCGAGCAGGCTGGCCACCGCGTCGACCCTGCCGATCATGCTGGACTCCACCGAAACCCCGGTGTTGCGAGCGGGTCTGGAGCATCTCGGTGGCCGGTGCGCGGTCAACTCGGTGAACTACGAGGACGGCGACGGGCCGGAGTCGCGGTTCCACAAGACGATGGAGTTGGTAGCCGAGCACGGCGCCGCTGTGGTCGCATTGACGATCGACGAGGAGGGTCAGGCCCGCACCGCCGGGAAGAAGGTGGAGATCGCCGAGCGGCTGATCGACGACATCACCGGCAACTGGGGCGTCGACGAGTCGTCGATCCTGATCGACTGCCTGACATTCACGATCTGCACCGGGCAGGAGGAGTCGCGCAAGGACGGCGAAGAGACCATCGAAGCGATCCGGCTGCTGAAGCAGAAGCATCCGGATGTGCAAACCACGCTTGGCCTTTCGAACATCTCGTTCGGGTTGAACCCCGCCGCGCGGCAGGTACTGAATTCAGTGTTCTTGCACGAGTGCCAGGAGGCCGGGCTGGACTCGGCGATCGTGCACGCGTCCAAGATCCTGCCGATGAACCGCATCGAAGAGCGGCAGCGCGACGTGGCGCTGGACCTCGTCTACGACCGGCGCCGCGACGGCTACGACCCGCTAACCGAGTTGATGGCGATGTTCGAGGGCGTGTCGGCGGCGTCGTCGAAGGAGTCGCGTGCCGCCGAACTGGCCGCGCTGCCGCTGCTGGAGCGGCTGGCCCGGCGGATCGTCGACGGCGAGCGCAACGGCCTGGAAGCCGACCTCGACGAAGCGATGAAACAGAAAGCCCCGCTGGACATCATCAACGACGACCTGCTGAGTGGCATGAAAACCGTTGGCGAGCTGTTCGGTTCGGGCCAGATGCAGCTTCCGTTCGTGTTGCAGTCCGCCGAGGTGATGAAGACGGCGGTGGCATACCTCGAGCCGCACATGGAGAAGGCCGAGGACGATGCCGGCAAGGGCCGCATCGTGCTGGCGACGGTCAAGGGCGACGTGCACGACATCGGCAAGAACCTCGTCGACATCATCTTGAGCAACAACGGCTACGAGGTTGTCAACATCGGCATCAAGCAGCCGATCACCACGATTCTCGAAGTGGCGCAAGACAAGAGCGCCGACGTCGTCGGGATGTCGGGCCTGCTCGTCAAGTCGACCGTGGTGATGAAGGAAAATCTCGAGGAGATGAACCACCGAGGTATCGCCGACCAGTATCCCGTTCTGCTCGGTGGCGCAGCGCTCACGCGCAGCTACGTGGAGAACGATCTGGCCGAGGTCTACGAGGGCGAAGTGCATTACGCGCGCGATGCATTCGAGGGTCTACGGCTCATGGACCAGATCATGAGCGCCAAGCGGGGCGAGACCGTCGCGCTCGACCCAGCCGCCGCAGAGAAGGAAGCCGAGCGCAAAGCCCGCCACGAACGGTCGAAACGCATTGCAGCCGAACGCAAAGCGGCCGAGACCCCCGTAGAGGTGCCGGCGCGGTCCGACGTCGCCGAGGACGTCCCGGTGCCGACGCCGCCGTTCTGGGGAACCCGCGTCGTCAAAGGTATCGCGCTCGCGGACTACACCGGGCTGCTCGACGAGCGGGCATTGTTCTTGGGCCAGTGGGGATTACGCGGTGTGCGCGGCGGTGACGGACCCAGCTACGAGGAGCTCGTTGAGACTGAAGGCAGGCCGCGACTGCGCTACTGGTTGGACCGGCTATCGACCGACGGTATTCTCGCGCACTCCGCCGTCGTCTACGGCTACTTCCCGGCGGTGTCCGACGGCGACGACGTCATCGTGCTCGACGAACCAAACCCCGATGCGGCCGAATGGTTCCGGTTCACCTTCCCCCGCCAGCAGCGCGGACGGTTCCTCTGCATCGCCGACTTCGTCCGGTCGCGGGAGAAGGCGGCGAAGTCCGGCCAGGTCGACGTGCTGCCGTTCCAACTCGTGACAATGGGGTCGCCGATCGCCGATTTCGCCCAGAAGTTGTTTGCGGCCAACTCATACCGGGACTACCTGGAGGTGCACGGGATCGGTGTGCAGCTGACGGAGGCGCTGGCGGAGTACTGGCACCGCCGGGTGCGTGAGGAGCTCACGTTCGACGATCACACGATGGCCGCCGAAGACCCAGACTCGGTGGAGGCGTACTTCAAACTCGGATACCGCGGGGCGCGGTTCTCGTTCGGCTACGGCGCATGCCCGAACCTGGAGGACCGGACGAAGATGGTGGCGCTGCTCGAGCCGCAGCGCATCGGCGTGACGCTGTCCGAGGAATTGCAGCTGCATCCGGAACAGTCGACTGATGCGTTCGTGCTGCACCACCCCGAAGCCAAGTACTTCAACGTGTGATGAGCGCTTGACGTGCGTGCGGTTCTGTGGGACATGGACGGCACGCTCGTCGATTCCGAAAAGCTTTGGGACGTCGCGATGTATGCGCTCTACGACCATCTCGGCGGCACGCTGACTCCCGAGGTTCGCGCGGCGACGGTCGGTGGCTCGGCAGACAACACGATGCGAATCGTCTATGCGGACCTGGGCCTGGAGCCCGATCCCGAGCGGATGGCCGTGACCGACGCATGGCTGCACGACTACACGGCGAAGCTCTTCGACGACGGCTTGCCTTGGTGTGACGGCGCACAGGAGTTGCTCGAGGCGTTGGCCGTCGAAGGCGTGCCGATGGCGCTGGTCACCAACACCCGTCGATTCCTCACCGAGCGTGCACTGAAAACCATTGGGCGCCGGTACTTCTCGGCGGTGGTATGCGGGGATGAGGTCGCTGCGGGCAAGCCGGCACCAGACCCGTACCGCCGTGCTGCCGAGCTGCTGGGTGAATCACCGGCGGACTGCCTAGCCATCGAAGACTCCGCAACGGGCACGGCGTCGGCGGAGAGCGCGGGATGTCCAGTCTTGGTGGTGCCCAACGACGTCGACGTGCCAGGCAGCCCCCGTCGTCGACACGTGGCGACTCTTGCCGGCCTCGACGTGGCCGGTCTTCGGATTATCTATGCGGAGCTGGATCAGTACGTGCAGTCGGCGTACTGAACGTCGGTGACGCGGTGACCCGCCGCGGTGGAGGCGATCGCGGCGTCGATCGTCGGGCCAGTGCCGGCGGCCGGGTTCGCGACGCCGTCCAGCGATACCAGGGCCAGGCAGCCGTCGTGCACGACAGCCACGACTTCGCACGGGGCGGAACTGCCGCCCATGCCGGGCCCGGAGACGCACTGGGACAGAACCGAGCCGACGGCCTCCGCTGAGCTTCCGGCATGGTTCACCCAGACCGCGAAGCCCGGCCCGGGAAAGCCGGTCTTGCCGTCCGGGTCGTAAGCGATCGCGGCCCATTCACCGGGTGCGGCATGCGCCGTCCCCATGGCCGGGGCCACACAAACAGCGGCGCATACCAGAGCGCCGCCGACAGCGAGCGATTTCATCGCGTCGTCCTTTCTCCTCGCCAGGAAGAGTCCTCGGGTACCCCAATTGTCCGTCCGCTAATGCATCTCGGTGTTTGAATGAGCAGATGGCTGGCCACGGTCCCGTCGGTGATGCCGCATCAGTCTTCGAAGATGACGAGTTCGTGTCCGGCCGCAGCGCTGTGCGGATCGCGTCGGTCGCGGCGCTCGGCGGTCTGCTGTTCGGCTACGACAGCGCGGTGATCAACGGTGCCGTCGCCTCGATTCAGAAGCAGTTCGGCGTCGACAATGCCGTGCTCGGCTTCGCCGTCGCGTCGGCACTGCTCGGTGCGGCCGCCGGTGCAGTGACCGCCGGGCGGATCGCGGACCGGATCGGCCGGATCGCGGTGATGAAAATCGCCGCGGTGCTGTTCTTTATCAGCGCGATCGGCACCGGGTTTGCGCCGAACGTGTGGGTCGTCGTCGTGTTCCGGGTCATCGGCGGCATCGGCGTCGGCATCGCGTCGGTGATCGCGCCGGCATACATCGCGGAGACGTCGCCGCCGAGCATCCGCGGCCGACTCGGCTCGCTTCAGCAGTTGGCGATTGTGTCCGGAATCTTCCTGTCGTTGGCCATCGACTGGGCGCTGGCCCACCTCGCCGGCGGCGCCGACCACCAGCTGTGGCTGAACATGGAGGCGTGGCGGTGGATGTTCATCGTCATGGGAGTGCCGGCGATCGTGTACGGAACGCTGGCGTTCACGATCCCGGAATCTCCGCGCTATCTCGTTGCGACACACCGGGTTCCGGAGGCGCGTCGCGTACTTACCATGCTGTTGGGTGCGAAGAACCTGGAGCTCACGATCAACCGGATCCAGGAGACACTGCATGCCGAGAAGCCGCCGTCCTGGCGCGATCTGCGCAAGCCGACCGGAGGGGTTTACGGCATCGTCTGGGTCGGTCTCGGGTTGTCGATCTTCCAGCAGTTCGTCGGCATCAACGTGATCTTCTACTACAGCAACGTGCTGTGGCAGGCCGTCGGGTTCGGCGAGGAATCGTCGTTCACCATCACGGTGATCACGTCGGTGACCAACATCGTCACGACGCTGATCGCGATTGCGCTGATCGACAAGATCGGGCGCAAGCCGCTGCTGCTGATCGGCTCGACCGGCATGGCGGTCACGCTCGGCACGATGGCGGTGATTTTCGCAACGGCGTCGATGGTCGACGGCAAGCCGCACCTCGGTGGCGTGGCGGGCCCGATCGCGTTGATCGCCGCCAACCTCTTCGTCGTGGCGTTCGGCATGTCGTGGGGACCCGTGGTGTGGGTGCTGCTCGGTGAGATGTTCCCGAACCGCATCCGCGCGGCCGCATTGGGCTTGGCCGCCGCGGGGCAGTGGGCGGCCAACTGGTTGATCACCGTGACGTTCCCGGCGCTGCGCGACGTGCTGGGCGTCGCGTACGGGTTCTATGCGGTCTGCGCGTTCCTGTCGTTGCTGTTCGTGTGGCGGTGGGTGGAAGAGACCAAGGGCAAAGCTTTGGAAGACATGCACCAGGAGGCTTGGCGCCACGATCGGGCGGCGGCGACCTGATCGCCGTGCAGAATCAGTGTTGCGGCCGCCGTGAAACCGGCGTGACCGCATCACCTGTCGCATGACACAATCGCGACCCGTGAAGACCTTCGACGCGCTGTTCGCCGAATTGAGCGAAAAAGCGCGTACCCGGCCCGCCGGAAGCGGCACCGTCGCAGCACTCGACCGCGGTGCACACGAGCTGGGCAAGAAGATCCTCGAAGAGGCCGGCGAGGTGTGGCTGGCCGCCGAACACCAGACCGACGACGAGCTCGCCGGAGAAATCAGCCAACTGCTGTACTGGACGCAGGTGCTGATGATTGCCCGCGGCCTTTCCCTCGACGACGTGTATCGGAAGCTGTGATGCTGCGAGTCGCGGTACCCAACAAGGGCGCACTGAGCGAACCCGCCACCGAGATTCTCGCCGAGGCCGGCTACCGGCGCCGCAGCGATCCCAAAGACCTCACCGTCATCGACCCGGCCAACGACGTCGAGTTCTTTTTCCTGCGGCCCAAGGACATCGCGATCTATGTCGGCTCCGGCGACCTCGACTTCGGCATCACCGGCCGCGATCTCGCCGCAGAATCCCAGGCGCCCGTGCGTGAGCGCCTCGCGCTCGGCTTCGGATCGTCGAGCTTCCGCTACGCCGCACCGGAAGGTCGGGACTGGACCGTCAAAGACCTTGCCGGCAAACGCATCGCCACCGCCTACCCGAATTTGGTTCGAAAAGACCTCGCCGACAACGGAATCGAGGCCACCGTCATCCGTCTCGACGGCGCCGTCGAGATCTCCGTGCAACTAGGCCTGGCCGACGCCGTGGCCGATGTCGTCGGGTCGGGTCGCACGCTGCGCAGCCACAATTTAGCGGCTTTCGGTGCGCCGCTGTGTGATTCGGAAGCAGTGCTGATCGAACGCGAAGACGCCGACGACGCCACCGCGGCCGCACGCGACCAACTCGCCGCCCGCGTGCAGGGTGTCGTGTTCGGGCAGCAGTACCTCATGCTCGACTACGACTGCCCCCGGTCGGTCGTGGACCAGGCCGCCGCGATCACACCCGGCCTCGAGTCGCCCACGATCGCGCCGCTGGCCGATCCCGACTGGGTTGCGGTGCGCGCATTGGTGCCCCGCAAAGACGTCAACACGATCATGGACGAGTTGGCCGCAATCGGGGCCAAAGCCATTCTGGCGTCCGATATCCGGTTCTGTCGCTTCTAAGGAGACACTGATGACCGCTGCGGTACTTGGGCTTTCGCTGTTGATCGGTGTCGTCGCCGGCTCGCGTGCTCTCACGGCTCCGGCCGTCATGAGCTGGGCAGCAGTTCTGCACTGGATTCCGGTCGACGACAAGTGGTCGTTCTGGATGAACTCGTGGATCACCGTCGGAATTCTCACCGCGCTCGCGCTCGTCGAACTTGTCACCGACCAACTGCCGAAGACGCCGAACCGCAAGACCACCCCGCAGTTCTCCGCTCGGCTGCTCACCGGTGCGTTCGCGGGCGCCGTCCTCGGCTCGGGTTGGCATCACACGTTCGCCGGGCTGGGTGCCGGTGTGATCGGCGCGGTGTTCGGCACGCTCTGCTTCTACGAATTCCGCAGCCGGTTGGTCTCCGCGACGGGAAACCGGGATCTGCCAATTGCCTTGCTTGAGGATGTGATTGCCGTCGGCGGCGGTTTTGTCATCGCCTATCTTGCCAGCACCGTATGACGCAGCGGTTCGACGCGATCGTCGTCGGCGCGGGCCAGGCCGGCCCGCCACTGGCCAACCGGTTGACCGCGGCGGGCCAGACCGTCGCGGTAATCGAGCGCAAACACGTCGGCGGAACGTGTGTGAACACCGGATGCATCCCGACCAAGACGCTCGTCGCGAGCGCACATGCCGCGCACCTCGCGCGCCGTGGCGCTGACTTCGGCGTCGGCACAGGCTCTGTCGCGGTCGACATGACGAAAGTCAAGGCCCGCAAGGACGGCATCATGCTCGACGACCGCTCCGGTGTCGAGTCATGGCTGGACAACATGAACGGCTGCACCCTCATTCGCGGCCACGCTCGGTTCGAAGGTGCGCATACATTGCGCGTCGGCGACGAACTGATCGCCGCGGACCGGATCTTCCTCAACGTCGGCGGCCGCGCGGTGGCCCCCGACATTCCCGGCCTCGATGACGTTGACTACATGACGAACGTCGGGATACTCGAACTTGCCGAAGTCCCAGAGCATCTTGTGATCGTCGGCGGCAGCTACATCGCGCTGGAATTCGCTCAGATGTACCGACGGTTCGGTGCCGAAGTGACCGTCGTCGAGCGCGGCGACCGGTTGGCCGCCCGTGAGGACGAGGACGTATCCGAAGCGATCAAGAATATCCTCGAAGCTGAGGGCATCGCGATTCAGCTCGGCGCCAACGACATTC
Source organism: Mycobacterium sp. (assembly GCA_035651275.1). GTDB lineage: Bacteria > Actinomycetota > Actinomycetes > Mycobacteriales > Mycobacteriaceae > Mycobacterium. The sequence continues at coordinate 4,157 of DASRFZ010000004.1, read as the reverse complement.
GTGTCTCGTCGGATGGCCGCGGCGTCCAGGTGACCCCGCGTTCCGATGCCAACGCGATCGTCGGCTCACACCTGTTGGTGGCGGTCGGACGCCAGCCCAACACCGACGATCTCGGCCTCGATCGTGCGGGTGTGCAGACGGACAAGCGCGGGTTCATCGCCGTCGACGACCAGTTGCGCACAAACGTGGAACACATCTGGGCGATGGGCGATTGCAACGGGCGCGGCGCCTTCACCCACACTTCGTACAACGACTTTGAGATCGTTGCGGCCAACCTGCTCGACGACGACCCGCGGCGGGTGAGCGACCGGATACCCACGTACGCGTTGTACATCGATCCGCCGTTGGGCCGAGCGGGGCTGACGGTCACGCAGGTGCGGGAGTCGGGACGCAACGCGCTGATAGGTTTGCGGCCGATGACGCGGGTGGGCCGCGCCGTGGAAAAGGGTGAGACGCAAGGGTTTATGAAGATAGTCGTCGATGCCGACTCGCATGAAATCCTCGGTGCCGCGATCCTGGGCGTCGGGGGAGACGAGGTGATCCACGCGATCCTCGACGTGATGTCGGCGAAAGCGCCCTACGACACGCTGGCACGCACGATGCACATCCACCCCACCGTCAGCGAATTGCTGCCGACACTGCTGCAGGAGATGCAGCCGTTGTCGTAGCCATTCGGCCCGCGACAAGCTGCCGGGTAACCTCCGCAACGCGCCGCCCGAGATGCCGGCACGTCTGCAGGTCGGCGGAGTGCACCTGGTCCGGGTTCGCGTCCACGTCGGTCTGAGCGCCTGCGCCAAGCCAGAATCCGAGCCGGTTCACGTCGTGCTCGCTGCCTCCCGCGCTGTTCCACCCGGCGGGCAGTCCGAGGCTGACCCAATGCATGTGGTGTTGCGCGGCGAACACAGCCAACGACATCAGGGTGTGCATTTTGTCGCCGCTCTTGGCGCCGGAGTTGGTGAAGCCGGCCGCGACCTTGTCGCGCCACCTGCCTTCGATGCAGCGCCGGCCGGTTCGCTCGGCGAAGGCCTGGAAGGCCGCCGACACATTGCCCATATAGGTGGCCGTGCCGAACACAATGCCGTCAGCCGTGTCCAGGATCGCCCACTCGTCGTCGCCGACGGCATCCACCGCGATCACGGTCGTCACGGCGCCGCCCTCTCGCGCGCCGTCCGCCACGGCGTTCGCGAACATCGCGGTGTGGCCGAACCCGGATTGGTAGACGACTGCCAATTGCGGCCGCAATGTGTGGGAACCGTTGTCGGACATGTCAATCCACCTCCAGATTCAATGCTTTAGCCACTTCGAGACGGCGGGCGGTCCAGTCGGGTAGTTCGTCGCCGGCGAGGTACGCCTCGAGCCGATCCAGGAATGCGTGTGTGCCGGAAAGGAATCCGGTGGCGTTGCGCACCCCGAGCCCGCGGTGGGTGAACCGAAGCAGGGTGCCGTCTCCGTCGCGGCTCAGTTCGTAGCGGACCACGCCGTCTTCGACAATCGGTTGGCGCCATTCGTGTTCGAGCACGTGTGGTGGGTCCCACACCAGGATGCGGCCGGTCATCCGTTTCCGTTCCGGTGGCACCGGTGGACCGGCGGCCACGAGATCGATCTGACCGCCGACACGGCCGTCGATGGTCATCTCACCCATCCACTGCTTGCGTTCGGACGGATCGGCGATCGCCGACCAGACCGTCTCGATGGGAAACGCCAGTCGTCGTTCGAAGCTCAAGACAGCACGGTCACCGTCGACAGTGAGCCGCCCATTCCGTGAATTCACTTGGACCCCTTCTGCTTACGTGCGAGATGCCGTTCCAGGGCGTCGAGGTGGTCACTCCAGTAGCGGCGATAACGCTCGATCCATTCGTCGATCTGCACGAGGCCATCGGCGCGCAGCGCGTAGATCCGTCGCTGGGCGTCGGGCCGCACTTCCACAAGGCCGACCTCGCGCAAGACCTTGAGATGCCGCGAAACCGATGGCTGCGTCAAGCTCGGAAGGCTTGCCACCAATTCGCCGGCCGTTCGCTCTCCGTCGGCGAGCACGTCGAGAAGGGCTCGCCGATTCGGTTCGGCGACCGCCTCGAAAACGTCCATGCCCCCAATATTGCAGAGCATCTATATAGAGGCAAACGAATACACTTCCTTAGTGCGACCCCTCTGCTTGCGAGCGAATCCAGTCGAGGTTTGCTTGCATGTTCTGCTGCCACTCGGAGATCCGCCGCGAGATGATCCTGGCCTCTTTGTCCGGCTGCGCCGCGATTCCAATGCTGAGCCCCGACGGTGCGGGCCCCATTCGGCCCCACTGGCGAATCAGCGTGCCGTCGTTGGTGGGTTCGACTTCGAACCCCCACGTCGCGCTGACACCCTCCGGCCCGATGACGTTCCACACCCACCGGCGCTGATCTTCCACCTCGACGACCTCACACACGGTCTGCCATTCACCCAACGCGTCATGTTGACTGTGGCCGCGAAAGTGGGCACCCACCCTGACGGCGTCGACATCGTCGAGCCACTCGACCGATTGGAGCTCTGCCGAGCACCTCGCCGGCAGGTTGATATCCGTGACGTATCTCCATGCCGTGGAAACATCGCACCGAACGCGCTGCGTGACTTCTATGGTGGGCTGATCGCGATAGCGCATCACTGCAGCATGCCAGGGAGGCGAGGTTGCCAATGAAGGTCGGCGCCGTGGTCGAGCCGCGATTGCCGGGCACAGCAGACTTCGCCGGGGCAGCCGAGAGGATCGGCGTCGATTCGTTGTGGGTGCCCGAGGTGTGGGGCTATGACGCGCTCACCGGGCTGGCCTACCTCGCCGCCAAGACTTCGTTGATCAAGCTCGGAACGTTTGTGGTGCAACTGGGTTCGCGCAGCCCGGCGTTGCTCGCCAGCTCGGCGCTGAGTCTCCAGGAACTGTCGGACGGCAGATTCCTGTTGGGAGTCGGAACGTCGGGCCCCGGCGTGATGGAGGGCTGGCACGGTGTCCGTTTTCGCAAGCCGGTACAAACCACCCGCGAGACCATCGAAATCGTCCGCATCCTCAGCCGCGGGGAGAAGCTCGAACATCGAGGCGAGATCTATCCGTTGCCGTTGCCCGACAGCAGCGGGACCGCGCTGCGGCCTTTGATGCGACCGCGACATGTGTCGGTGTATGTGGCGGCCATGGGACCGCAGAACCTGCGACTGACCGGCGAAGTGGCCGACGGATGGCTAGGCAATGCGTTCATTCCCGAAGCTGCCGAAGTGTTTCTCAGTCCGCTGCGCGAAGGAGCAGAGCGAGTGGGTCGCACGCTGGCGGATCTCGATCTTGTCGCCCCCGTCGCGCTGGAGATCCATGACGACGACGCGTCCGCCGAGGCGGCCGTCCGCCGTCACGCCGAGGGGTACGCGTTCACCATCGGTGCGATGGGCGCCAAGGGCCGCAACTTCTACAACGACGCGTTCACGCGGCTCGGCTACGGCAAGCAAGTCAATGAGGTCGCCGCGCTGTGGCAGGCCGGAGAACGAGACGAAGCCCGGCGGGCCGTCCCTCTCGACCTCGGCCGCCTCACGAATCTTGTTGGAACACAAGAAAACATCGCTGACCGGGTGGCCAAATACCGCGCCGCCGGAATCACCACGTTGCTGGCCAAGCTCGACGGTCGCTACGAGGAGCAGCTGGCAACGCTCGGACAATTGGTGAAGATTGTCGGCCGCGCTACCGCCTAGCCGCGCTGTTGCACGAGCAGTGTTTGTGCGCACGTCCCGACAAACCCTGAGCGGTCAAAGATCTCGGAACTGTTCGCGCCAACGCCGTCGGGCCCGATCGACGCGCGCGCGCGAATCGCGAAATCGTTGCCGGCCGGCAGGCGGTGCAAGTGCAGGATTGTGTCGGTGTTCATGAAAGTGAACCGCGTGAAGTCGAGAGTGGCCCCGACGCCGTTGACGCAATCGACAATCAACGCCAGGTTTTCCAGCGGCGTCGCACCCTCGCCCTCGACGAGCTGAGCGCGCGGACTGAGCCAGAACACGGCGGCTCCGGACGGGTCGTCGAGTTGGGGCCGGAAATCCACACTGCCGAGGTATCCGGAGAGTCCCCACCAGTGGGCCGGCAACGGCCGGGCCGCACCCTCCACGAGCGGCGGAAACCGATCGGACGCGACGTCGCTGGTGTCATCAGTGGCCAACGC
>DASRFZ010000003.1:0-14134 GCA_035651275.1 Mycobacterium sp. | reverse complement strand
CCACGGCAGCACGTCGGCACCCACCTTGACCCGAGCGGCGGCGACCTTGTCTTGCACCGCAAAGACGCCACGCTGCACAGGCGGAAGCAGCGCCACCTTGCGTCCCGCATCGCCCAGCGCATCCGACAGCTCGTTGAAGCCCTTCAGGCCCTCGACACCGGCGAAGAAGTACGTCATCACGTGGTCGATCGCGTCGAAGTGTCCAGGCCCTGTTGCCCGCGCTGCCCGGCACGCCGGCGTCGAGACCAGTCGCATCGACGCGCGCACTGCGGACAGCCGGTGCTGCTCGGGGCGGTGGTCGAGGGTGTGCCAACGCAGGTACTCCGCGTCGAGCCCGTCCGGGTGACGCGTCGCCATCGACACGAACAAAGTGCTGATGTCGCCGCGTCCGGTATCGAGGACGGCGGGCACATCGTCGGAGGGCGTCCCGTGCAGAGTCATCCGACGCTCACCAATTCGGGATGCCGCGCGGCGATCATCCGCCGAAACCCGTCGCGCCAGTGGACTTTCGTGCGGCCAAGAACCTGGTGCATGTACGTGACGTCTGGCCACAGCGGCGGGTGTGCCTGCGGGGTGTATTCGAAGATCGGCTCCACGCCGACGAGCTCACCCATGAAACTGCAGTAGTCCTCGACGCTGACGGTCTCGCTGCCGGCCCAGTTCACGACGAGCGGAGGCGAGGCCGCAACCTCCATTGCCCGGATGCCGAATTCGACGTAGTCGTCTTCGTAGATCGGGTTGTAGTTGTTCGGCGCGTCCGGATGCAGGCGAATTGGCTTGTGCGCGAGCATCATCTCCAGCCTGTCGGCTGGCGCGCCGCCCAGCGGTCCGTACGTCGAACAGATGCGGATGATCGTCAGCGGGATCCCGAAATGTTGAGCAACCCACGTGCATACCGATTCCGCGGCCACCTTCGAGAAGCTGTAGTTGGCGCGCAGCGGCACGCCGGGCGCGTCGTCCTCTCTCAGCGGCCGTCTGCCGTGATACCCGTACACCGAGCCTGTCGAGCAGAAGACGAAACCCTTAGCGGCGCGGCAGTGTTCGAGCAGCGTACCCGAGTTGTGGGCGTTGGTCGTAACGCATCGCTGCCAGCCGTCGACGCCGGTGTCGACAGCGGCGTGGAACACGTACGTGAAATCGCTGGGCAGCACCGAGAAGTCAGGGGACGACATGTCGAGTGCAATTGGGATGACTCCCGCGCCGACGAGGTTGTCTCGGTCGTCGGGGTTGCGCAGCCGGGCCGCGCCCCACACTTCGTTGCGCGGAGCCAGTGCCCGCGCGATTGGGAATGCGATCTTCCCGGTGGCACCGGTGATGAGGATCTTCTCGCCGTCGAGCATGGTCGGTTGCGCGCGCTCACTCGTCGTGCAGTTCGGTGATCGCGTGCACCGGACAGTCCAGCAGCGCGCGCATCACCGCGTCGTGATCGCGTTCCGGAATCTCCCCGTTTCCCACCAATGACGCGTAGCCCCAGTCGTCGAGCGAGAAATAATCGGGCGCGTGCTTGGCGCACACGCCGAACCCGTCACAGATGGTGCGGTCGAGCTTGATCTTCACGGGCCCGGCTCCACCTCGAACGGGCGGTGTGCATGAAACGGTGCGCCACCGCAGTCGTCGCACTTGCCGGACATGTGCCGTTCGACGAGCTGAGGAAACTGGACGAGCAAGGTCGCCGCGATGTTCGTCGCCGCGTCGAGCGTCGCGCACGCGCCGCGACCGCGCAACACCACCGACCAACGCTCCAGCCGTGTCAGGTCCTCGGCTGTCGCGACGCCATCCCGAAGTGCTTGCGCGACAGCCGACATCGCCGCCGTCCCGTTGAAGCAAGACCCGCACTGGCCGGCGTTCTCCCGGTCGAAGTAGGCCATCACCGACGCCGCTACCGCGACCGGACAGTCGTCGGTGAGGACGGAGATCGCGCCGCACCCGAGGCCGCTACCGAGCCTACGGAATGTCTCGTGGTCGAGGGTGGCGTCGAGGATCTCCCGGTTCAGCAGGCCGGCGAAATAGCCGCCCATCAACACCCCGCGCACTTGTTCAGCCGGGATACCGTGCAGTGCAAGGAGTTCGGTGAACGCCAAGCCGTGCGGCACTTCGTAGAGCCAGGGTGCGCGCCCGCCGCCGGTGATCGTCATCAGGAACGTGCCGGGGGACATCGACGTGCCCTCCGCGCGGAACGCCTCGGCACCGTGGTGCTGCAGGTACGGCAGCGTGGCCAACGTTTCCACGTTGCTCACCAACGTCGGAAGTCCCTTTACGCCTTGCTGATACGGCCGCGGCGGTTTGTCGGTCGGTTTGGCCGGGCCGCCGTTGATCGCGCGCACGGCGGCGGTTTCCTCACCGGCGACGTACCCGGGCTCCACCGTGAGGATGTGGACCGCGACGTCGCCGAGGAGGTCCTGATCCAGTTCTGCCAGCGCGGCTTCCACACAAGTGGCGGCGTGCCCGTCCGACACGTACACATACGCACGACGGCTGTCGACCATCTGTGCCGCGAGCCGCAGCCCGTCCAGCACGAGATGCGGGCGGTTGCGCAGCAGCCACCTGTCCTTGACCGAGGCGGGTTCGCCCTCTTCGCCGTTCGCGATGACGACGGTGTCGCGGCCGCGGCGGGCGCGGTCGCGCACCGCGCGCAGCTTCACCGCCAACGGGAACGCCGCGCCGCCGCGCCCGAGGACGCCAGACAGCTCGACCTCTTCGAGCAGGCTGTCGGCGCCGATCAGGGGCCGATAGCCGCCAGAGGCGCGGTACTCGGCGAAGTCTTCGGGCCCTGGCTGGGTGCGGAGCAGCCGCGGTGTGCCACCGGGCCACGCCGCGACGGTGAGATCGCTTGCTGCGGTGGTGGTTTTCACGACGGCGTCCTGTGCGGCACCGTTAGGCTGGCGGCCATGAGAACCGCGGTGGTGCGGGTGAAGATCGACCTCGCCGGCAAGCTTGTGGCCGGCCAGTTACGCGACGGCATGGCGACCCTTCGTGAACTCGGCGATGACGCGGGCGCCGAAGTCGTCGAGAACGACCTTGCCGCGCTGCCGCCTGCGCGCCGGGAAGTCGAGCTGCTGATGCACGGCAGCGACCCCGATGAGCTCAAACGGCGCGCAATCGACCTGTGCGCCAAGGCATTCGGTCCCTTCGGCGCCGAGCCCGTCGCCGGGGTGCTGACCTACATCAGCCGGGGAACCGACGACGACGCACACGGTGTACTGGCCGGCTTCGGGCTCAGCGGCGAGATCAGCCGCACGGCGAGCGGTGACGGATGGGACGTGGTGCAGGTGACGCTGCGCCGCAAGGATCTCGAGCGGATACCGGAGAGCCGCATCCACACGGCGCTGGAGGCGTCGCTCAACTGTGAGGTCCACATCCGCGTGGTGTGACGGGCTCACGAGCGCCCCAGGAACTCGAGAATCGGCGGCGCGGCCTGTACCCACGTGTCGAACATGTTGAACCGCTTGACCTTGCCCTGCGCTCGCTTTTCGGCGGCGCGTTCCCAGGCGTCCTCCGGCCACGGCGGATCGATCAGCGTCGACCCCTTGATCAGGCAGCTCACTTCCAGCGACGTCCGCTTCGGGTGGTCCAGGTCGTTTTCGCCGCCGCGAATGATGAGTGTCGGCACCGTGATGTTGTCGAACATCTCGTCTTCGACGCCGGGGATGGTCTGGCCCGGCTTGGACACGAAGGCGTTGAGCCAACGCAGCATCACCTTGAGGAAGTCGTCGGGGTGGAAGCCGAGCAGCCGCTGCCTGTTCGCCGGGTTCTCTTCGATGCGTTCGCGCCACTCAGCAACCCGCACTACGCCTTCCATGCCCAGGCCGCGCACCGCGAGGATGCTCGGCACAAGGTAGTGAGAGCCGAGCACGAACGTTCCGTACACACCGCCGACGATGTTCCACACCACCAGCTTCGTCACGAGTTCGGGATAGAGCATCGTGGTCAGCATCGAGTCCCGGGCCCCGCCCGAACCGCCGGCGATGATGCATGGTCCGATATCGAGCGCCTTGATCAGCCCGTGCAACGTCTCGGCCCGCATGTGCGATTCGCTCTGCCCGTAGAACTGGACGTCGGAGCGGCCGCAGTTCGGCCGGTCCCACAACACCACCCGGTAGCCGCCCTTGACCAGAGCCTGCGCCAGCGGCCGCAGCCCCGGGATGTCCTTGCTGAACCGGCCACCGGGCGTCAAGACAATGAAATCACCTGTCTTGCCGAGGATTTCGTAGACGACGTTCCCGCCGTTGATCTCGACGATCTTCTCGCCCCGCCGAAGCGCCGGCGCGGCCGTCTGTGTGGTCGTCATGCCATCACCACGACGTCGTTGCCGACCACCCGGACGGGGTACGTGCGGATGCTCCACTCCGGCTTGACGGCGGTGGTGCCCGTAGCGAGCTCGAACCCCCACTGGTGCCAAGGGCAGTAGATGAATTCGAGGTCACGGACCATCACCGCGTCGCCGGCAACGGATTCGTCGACAATCGTGCGGCCCCGGGGCCGCCCCGAGCACAGCGGGCCGCCCTCGTGCGGACAGTAGTTGGCGATCGCGTAGAACGTGCCGTTGACGTTGAACACACCGACGCCGTGGCGCCCGATCGGGACCAATTTGTGTGTGCCGGGCGGGATTTCGTCGACTGTGGCGACGACGTGCTCGCGCCCCTGGGCCGGCCGGGGCGTCTTGACATCTTCTGCCACCCTTAGAACACCCTGACCTGTCCCTCCAGAGCGGGCACCGTCTCCGGAAGGTGATACGTGGCAATCCCGTTGCGGAACATGACGTTTTCGCGGGCGTGCTCGGGCAGATGCTTGACCAGCCACCGCGGGTCGTCGAATGTCCAATGCGGATAATCCGACGAATACAGCAGAATCTTGTCGCACTCCATCCATTCCAGGGCGCGTGTTAACTCGGTCTTGTCCTCCGGATAGTCCAGCGGCTGGGTGGTGAACTTGATGTGATCCTTGACGTACTCCGACGGCTTGCGCTTGATGTCCAGCCACGACTTGCGCGCCTCGTAGATCTTGTCCATCCGCCACATTAGCGGAAGGATCCAGCTAAAAGCGTGCTCCACCAACACGATTCGCAGTGTCGGGAACCGGTCGAACACCCCGTCGAAGACCAGGCTCATCACCTGGTTCGCCGCCAGCAGCGAATAGGTGACCATGAAGTCGTGGTTGTAGCTGGGCAATCCCACTGGCGGAGTGGGAAGTTCGTCGTGGTGGCTGCGGGAGAGGTGACAACTCACGGTGATGTCGTGCTTGGTGGCCGCGGCCCACAGCGGATCGTACTTCGGGTTGCCCCACGACGGACGCGGCTCGGCTTTGATGAGGATCTGGCCCATGTAGGGGTGGCCGGCCCAGCGCTCGATCTCGCGGGCGGCGTCCTCCGGTGTCTCGATCGCAAGGCAAATCGAACCGCGCCAGCGCTCATGCCAGTTGTTGTGGCTGTCGAGCCAGTGATTGGCCTGCCAGTCGTTCAGCGCGCACGACATCGCGTGCTGCGCCTCGGGCAGCCGGGCCGGGTACGCGGCCGGCTCGAGGATCGCGATGTCGGCGCCGGCGTCCATGATCAGCTGCCTGAACGCAAGGTCGGGGTCGCTGCCGGGGAACTCGCCGTCGGCGGGGAACGTGTCGGCGCGCATCGCGTAGGCGTGCGCGTAGTCGGGAGCGTCGTAGTAGATCTGCTCGCCGACGCGGCGAGGGAGGAAGTACTTACTGCGCCAGGGCTCGGGGATGTACTGGAGCAGCTGACCGCTCTTGGGCACCGGGTGAACGTCGGAGTCGACGCAGCGGACGGCGATGCGCTCAGCCGCCGGCTTTCGCTCTGTGATTGTCAGCGTCATCGTGATCTCCCTTGATCGCAAATTTTAAGTAACCGCGCCGCTATCCAGTTCGGATGCCGGCCGCGACGTCGATGCCGTAAAGCTCGGCCGCGTTGCGCCAGCACAACTTGTCGCGCTGCTCGGGGGTGTAATTGCCGGGCACCTTCAGCTCACCGCAGTGCCAGTGCGGATAGCTCGACCCGAACATCACCATGTCCTCCTTACCGGTGAAGCCGAACCACTCACCGGCGAACTCGGTGTCCCCCGGTCCGTCGAAACTGCCCTCGACGAAGTAGACGTGGCCGGGCAGATATTCACTCGGCATCCGCGGCGCCCACGGGGTCTGCTCGAGGTGCGGCCGGCCGAAGCAGTCCATCCGCCAGATGAACGGCGTCAGCATGTCCGCGGCCCCGTCGGCCCAGACGAACTTCAGAGTGGGCATCCTTTCGAATACCCCTTCGGCGATCATGTTCATCAGGTGGTACAGGTAATTGAGCGCCATGAAGCTGACGTACTGCTCATAGGTCAGGGTGTTCCCCGACGGCGTCGGCGCGGCGGAGACGCCGGCACCGACTTCGATGTGCACGGCGACCGGCAGGCCAGCATCGACCGCAGCCTCCCACAACGGCCAGAACTGCGGCTTGCCGTACAAATCCCGGGACTGCAGCGGGACGCCGATCTGCACGACGCGGGGATGGTCTTTGTACTTGCCGATCTCGCGCAGCGCGCCGGGGATGTCGTCGGGATCGACGCGGATCGTCCCGCGGAATTTTTCGCCGAACTCGGGGTGGTCGAGCCAGCGCGACACCAGAATCTCGTTGTGCGCGGCGGCAATTGCGGTGCCGAGGTGTCGGTCGGGCATGATGCCGCGGGTCATCGGATGCAGGATCGCGACGTCAACGCCGTGCTCGTCGAACAGGTACTTCGCGACGACCTCGGGATCCGAGCCGGGGTAGCCGTGGTCGCGGGTTCCCGGTGCGTACTCGCCGCCCGGGGCGCCGTACCAGTCCATCTCGTAGTCGGGGAATCCGCGGCTGGTGAACGGCTCGCGCATGAAGCTGCGCAGATCCTTGTTGGACCGCGCGAAGATGTGCACGCTGGCGTCGATCACCGGCGTGCGTTGCCCGTCGGGGTGTTCGATCATGAAACACCTGCTAGTGCAGCTAATGAGTTCGACGGCGCGCTGGGTCCCACGCTCCCAGTGTAAAGCTAAGTTCTTCGTTTGCAAGAATTGTGTTCTCTGGTTGTGTGTGCGACGCGGTGGGGCATCGGGTGACGACGAACGTGCACGTCGACTCGATTGCGCAGGAAAACGAGTGCTGCGCATAAGAGATTGCGAATTCCATTGTTGAGAATGATATTCTCGGACGGAAGCCGCTCGGCCCGAGGAGACGACCAGAATGCTCTTGGAGTTCGACGCCGACCAGAAGCTGTGGCAAGAGACGGTGCGTGAGGTCGTCGCCAAGCAATGCCCGCCGACGTTGGTACGAAGCGTCGCCGAGGAGGGCGTCGACCCATCCCCGCTGTGGAAGGTCTACGTCGACAACGGATGGACGGACATGAACGACCCAGCCGGCGCGGTCGAGTTGGCCATCGTCGTCGAAGAGCTGGGCCGGGCCACCGATCCGACGCCGTTCTTGGCGACGATGACGCAGTTCGCGCCGCTCGTCGGGGACCGCTTCGATCCGCACGAGTCCGGCGCGGCGGTGTTCTCCGGCGTGACCGCGCACCGCGAAGGTGACGGATGGGTGCTCGACGGCACCGGCCGCCACGTCCTCGACGGTGACCGTGCCGACCGGTTGGCGGTGGTGACTGCTGCGGGAGTCTTCGTGGTCGCCGCGGGCGAGGTGACGACGCGGCGCATGCCGGTGTTCGATCCGGTCCTGCATGTCGCGGATGTGTCGTTCGACGGGCTGGCTGTGCCGGAGAGCGCGCGCGTCGGCGAGGCAGATTCTGAGCGTGCGCGCCATGGCGCGCTGACGGGAATGGCGCTGACGATCGTCGGTGCGTGCCAACGGATTCTCGACCTCGTTCTAGTCCATGTGCGCGACCGTCATCAATTCGGCGTGCCGATCGGGTCGTTCCAGGCGATCCAGCACAAGGCGGTCGACATGCACGTGGCGATCGAACGGGCAAGAGCCCTAGGATATTTCGCGGCGCTGACGATCGCGGCCGACGATCCGCGGCGCCGGCTGGCCGCCGCCATGGCCAAGGCATCGGCCGGCGAGTGCCAGGCACTCGTGTTCCGGAACGGATTCCAGTCGTTCGGGGGTATGGGATTCACGTGGGAGAACGACCTTCAGTTCGCGCTCAAGCGGGCCAAGGCCGGGGAGCTGATGCTCGGCGGTGCCGCGGAGCATCGAGCGATGATTGCCGAGGAGTACCGTGCAGCTCACGTTTGATCCCGAGGTCGAGGCGTTCCGCGCCGAGTTCGCCGCGTTTCTCGACGAGCATCTGCCCTCGGAGGCAACGACTTTGGAACGTCCGCGCTCGGTGTCGCACATGCCGCAGTGGGCACGCGATTGGCAGCGGTTGCTGTTCGACAACGGCTGGCTGCTGCCGGCTCAGCCGCCGGAGTTCGGCGGGCGCAATGCCACGGTCTTGCAGCAGTTCGTCTACCTCGAGGAGCTGAGCAGGCGGCGGATCTACCACAGTTTCAACCCCCAGGGCGTCAACATCGTTGCCGCGTCGTTGATCTCGTTCGGGTCGGATGAACAGAAACATCGCTGGGCGGTGCCAGTGCTGCGCGGCGAGATCACCGCGTCCCTGGGTATGAGCGAGCCCAGCGCCGGGTCCGATCTCGCGTCGCTGCGCACCCGCGCAATGTTTATTTCGGGCGACGACGGGCCCTATTTCGTCGTCAACGGCCAGAAGGTGTGGACCTCGGGGGCGCACGACGCGGACTTCCTGCTGACCTTCGTGCGGACCGATCCCGATGCGCCCAAACACAAGGGCATCAGCGTGCTCATCATCCCGACCGACCTCGACGGCGTGGTATGCCGGCCGTTCGCGTCGATCTGCGGCATCGACGACAAGGACTTCAACGAGGTCTTCTTCACCGACGTCCGGGTGCCGGCGGAGAATCTGGTCGGGCCGCTGAACGAGGGATGGCGGGTGGCCAACGGATCGCTGGGCCATGAGCGCACGATGATGTGGCTCGGGTTCGCAGACCGGATGAACAACCTGCTCGCCGACTGGCACCCGAAGACGGCACTCGAGCGTGACCAGTACGCCACGTTGGCGATGGACCACGATGCACTCCGCCTGCTCGGCTCGGCCGCGTTGGCGCGCGCGGCCCGCGGCGAGCAGGACACCGCTTCGGTTTCGGTGCTGAAGCTGCTGGGGTCCGAGGCCGAACGATACGGGTTCGAAAATGCCTTGGCCGCAGCAGGATCCGACGGCCTGGCCCAGCCCGCGCTGACGGGTCCGTACGCGCACATGAACCTCGACCACTACTACGCGAGCTGGTTCGAGCGGTACGCCCGCAGCTTTTCGGGCACGATTGCGGGCGGCACGTCGGAGATCCAGCGCAACATCATCGCCCAGCAAGTGCTCGGTCTGCCGCGGGGCTGACGGCGGGCACCCGGATGGCCGAGACGCTGACCATTGATCGTCCTCGCGCAGGCGTCGTCGTCCTCGCCCTGAACAGACCGAAGCAACTCAATGCGATCAACTCGGCGATGCTGTCCGAGTTGACGGCCGCGCTCGGCTCTCTCGCTCGCGATACGTCGGCGCACGCCGTCGTCCTTACCGGAACCGGCCGTGGCTTCTGCTCAGGAATCGACATGCGCAACTTCGGGCCGTCGGTGTCGGCGTCCGACCCGGCAATCGACCGACTGCACTTCGAGGAAGCGATGGCCGCACTGCCGCAAGCGATCTCGGATTTGCCCCAACCCGTCATCGCCGCGGTCAACGGACCGTGCGTCGGAGGCGGCTTCGCGATGTGTCTGGCTTGCGACGTCCGGATCTGCTCGACCGCCGCTTCGTTCGGCAACGCGGCCATCCTGCTGGGGTTGTCCGGCGCCGAGATGGGCATGAGCTATTACCTGCCCCGGATTGTCGGGTTGAGTGTGGCGGCGGACTGGATGCTGACCGGACGCACTGTCACGGCGGAGGAAGCCGACCGCCGAGGGTTGGTCAGCGAGCTGGTCTCGCCGGATCGGCTGATGGACCGGGCGCTCGAACTCGCCGGCGCGGTCGCCGAATTGGCCCCACTGGGCGTGCAATTGACGAAGCGGGCGTTACAGGTGAACACCGACGCCGCCGGCCTGCGCGCGGCCCTCGAGCTGGAGAACCGCAACCAAGTGCTCAGCCATGCCACCGAGGAGGCGGCGCAGCGGCGGCAGAAGTGGACGGACTGAGACCTGTGAGCTGAGCCCGACGGAAGGACGACGACGTGGCGTGGGACTTCTCGACCGAACCCGAGTGGGCGGAACAACTGGCGTGGGTCGACGACTTCGTGCGATCAGAGTGCGAGCCACTTGATTACGTCGTCAAGGAGTCTCATGACCTGAATGACCCTGTCCGCCAAGCACTCATCCCGCCGTTGCAGAAGATCGTCAAGGAGCGCGGCCTATGGGCCACCCACCTCGGACCGCATCTGGGCGGCCCCGGCCACGGGCAGGTCAAGCTGGCGCTGTTGAACGAAATCCTCGGCCGATCCGAGTGCGCGCCGATCGTATTCGGTTCGCAGGCCCCGGATTCGGGCAACAGCGAGATCCTCGCACACTACGGCACCTCGGAGCTGAAAGAACGCTATCTCGAGCCGCTGCTGGACAACCGGATCGTGTCGTGCTTCTCGATGACCGAACCGCAAGGTGGCGCCGACCCCAAGGTGTTCACGACGACGGCCGTGCAGGACGGCGATCACTGGGTGATCAACGGCGAGAAGTGGTTCTCGTCGTTCGCGTCGATGGCGTCATTTCTGATCGTGATGGCGATGACCGACCCGGATGCACCTGCCTACCAACGGTATTCGATGTTCGTCGTGCCAGGCGAGACGCCGGGTATCAACGTCGTGCGCAACGTCGGCCTCGGATACCAGCCGCTGGGCGGCGGACGCGAAGGGTACGTCCGCTATGAGAACGTCCGTGTCCCTGCCGATCACATGCTGGGCCCCCGCGGCGGCGCGTTCGTGGTCGCGCAGACCCGGCTGGGCGGCGGGCGAATCCACCACGCCATGCGCACCGTCGGACTCATCCGGCGCATCTTCGACATGCTGTGCGAACGCGCGGTGTCGCGGTACACGCAGGGTGAGATGTTGTCGAACAAGCAGCTGGTGCAGGAGATGGTGGCCGACTCGTGGATGGAGATCGAAGCATTCCGACTCCTGACCTTGCAGACGGCGTGGAAGATCGACCAGTACAACGATTACAAGGCTGTCCGCGTGGACATTTCGGCGGTGAAGGCGATGATGCAAAGAGTCCTTCACGACGTGTCCGCCCGCGCTCTTCAGCTGCACGGCTCGTTGGGGACGACGCACGAGATGCCGTTTGTTCAGTACCTGGTCGAGTCGTTTGTCCTCGGGCTCGCCGACGGGCCGACCGAAGTGCACAAGGTGACGCTGGCCCGGTTGTTGCTGAAGGATCGCACGCCGGCGCCCGACACGTTCCCGTCCGAACACCTGCTGCGACTGCGGGAAGCGGCGGAAGCGAAGTTCGCCGACAAGCTCGCGGGAATACGGCGCGGCTGATGGATGTGTCAGGCAAGGTCGCACTGGTCACGGGCAGCAGCCGCGGGCTGGGGAAGTCGATCGCAGTGCGCTTCGCACGCGAAGGAGCCACGGTCGCGCTCACCGCACGCACGCTGGAGCCCGACCCGAAATACCAAGGCTCGCTTCGAGAAACGCTGGAAGAAATAGAGCGTGAGGGGGGCTCGGCGATCGCGGTCGCAGCCGACCTGTCTGTACCCGACGAGCGTGCGCGTCTGTTCGCTGAGGTGGTCGAAAAGGTTGGCGCGCCAGACATCCTCGTCAACAATGCGGCGGTCACGTTCTTGCGGCCGCTAGACGAATTCCCGGATCGGCGGGTGCGGCTGATGATGGAAATGCATGTGGTGGCGCCGCTGCATCTGACGCAGTTGACCATCCCGGCCATGCGTGAACGGGGGCGCGGCTGGGTGCTCAACGTGACGTCCGTCGGCGGGGATCTGCCCGACGGTCCGCCGTTCTCCGAATTCGACCGGGTTGCAGGCTTCGGGATCTACGGGACGGTCAAGGCCGCGCTCAACCGGCTCACGAAAAGCCTTGCGGCCGAACTGTACGACGACGGCATCGCCGTCAACGCCGCCGCGCCGTCGAATCCGGTCGCTACGCCCGGCGCGGGCACGCTGGACCTGGCCAAGACCGACACCGAGGACATCGAGCTGATCACGCAGACCGCGTTGGTGTTATGCACCGGCGATCCGAAGACGCTGACGGGCCGCATCGCGCACACCCAACCCTTCCTGCGCGAGCTCGGCTGGCTGCAGTAGACGTGCGCCCGTGCACGCTCATCGTGGCGCGAACGTGCGCTCGCGTACATTATTTTCCGGCGTGTCGGCGTACAGACGCGCACGCTCGCGCCAGTAAGCGCTAGATGACCGCTGCTTCTTTGCGTTCGGTGATCGGGCGGGCGAGTTCCTGCTCGTCGCAGATCCGCTGCAGCCGCTCGAGCGTCTCGTCGAGACCGGGACCCATCCGCGCGCCCGGCGTGAACGTTGCCGGCAGATGGCGCATGCCCTGGATGACACCGATCGTCTCGTAGTGCACGGTGCCCTCGGGGTCGCATTGGTAGTCCGGCAGCCGGTCGAGCACGGCAGTGAGCATCGACTTGAACACGGTACGCGCGACGTTCGACCCGATGCAGCGGTGAACGCCGATGCCGAAGCTGAAGTGCCGGTTTCCCTTTCGATCCAAGACGACGTCGTTGGGATCGTGGAACACTGCCGGGTCGCGGTTGGCCATCGCCCACGAGATCCACAGCCGCTCACCGTATTTGAACTGATACCCCTCGACCTCGACGTCCTCGGAGAACGTTCGGCCATCGCCGGGTGCGGGCGTGAAGAAACGCAGGAACTCCTCGGTGGCGGAGTCCAGCAACGCGTCACGCTTGGCACTGAGCAGCTCGCGCTGGTCGGGGTGCTCGCAAAGCCATTCCAGCGCATGCGCGGTCAAGGCGGTCGTGGTGTCGAACCCGCCGCCGATGATCAGCCCGAGCATCCCGATGATTTCCAGGTCGGGTGTCGGTTCTCCGTCGATCCTCATCTGCAGCAGCGCGTTCATCAGCCCGGGCCGCGGGTTCTCGCGAACCTCGATCATGGTGGTCAGCAGATCGAGGCCCATCTCGCGGTGCATCGCCATCACCCGCTCGATCTCGGGTGAGTCTTCCGGGGTGTACACCGACGCATGCGTCGGCTCGCTGTAGATCGACCACTTCTTCAGCGGGATACCCAGCATCGCCAGTGTCAGCACGGCCGGCACGATGTTCGCCAGGTCGTCGACGAAATCGATTCTGCCGCTTTCGATCTTCTCGTCGAGGCTGGCGCGGACGATCTCGTCGACGAACGGCTCCCAGCGCTTGACCGCGGCCGGGGACAGGTACGGGTTGACGACGCTGCGGTACAGCTTGTGCTCGGGATCGTCCATCTCGAGCATCCCGCCCCGCACCCCGCTCGACCGTTTCGCGGTCGGGATCGTGATGCCCTTGAACGGCGTCTCCCCGGTGAGGTCGTGATGATTGGACACCGCCGGGCAGCGCGCCAACTCGAACACTTCCTTACTACCGGCGGCGACCCAATGCCCGTCGTAAGTGTCCGTCCACGCCACCGGGCACTTCTCGTGCATCTCTGCGGTGATCTTCTCGAACTGCAGCCGGTAATCCGGGGTGTGCCGGTCGAACTGATAGCGAATCTTCTTGTCGCTCACGACGATTCCTCGTCCTCATCGATGGAGATCGCCTGCTCCGGACACGACTGCACGGCTTCCCGCACCGCGTCTTGGAGATCCGGCGCGACAACTTCCGACACCGGCGACGACGTGCCGTCGATGTCGTCAAGCTCGAAGGCATCCGGGGCGATCATCTTGCACAGCGTGTGCCCCTGACAGCGCTCACTATCGACCCGAACCTTCACGATTCCCCTCCGCGGGTCAGATGTGGTAGTCGTACCACTTCAGGTACCCACCGGCGTCGACGCGCAGCTGCATGCCGGTGACATAGCGCGCCTCGTCGGACGCCAGCCACAACACCGCGTTGCTGATGTCCTCGGGTTCGATGTAGGGAATTCGCATCGCCTGCTGCACTCCGAACACCGGCTCCGCGTCGGCGCGCGTCGGGTTCTCCAGGTCGGGCCGGAAC
>DASRFZ010000002.1:0-21206 GCA_035651275.1 Mycobacterium sp. | reverse complement strand
GGACACTTCGACGCGATCGACCACGTGATGACGTACTTCTTCGCCGGTGTCGAGGGCCTGAAGGGCCTCAACGACCTGTCGGATGCGCTGGGCGATGCGGGCCGCAAGGTGGCGCTCCTTCCCCCGGTACAGCGTGGCGTCTTTGCGGTGCAAGACAAGATCGCCGCCGCGCGGGTGAAGGTCGGTGCCGACGTGTTGCCGTGGTGGCCGGCGCGTGGCGTGTATCTGCTTCTGGAACAAGGGGAATCGGCCCCGCACGGGTTGTTGGACACGCCCTGTGTCGCCGGTGTCTGGTCCGCCGATGGCAAGGACGGTCAACGCATCACCTACTGCTTCCTCGACGACGACCCTGTCCTCGCCGCCGACCAGCTCCGTGAACCGCTCGAAAAGCGGTGGCGCACATCCGGTGTCGAGCCGCTGCTCGCTGCGCCGTTTCACCTCGTGGTGCCGTACGAGTGGGATCGCTATGTGCCGTGATCGGAAATTCCAGTGCGCCTGGGACTGATGATCGGCTCCGACAAGCAACGCCCCCGCGCACAGCGACTTGCCGGAATCGTCGCCGACGGCCGCGCCGCCGAAGACGCAGGGTTCACATCGTTCTGGATTCCCCAGGTGCCCGGCTATCTCGACGCGATGACAGCCGTCGCCGTTCTCGGGCAGGCCACCACGCGCATCGAGTTGGGAACCGCCGTCGTACCCATCCAAACTCGCCATCCCATCCCGATGGCTCAGCAGGCACTCACGACGCAAATGGCGTGCGCGGGCCGATTTACGCTCGGTGTCGGACCGTCGCACCACTGGATCGTCGACGACCAACTCGGCCTGCGCTACGACCGGCCCGCGGGCTTGGTTCGTGATTACCTCGAAGTCCTCAATGCGGCGTTCGCACAACCAGGTTCCGTCGACGTGGAGAACGCCAGCTTTCGGGTGCATAGCCCGATGGACGTCACCGCCACGACGCCGATGCCGGTTCTGCTGGCCGCCCTGGGGCCTGCGATGCTGCGCACCGCAGGCGAACAGACCGACGGGACGATCCTGTGGATGGCCGACGAGCGCGCAGTCGAACACCATGTCGCACCGCGCATTACGTCAGCGGCCACACAGGCGGGGCGGCCCGCGCCGCGGATCGTCGCGTGCGTTCCGGTAGCCGTGTGCTCCCATGCAGACGTGGACACCGCACGAGGTCATGCGAACGACGTGCTCGGGCACGCTGACGTCTCGCCGAACTATCTGCGCCTCCTCGAACACGGGTACGCCGACGATGTCGGTGACACCATGGCCGCCGGAGACGAAGACGCCGTGCTCGCCCGGCTGCGCCGCTACCGCGACGCCGGTGTCACGGACCTGGCCGCCCGAATCGTTCCGCTAGGTACCGACGCGACGGCCCAGGCCGAGTCGATGCGCCGCACGCGTGAGTTCCTGGCGTCACTGGATGGGTTCGTCACCTAACACGGTGGTGCGCAACATCTCTCGCGGCGAGTCGGGATCATAAGGAGCCGCCCGGTGCAGCACCCCGCGATTATCCCAGATCACGGTGTCGCCGACCGACCAACGGTGGCTGTAGACCTTGTCGGCAACGGTCGACCGCTCCAGAAGCTCCGCCAACAACGCGCGGCCCTCGTCGAGGTTCATCCCGACGACGTAGTCCGCGGACGCCCCCAGCACCAGCGACTTGCGACCGTTGCGGTGCGTCCACACCAGCGGGTGCACGTGCGTGGGGCGGGCGCGCCACCGCTCCAGCTGTTCCGGTGTCGGGTCGGGCGTCACGCGGCGTTGCGAGGCCTCAAGGGAGTGAACGACTTTCAACGATCCATACCGATGCTTCTCGTCGTCGGTCAGCGCCTCGTAGGCGCCATATGTGCTGGCGAATTCGGTTTCGCCGCCGCGCTGGGCGACCTGGACAGCGGACAGCACGGTCGCCTTCTGCGGGCACGCGTCGTCGACGGGTGTACAGCCGTCGATGTGCCAGTCGAACGTGGCACGCAGGTACGCCGCCGACGAATTCTTCGACGTGTCAAGGGTGATCGGGTAGATGCCGGCCACCGGGTGGTGGCCGTCGGACGAGTGGTCGACCTGGCCGAGCCGGCGGCAAAACTCGACCTGCGCTTGCGGATTCAGCCTCAAGTCCCGGAACACCAGCACGCCGTTGTCCTCGAGCGCGTCGAGTACGGCCTCGGCCAGCAGGTCATCTGCGGCCAGCCGGTCCGGGTCGATCCCGCTAACTTCGGCACCCACTGACGTAGTGAGCTTGTTGACGGTGAGCACACTCATCGCCTGTCCTTTCTGAGTGGATGCGGCGATCACGGCGCCGGCTCGCCGATCCTGACGATGACGGCGTCAGCGGAGTCGGTCGGTTTGGGTTGCGTGAAGACCTCCACTGCCATCGCCACCATGACCAGCGAGTAGATGAGGTGCAGCAGGTTCACCGCGTCGTCGGGCATGTCGTCGAGACCGAACTTGTCGCAGTAGTCGATCGCCTCCTCGAGGCGCGGAAAGAATGCGTCGTAGAATTCCCGCATCTCGGCCATGCTGCTGGCCATCCGCTGGTTCCAGCGCTCGGTTTCGGTTGCCAGACACCATGTTTGGGCGAAGTCCTCGAATTCGGCGAACGCGGGCGGTAGCAAGACGGCCATCCTCACGCCCCCACCAGGTCCTGCTCACGGCGATACGCGTCGACCCAGTCCGTGACCTCCTTGTGCAGATGGCGGACAAGGATTTCCTGGTCGTTCAGCGGGAACTCGTCGACCACGCCTGTCTCGAGCGCCGCTTGGGTTCCGCCGAGCATGCCCGCGTCCTGCAGCGCGAATTCCTTGAGCACCACCGCGGCTACCTCGTGTTCCACCCGCTCGCGCACCGTGCGCGCCGGGTGGAACGCCGTGTAGGCCTCGAAGCGGTGCGTGTTGTGCGACGTCGGCCAGTACCGGTAGAGCAGATACCAGCCGCCGTAGATCAGGATCTCGAGGTTCGGGAAGATCTGGAAGTTGCTGATGCCCCACGGCTCGATCCCTCCGGGGTTCAGCCCCGCGGGCAGCTCGCCGATATCCGGTGTGCGCCAGGGGCCGACGAGCCCGCTTCGGGTGGCTCGCTCGATCGGGTACATGTACTCGGGCGCCAAGAGCCAGCGCCGAGTTCCTGCGGTGGACACCAGCCGGTGCGGCCCGTCGATCTGGAAGTGCGCGCACTCGAATCCGGCGTTCGGATCGCGCACCTCGCGCGGCACCTGCTGGGGATGCAGCGACGGGACGTGGTAGTACTCCTGAAATGCGTCGGCGAAGATCTTCCAGTTGCTGTTGTTGTCGGCGACGAAATCGTAACGCTCCGTGAGCTTGTCGAAGGGGTAGTCGTCGAGCCCGGTGATCATCGGGCCGAGGAACTCGCGCAAGCTCTGACGTGGCTGGGTGTCGAGGTTGATGAAGATGAAGCCGTTCCACACGTCGCAGTGGACAGGTCGTAACCCGTAGGCGCTCTTGTCGACGTCGAAGAACTCCGACTCCTGCTGCACGAATGTCAACGCGCCTTCGAGGTCGTAGCGCCATCCGTGGTACTTGCAGGTGAACTGGCGGCACACTCCCGCGGTTTCCACGTTCGGAAAGTCGTTCCACACCAGCTTGTTTCCGCGGTGCCGGCAGACGTTGTGGAAGCAGCGAATGTGGCCGTCCTTGCCTTTGACGACGATCACCGACGTGCGCGCCGCGTCGATCTCCTTGGTGAAATAGCTTCCGACGCGCGGCACCTCCTCGACACGGCCGACGTTGAGCCAGGCGCGCTTGAAGATCGCCTCCCGTTCGAGCTCGTAGAACTCCGGCGACGTCGAGTCCCTAAACGAGATCGGTCCCGTGCCCAGTTCCGGGTAGTGCTGCGTCCAGCTGCCCTCCGCTGGCTTAGGCCACCTGCCCATTCCGACCTCCTCTCACATCACTGCCCCGCCGTTGACACCGAGGACCTGGCCGGTGATGTACCGCGCCTCCTCGGAACACAAGAAGCCGACCGCCGCGGCGATGTCGTCACCGGTGCCCAAGTAGCCCAACGGGATACTGCTCGCCATCTCCTCGTTCGACGGCAGATACCCAGCGGCTTGCGACTGGTGCTGCATCGGCGTCTCGATGCCCGACGGCGGGATGGTGTTCACGGTGATACCGGCCGCCGCGTACTCACGCGCCAGCGACTTGGTCAGCGTCAGCACCGCGCCCTTGGACGCCGCATAGTGTGCGGCGAACGGCGAACCCCGCTGCGCGCTGGACGACGAGATCAGCACGATGCGGCCCCATTTCGCCGCGACCATGTCAGGCAGCGCCGCCTGGCAGCAGTGGAACGTGCCGGTGAGGTTGACGTCGACGATGCGCTGCCATTCCTCGGGGGTGATCTCCAGGAACGGGGCGAAGCCGAAGACGCCCGCGCTGGTCACCAGGATTTCCACCGGGCCCAGTTGCTCGCGCACCGCGGCGAACGCCTTCTCCACGCCGGGCCGGTCGGTGACGTCGACCGAGACACCGACCGCCGCGACCCCATCGGCGGCCAAGTCCGCGCAAACCCGTTGCACCGCTTGGTCGTTGATGTCGAGCACGCCGACCTTGTGGCCACGGCGGCCGAGCTCGTAGCAGATCGCTTCGCCCATCCCCGACGCGCCGCCGGTCACCACCGCCACCCGAGCCATCGTCTGCATCCCTACTCGTAGACCACCCGCACCGACGGACTGGTCGGCAGCGACTGGCAGGTCAACACCCAGCCCTCGGCCACCTCGTCGTCCGTCAGCGCTTCGTTGTTGAGCATCCGCGCGCTGCCTTCGACCACCCGCGCCATACACGTTGCGCACGAACCGGTTTCGCACGACGACGGCGGGTTCAGTCCGGCCGCGCGAGCCATCTGCAGCAGAGTGTTGCCGGCGCGGTAGGGCACGACCGCGGTGTTGCGGCCCACCGTGATCGTCACCTCGTCGGTCACTGTGGTCGTCATCGTCGTCCACAGTATCAAGTACTTGTGATAGTTATCAACTACTTGATTCATGTAGGTCGTCACGCCTCGGGGTGGTCGGTCAGCAGCGGATTGCCGGTGCCCTGCTCCACCACCCGGGCGAGCAGGTCGTGCAGCGTCTGCTGCTCCGCAGGGGAGAGGACGCCGAAGACCTGCTCGTGCGCCGCGATGGCGTCGGCGAGGACCGCAGAGGTGACCGATCGTCCGCGGTCGGTCAGATACGCCTGCAAAATCCGGCCATGCTGCGGATCCTGCTTGCGTTCCACCAACCCTTCGCGCTCGAGCGATGTCAACGCCAACTGCACGCCCTGCGGCGTGATCAACAGCCGCCGCGCAAGCTCGGCGCCGGACAGTCCCGGCTCGTCGGCGAGCTGGCGCATCAGTCCGATCTGAGCGGTGGTGACGCCATGGCTGCTGATCGCGTCGTTGACGGTCTTCAGGGAGAAGTGGAACGCCTGCTTGAGCAGCCACAAGACCTTGTCGCTCAGCTCCATGGTGTTCTCCCCTTGCCTGCGCCGAAATTCACGTTTTGCAGACGTCCACTCGCAATTCTTCTGCGTAACGTGAATTTCGGCGCACGGGTTTTGTCGGTCATGCGCTAGTTCTGCTTGTACACGACGCCATCCTTCATGACGAATGAAACGTCGAGCGTGGTGCTGATGTCGCGGGACGGATCGCCCGGCACGGCGATGATGTCGGCCAGGTACCCCGGGGCGAGCCGGCCCAGCTCGTGGTCTGCCTCGATCAGCTCGGCGCTCGTCACGGTCGCCGCGCGCAGCGCTTGCATGGGCGTCATGCCGCGATCGACCAACGCGCACAACTCTTTTGCGTTCTGCCCGTGCGGGATGGCAGGCGCATCGGTGCCGCAGGCGATCCGTACGCCAGCGGCAATCGCCTTGGGCAGCATGGCCTTCGCCTTCGGGAACACCTCGGCGGCCTTCTTGCGCAATTCGGGAGCGGCCCGCTCGATGGCCATCGCCTCGGTCAGGTAGGTCGTCGAGACCAGGAAGGTGCCGTGGTCGACCATCATCTGGATCGTCTCGTCGGTCGCCAGGAATCCGTGTTCGATGCAGTCGATGCCGGCGCGGATGCAGGCGCGGATCGCACTGTCGCCGATCGCGTGCGCGGCGACGCGCACACCGGCGCGGTGCGCCTCGTCGGCGATCGCGGCGAACTCTTCGTCGGAATACTGCTGCGCGCCCGGAGCCGTGCTGTGCGACATCACGCCACCGGACGCCGAGACCTTGATCAGCTTTGCGCCGTGCCGTATTTGGTAGCGCACGCACGCCCGCACATCGGGCACTCCGTTCGCGATTCCCTCGGCCACACTCAGCGGCATGATGCCCGGCGCCAACCGCTGGAACACGGTCGGATCGAGATGCCCGCCGTACGGGGTGACGGCGTGGCCGGCCGGCCAGATCCGCGGACCCACGTGCCAGCCCTGGTCGATCGCGCGTTGCAGCGCGACGTCCAACAGGTAACCGCCGGTTTTGACCATCAGCCCGAGATTGCGCACCGTGGTGAAGCCCGCGTCGAGTGTGGTGCGGGCATTGACGGCGCCGCGCAGCGTGCGATAGGCGGGGTCGTCCTGCACTCCGTGCATCGGCGCGGGGAGCCCGTCAGGACCGCCGGGCCCACCGATCAGCAGGTTGAGCTCCATGTCCATCAAGCCAGGCATCAGGGTCACGTCGCCGAGATCGATGCGCATTGCCGAATCCGGCAGCGGCTCAGTGGGATTCACCGCTGAGATGCGGTCACCGTCCACCACCACCACCCCGGGCGAACGGACCTCACCGGCGTCGACGTCGGCCCAGCGGTCCGCGCGCAGGACGGTCAGGGTGCTCACGGATACGGCTCGGCCACGCAGTCGAGAGTCGATGCGCCGGAGTCGGGAACCCGCGGCTGCTTCCAGCATTCGACCGGGAACGACACCATGATCATCGAGTACAACAAATGCATCAGGTTGAGCACGTCGTCAGGCATGTCATCGAGCGAGAACTTGTCGCAATAGGCGATCGCTTCCTCGGCTCGCGGGGTGATCGCGTCGTAGAAGGCCTGCATCTGCGGCATGGAGCTACTCAGCCGTTTCGCGTAGCGCTCTGCTTCAGTCGCGAGGCACCAGTCGGAAAACGGCTCCAGGTCGGCGAATTCGGGCGGCAGCATGTCATACCCCCGCCGTCTCACGCCGATATTCGTCCACCCACGCCGACGTCTCCTTGTGGAAATGCCGGATCAGCACTTCCTGGTCGTTGAGCAGGAACCGGTCGACGGCGCGTGACTCGACCATCGACTGCGTCGCTTCCAGTGTGTTGGCGTCCTGCAGTCCGTATTCCTTGAACGACACCGCCGCGAGCTCCTGTGCAATGCGCTCGCGGGGCGTGCGCGGTGCGGGGAAATACAGTGTGCCCTCGAAGATGTGGGTGTTGTAGGACGTCGGCCAGTAGTGGTACGTGAGATACCAGCCCTGGCCCCAGATCAGGATCACGAAGTTCGGGAACAACTGGAACGAGTCCAACCCCCACGGGTCGCACTTGGCAGGGTTCAGGCCGTCGGGCATCGGCCCGAGATCCGGTTTGTCCCACGGCCCGAAAAGCCCGCTCTGACAGATGTCTTCGACCGGCTTGCGCATCTCGGAGTCCATCTCCCACGCGCGCACTCCGGAGGTGCTGACCAGACGGTGCGGTCCGTCGATGCGGTAATGCGGTGCCTCGAAACCAGATTGGGCGGCGGCGGCCGAATATGCGCTCGGGGACTGGTTCGCGTGCAACACGGGTGCGTGGTAAAACTCCTGGAACGCGTCCATGTAGAGCTTCCAATTCGCTTTCACCTCAGAGCGATACAGCCACCGCGACGTCATCTTGGCGAACGGGTAGCCCTCGAGGCCCAAGATCATAGGACCGAGGAACTCTCGTAGCGACTGTTCGGGCTCCTTGGCAAAGTTGACGAAAATGAATCCCTCCCAGACATCGCAGTGCACGGGCACCAGCCCGTACCGGCTCTTGTCGAGGTCGAAGAACTCACCCTCCTGCTGCACGAACGTCAAGTTGCCGTCCAGGTCGTACCGCCAGGCGTGGTACTTACAGGTGAACTGCCGACACGACCCGCTCGTCTCCTCCAGCGGCATGTCGTTCCAGACGAGCTTGTTGCCGCGGTGCCGGCAGATGTTGTGGAACGCGTTGACCTTCCCGTCGGCGTTACGCACCAGGATTATCGAGGTGTTGACGACCTTCATCTCCTTGGTGAAATAGCTGCCTTTGCGCGGAAGCTGTTCCACCCGACCGACATTCAGCCATGCACGCTTGAAGATCGCGTGACGTTCGAGTTCGTAGAACTGCGGCGAGATCGAATCTTCGTAGGAGACCGGCTCCGTCCCAAGCTCCGGGTAGTGCTGGGTCCAACTGCCTTCAGCCGGCTTCGGGAATCGGGCCATGTCGCCGACGCTATCTCGTCCGACCCGCAATCGCAAGTAGTTGATACTGCTTGGCCGGGTCGCCGGGCGATACCGTGCTGTCCATGACGGCGCCCCGCTCGCTGCGTGAGTTGTTCGATCAGATCGGCCTGCACGAAGTACCGTCGGACGACGGCAGCGTAGTCATGGAGATGCCCGTCGACGAACGCGTGGTGAACACGGCCGGCGGTCTTCAGGGCGGGTTGATCGCGACGATGGCCGACGTGACGGCGGGCCAGCTCGCGCAGCGCAGCACGCCGTTCGGCAACGCCATCGCCACCACTGACCTGTTCATCCGCTATCTGCGCCCGATCAAGGTCGGCCCGGCGCGCGCGGTCGCCCGGATCCTTCGCACCGGCAAGCGGTCCGTCGTCGTGCAGGTGGACATCTTCCGGGGCAGTGACGACGAAATGTGCGCGACCGCGACCGTGAACTTCGCCGCGATCGACAAACAAGACTGACAGTTCGAAAAACGCCGGGCCGAAGAGTAGATTGACGATCCCGGAAACTGGTAACGTGATTCTCATCACTGCGCAACGCCATGTGCCGGAGGTTCTCATTTATCCCCTTGACCTGCAGGATTTGATGTGTCAGAAGCGCTAGGTCGCCCGCTGCCGCCAGTCACCGACGAGACCGAATTCTTCTGGTCCTCCGGTGCCGACGGCATCCTGCGGTTCCAGGAATGCGCGCGCTGCAACGCGCTGATCCACCCTCCGCAGCCGGTCTGCCGGTACTGCCGGTCGCGGGAGATGGGTGTGCGTGCGGTTTCCGGCCGCGCGACCCTTTCCAGCTTCACCGTCAACCACCGGTTCAGCCTGCCGGGGCTCGACGCTCCCTATGTGGTCGCCCAGGTCGCGATCGTCGAGGACCCGCGGGTCCGCCTGACCACCAACATCGTCGACTGTGATCCCGACGAGCTGGAGATCGGCCAGCTCGTCGAGGTCACCTTCGAGCAGCACGACGATATCTACCTGCCGCTTTTTCGCCCCTCCGCCGAAAAGGCCGACGCGCCACCGGTTGTCGACGAAATCGCGCCGGACCGCTTCGCCGAGCACGTCCGACCGATGCTCACGACGGACAAGTTCGAGGACAAGGTCGCGCTCACCGGGATCGGAATGTCGGAGATCGGCCGCCGGCTGATGCGGCCGCCACTCTCGCTGACCATCGACGCGTGCGAGCACGCAATTGCCGACGCGGGCTTGACATTCGACGACATCGACGGACTGTCGACGTATCCCGGCGGCGGAGGGTTCGGCCCGTTCAGCGAAGGCGGCGTCACCGCACTCGAGTCCGCGCTCGGCATCAGACCCACATGGCACAACGGCGGCATCGAGACGTTCGGGCCCGGCGGCTCGGTCATCGCCGCGATGCTGGCCGTCGCGAACGGGCTTGCCCGCCACGTGCTGTGCTTCCGCACCCTGTGGGAAGCCACCCACGGCGAGCTGATGAAGCAGGGCAAGATCGCGCCGATGACGCGCACCGACAGCTGGTTTTTCCCGTTCGGTGCGGTGTCCGCGGCGCATACGCTCGCCCAGAACGCGCAACGTCACTTTCACCGCTACGGGACGACGCGCGAGACACTCGGCTGGATTGCGTTGAACCAGAGGGCAAATGCGGCCCTGAATCCGACCGCGATCTACCGCAAGCCGCTGACGATGGAGGAATACCTCGACGCTCGGATGATCACCACGCCGTTCGGGCTCTACGACTGCGACGTGCCGTGTGACGGCGCGGTCGCGGTGATTGTGTCGCACATCGACGCCGCACGTGACATGCCGAAGCCGCCCGTGCTCGTCGAGGCCGTCGGTACCCAGATCATCGAGCGACTCGACTGGGACCAGAGCACGCTGACCCACGAACCGCAGTCACTGGGGCAGGCCGCCCATATGTGGTCGCGAACCTCGTTGCAGCCCAAGGACGTCGACATTGCCGAGTTGTACGACGGGTTCACCATCAACTGTCTGTCCTGGATCGAAGCGCTCGGGTTCTGCGGCATCGGAGAGGCCAAGGATTTCCTCGACGGCGGCCGCAACATCGCGCGCGATGGGGTGCTTCCGCTCAACACCCACGGCGGGCAGCTGTCCCACGGCCGCACCCACGGAATGGGTTTGGTGCACGAGGCGGTCACCCAACTGCGCGGCGAGGCCGGCGAACGTCAGGTCGACGGCGCGCGGGTCGGCGTCGTCAGCAGCGGCGGGCTCACCCCTAGCGGCGCGATCCTGTTG
Source organism: Mycobacterium sp. (assembly GCA_035651275.1). GTDB lineage: Bacteria > Actinomycetota > Actinomycetes > Mycobacteriales > Mycobacteriaceae > Mycobacterium. The sequence goes on along the minus strand of DASRFZ010000002.1, from coordinate 10,562 downwards.
CGGGCAGACGCATGACCACGTGGCCCGCCCCCGTGCCGTGCTTCGCCGACGTGGACGGTATCGAGATGTCGGGACTGCTCAGCGAGTCACCGTCACCGCGCGCGACCATCGTCGCAATCCACGGCGGCGCAACGTCTTCGGTCTACTTCGACTGTCCCGGACATCCCCGGCTGTCACTGCTGCGCCTCGGCGCTGCGCTCGGCTTCACAGTGCTGGCTCTTGACCGTCCGGGCTTCGGCAGCTCCGCACCACACGAAGACGTGATGGCCGATCCACGCCGGCGCGTCGAATTGTCTTATGCCGCAATCGACAAGATTCTCGACGGACGCGACGCTGGTGCTGGGTTCTTCCTGCTTGCGCATTCGGCGGGCGCCGAACACGCGCTGCGGATGGCCACCGACGAGCGCGGTGCGCATCTGCTGGGACTTGAATTGGCGGGGACGGGCCGCCGGCACCAACTCGCTGCCCGTGACATCCTTCTTCAGCCGAATCTGCGCGACGTGCGGCGCGGCGTGCGCGACCTGTTGTGGCGTACCGCGCATCTCTACCCCCCAGATGTCATCGACGGCGCGGTACGCGGGTCGTGGTCACCCGGTTACGAAGCCGAGATGGTCGGGAATTGGCCAAAGCGCGATTTCCCCGCTCTCGCAGCACTTGTCGCGGTTCCGGTGCGATTCAGCCTCGCAGATCACGAGCCGTTCTGGGAGGCGGGGTCGGCAGGGCTGGCGGACGTTGCCGCGATGTTCACCGCGTCGCCGCGGGTGGTCACCAACGAGCAACGCGACAGCGGTCACAACCTGAGCCTGAGCCACACTGCCGCGGCGTATCACCTAGGGGTGCTGGCGTTTGTGGAGGAGTGCATCAGTGCGCGCGAAAGTCAGCGGAACCTCGAATCGGAGGCCAGCTGATGCGGGTCGGCTTCATCGGGCTGGGCAGCCAGGGCGGACCGATGGCTCGCGCGATCGTCGACGCCGGCTTCGATACGACCCTCTGGGCCCGCCGGCCCGAGTCGCTCGAGCCGTACTCCGACACAGTGGCGAAAGTCGCCGGCTCCCCCGCCGAACTCGGAGCGGCCAGCGATCTCGTCTGCCTCTGTGTGGTAGGCGACGCCGACGTCGAGCAGGTCGTCGGCGGTGACGACGGCGTGCTGGCGGGAATGGCCGACGGAGGAATCATCGCGATCCACAGCACGGTTCATCCCGACACGTGCCGACGGTTGGCAAAAACCGCCGCTGCTAAGGGCGTTTCGGTGATCGACGCGCCGGTGAGCGGCGGCGCCCCGGCCGTCGAGGAGAAGCGCCTGCTGGTGATGGTCGGCGGCGACGCCGATGTCGTCGAACGCTGCCGCCCCGTCTTCGGGACCTACGGCAGCCACGTCCACCTCGGCGAGCTCGGCTCGGGACAGGTGGCCAAGCTGTTGAACAACCTGTTGTTCACCGCGAACATCGCGAACGCGAAGACTGCACTGCAAGTCGGGCAAGACCTGGGCGTGGACGCGATCAGCCTCGCCGACGTCCTGACCCGCGGCTCGGCGAACAGCGCGGCACTGGCCGCCATCGCCGGCACCGGCGGTTCTCTCGAAGTGCTCGCTGACGTCGCAGGCGCCCTGCTGCAAAAGGACGTCCGGCTGGTCGTCGACATCGCCGAAAAGGGAGGCGCGACACCGGGTTCGGTGCTCGACGCCGCTGATGCCGCGCTGACGATATTGGGTCACCCAAGGTGAGCAGCATCGGATTCGTCGGCGCGGGGAGGATGGGCGCCCCGATGGTCGCGCGTTTGACCTATGCCGGTCACAAGGTCCGGGCATTCGGCCGGTCTCCTGAAAAGTGCGCTGCGATAAGGGAATTGGGCGCTGAAGCGGTAACCGCAGTCACAGAGGTCGCCGATGGCGCCGATGTCGTCATCGTCTGCGTGTTCACCGACGAGCAGGTTCACCGCGTCTGTCTGGACGGCGATCTGATGCCGGCCATGCGGCCGGGATCGGTTCTCGTCGTACACACCACGGGCAGCCCGGAGACCGCGGCGACGCTCGCGGCGCGTGCCGACAGGCATTTCATCGACGTCGTCGACGCGCCGGTCAGCGGAGGGCCGCATGACATCGCCGACGGCCACGTGACGCTCTTCGTCGGTGGCGGCGACGACGCCGTCGGGCAAGTCCGGCCGGTGCTGTCCTGCTACGGCGACCCGGTGCTGCACGTCGGACCCACGGGCGCCGGCCAGCGGGTGAAACTCGTCAACAATGCGCTGTTCGCGGCGCAGATCGGCGTCGTCGCCGAAGCGGTGCGGCTCGGCGAACGCCTCGGCGTCGACGAACCGACGCTGCTACGCGCGATTCCGCACGGCAGCGGCACCAGCAGCGCGCTGACGATGATCGCGTCGGCAGGGTCGGCGTCGACGTTCGCGGCCGCCGTCGGCGACTTCATCGGTAAGGACGTCGCGGTAATCCGTAAGACGCTTGCCGAATTGGGCAGCGATCTGGGCCGCCTCGATGACATTGTCAACTCCGGACTTCCGTCATGACCGCCGGCGATTTCGGGTTCTCACGCCTTCCCGTAAGGCATACTATGTGCGTTACACAATTACCGTCTCGCGTAACGCACGCCGTCAGTAGCTCGTCGCGAAAGAGGAGACCATGACCAAGCCGAAAGTCGTGTTCAATCCGGTTTCGCAGGATTTCTTCGACAACCCGTACGAGATCTACAAACGGATGCGTGACGAAGCTCCGATCTACTACAACGAGGAGCAAGACTTCTACGCGCTGACCCGTCATGCGGATGTGGCTGCCGCGTTCAAGGACCATGAGTCTTTCTCGTCCGCCCGCGGCTGCAATTTGGCGATGGTGCAGTCGGACGAGGAGCCACAGCGGTCGATCATCTTCATGGATCCGCCGGAGCATCGCCACATGCGCAGCCTGCTCAACAAGGCGTTTACCCCCCGAGCCATCCAGTCTCAGCGCGAGACGGTCGTCGAGCTTGTCGAGCACTATCTGAGCAAGGTCGATCCGCAGAACTTCGACGTTGTACAAGACTTCTCAGGTCCGTTCCCTGTCGAGGTGATCACCCGGATGGCCGGCGTGCCCGAGGAATTCCGCCAGCAGGTTCGGCACTGGATCGACGCCGGCCTGGAATGCGAACCGGGACAGGTCGAAATCAGCGAGAAGAACATGCAGGCCAACGTTGACGCCGCGGTCTACTACTACGGGCTGGTCCAGGAACGGCGGCAAAACCCGCAGGACGACATGATCAGTCGGCTCATCGCTGCCGAGATTCCCGGCGACGACGGAACAATGCGCACGCTCGACGATCTTGAAATCACCGGTTTCGTTGCGCTGCTTGGTGGTGCGGGCGCGGAGACCGTTACGAAGCTGGTCGGCAGTGCGGTGGTGGAGTTCGCCCGGCATCCCGAACAGTGGCAGAAACTTCTCGACGACCGCAGCAAGATCCCGGCTGCAGTGGAAGAGCTGCTCCGTTACGTCGGCCCGGTGCAGTACAACGTCCGCTACAGCCTGCGGGATGTCGAGCTGCCGAGCGGAAGCGTTCCGGCCCACAAAGCGGTCTTCCTCATGGGGGCCGCGGCCAATCGCGATCCGCGCGCTTTCGACGACGCCGAGACATTCGACATCGATCGCGATCGAACACAAGCCCAGAATCTTGGCCTCGGCTACGGAATCCACAGTTGTCTCGGCGCTGCGCTTGCCCGGATGGAGAGCGCGATCGCCTTGGAGCATCTCCTCGATTTCATGCCGCGCTATGAGGTCGACTTCGACGGTTTGCAGCGGGTGCATATGCAGAATGTCGCCGGCTACCAACACGTGCCAGTGACGGTGTCTCGTTGAGCGTTTGCGCGAACAGAAGGTATTGAGGTGACCAAGAAAATCGAAGTGGACTTCGGATTGTGCGAGAGCAACGGGGTGTGCATGGGCATCATTCCCGAGGTATTCCAGCTCGATGACCAGGATTACCTGCACGTGTTGTCGGACGAGGTGACATCCGAGAACGAGCATCAGGTCAACGAAGCGGTGCGGCAGTGCCCGCGACAAGCCATCTCCATCCGCGACGAGTGACGCTCGTACGGCGTTGGCGCCGACAAGCACAGGAGGCACGATGACCACGTCTAAGCTCGTCTTCGACCCGTTTTCGGAAGAGTTCTTCAACGGACCCTGGGAGACCTACCGGCGGATGCGCGAGGAATCGCCGGTCTACTACAACGAGGAGTACGACTTCTACGCGCTCTCCCGACATGAGGACGTGGCCGCGGCGTTCAAGGACTACGAAACCTATTCCTCCGCATACGGTCTCGACCTGGCAACAGTGCGATCCGAAGAACCCTTGGCCGCGAAAATGATAATCATCATGGACCCGCCCGAGCATCGCCAGATGCGCAGCCTGGTCAACAAGGTCTTCACCCCGCGGGCTATCGAGGCCATGAGGCCGATGGTCACCGAGACCATTGACCGCTACATCGCGAAAGCCGATCCAGACCGGTTTGACGTCGTCCAGGACTTCTCCGCCTTCTTCCCGGTGGAGGTGATCACCCAGATGCTCGGTGTGCCAGAGGAATACCGGCAGAAGGTGAGGGAGTGGGTTGACACCTCGCTGCACCGGGAACCCGGGCAGATCGAGATGTCGGAGGAAGGCCTGCAAGCGATTGCGGAGTCGATGGGCCTGTACTACAGCTTGATCCAGGAGCGTCGAGCCGAGCCGCGAGACGACATGTTCAGCCGTTTGATCTCCGCAGAGATCGAGCGAGAGGACGGCAAGAAGGAGCGGCTGGACGACTTCGAGATCGCCGGCTTCGCAACGCTTCTCGGCGGAGCGGGTGCCGAGACGGTCACCAAGCTGGTCGGCAATGCCGCGGTGACATTCGCGCGCAACCCCGATCAGTGGCAGAAGCTACTCGATGACCGCGGCAAGATCCCCGCCGCGGTAGAGGAGCTCCTCCGTTACGAGGCGCCCGCTCAGTACAACGTCCGCCGCTCGATGAGAGACGTGCATCTGCACGGCGTGACGATCCCGGCCGGCAAACCGGTGTTCCTGCTTGGCGGTTCGGCGAACCGCGACCCCGACGCGTTCACCGACGCCGACACATTTGACATCGATCGTGATCGGACCGAAGCGCAGAATCTTGGCTTCGGCTATGGAGTTCACAGCTGCCTGGGTGCGGCGCTGGCTCGCATGGAGAGCGCGATCGCACTGGAGAGACTGCTCGAATTCATGCCGCGGTACGAAGTGCTGTGGGACGACTGCAAGCGGGTTGCCATGCAGAATGTCGCCGGCTGGTCGCACGTCCCGGTTCGCGTGCTCCGCTAAGGCAGTTTGATGACCGACATGTACATCTCGAGCGTGGGCCGGTAGAGGTCGACGTCGTCGAGTTGGCTTCCCAACACCACGGAATCGGTCGTTGCGATCAGCACGTGCGCGAGCGTCAACGGGGGGATCAGCAGGGTTCCTCCGAGTCGGTCAATGCCCTCGGTGATGAATTTTCCCAACGCCTCGACCACCTCTAACCTCTTGGCCGCCACCCGCTTTCGCGCTTCGGGGTTGCGAAGCAGATACAAGGTGAATTCGTGACCCAGTGCGGCATGCTCCGCACCGCGATCATGACTCAGCTGGCGCCACCTCTGGGCAATTTCGTCGAGTTCGCGCGCTCCGACCTCGGTCGCCGCCGATAGCACTTCGGCGAAGTTGTCGAAATAGCGACGCCAGTACCGGTCGCTCACCGCCAGGAAGAGATCCTCCTTGGTCGCAAAGTGCTTGTAAATAGCTCCTTTCGTGTAGCCCGCCGCATTCGCGATGTCATCGAGAGTTGCTGGTGTGAACCCTTTCTCAGCGAACACCTCCTCCGCGGCATCCAGCAGAAGCGAACGGGTGCGCTCGAGGCGTCGCTCCGACGTCCAACGCTCGACCATGGCACCAGTTTGCCACAGAATCTGAGATATTCCTTGGTTACTGAGATACCAGTTGGTATATTGGCCGCTGCTGGATACCGAGGAAGGCGATCGATGACCGAGCTTTCGAACAAGAAGAACGCGCCACATGTCACAGAGCCAATCGGCGAAGCGGGTCGACTCGGTTCGGCGGTTCAGTCGACCTCTAAGCCCATCCGGCTGTGGGCCTTCTGCGGCGGCGCAATTCTGGCTTTTCAGCTCTACGTGTGGATACGTTGGCTGACCGGGCCCAATTTCGAGCGGGTGCCCGCTGGCCCGAGCGATCCGCCGATGTTCATGAAGGCGATCCTCGTTACCTGGACAGCCGTGATCATCGTCGGCCTGCCGGTCGCCATCTACTACTTCCTCATCCGCCCCTGGCGCAGAGAGCGCCGAATCACGTTGGACGGCATGCTATTAGTGGCTTGCGGCCTGCTGTTCTTCCAGGATCCGCTGCTGAACTACTTCAACACCTGGAGCACATACAACACCTGGATGTGGAACCGGGGCTCATGGGTGCAGGACATACCGGGCTGGGTGTCGTTCGGGAAGCCGGGCGCCATGATGGCCGAGCCCATCCTGATGAATGCGCCGGGTTACTCGTTCGTTCTGCTGTGCACGATGCTCGGCTGCTGGGTCATGCGTAAAGCCAAGCAGCGCTGGCCCAGCATCAACATGCTGGGCCTGATCGGTGTGGTGATCGTCTGGACCTTCTTCTTCGACTTCGTCATCGAGGGCCTATTCCTCATGCCGATGGGGCTTTTCACGTATCCCGGCGCCATCAGGGCGCTCTCGGTCAATGCCGGTACCTATTACCAATGGCCCGTCTATGAGGGGTTGATGTGGGGTGCGGTGCAGGCCGGTCTGTGCTGTCTTCGCTACTTCACTGACGATCGTGGCCGGACGTTCGTCGAACGTGGACTGGACAGTGTGCGGGGCGGGTTTGCGAAGCAGCAAGTCATGCGCTTCCTGGCGATCTTCGCCGCGTGCAGCGCCTTCTTCTTCGTGTTCTACAACATCCCCGCACAGTGGTTCGCGATGCACCAGGATCCCTGGCCCGAAGACCTGTTAAAGCGCTCGTATTTCCTGATGGGAATCTGCGGCGACGGGACGGATCGGCCGTGCCCCGATCCTTCCTTGCCGATGCCCCTGAGGAACTCCGGTTACGTCAACACCGACGGCAAGCTTGTCCTGCCGGATGGCGTCCACCTTCCGAAAGTCGTTCCTGTCGAACGGGGTAAGTGAGTTGCTGACCAATAGTCATCCCGCCCCAGCCCAATCTGCTTCGGAGGCACCGTTTTACCGAGCGGTCGGCGATGAGGTGGAGGTGTTTCGCGCGGCGGCCCGCCGCGGCCTGCCCGTGCTGTTGAAGGGGCCCACAGGATGTGGAAAAACACGTTTCGTGGAAGCCATGGCTCAAGAGCTTGGTCGCAATCTGTTGACTGTCGCGGGCCACGAGGACATGACGTCGGCAGACCTTGTGGGCCGGTTCCTGCTCAAGGGCGGCGAAACCGTTTGGGTAGACGGGCCTTTGACTCGAGCCGTGCGCGAAGGCGCAATCTTCTATCTGGACGAGGTGGTGGAGGCGCGCCAGGACACCACCGTGGTGATCCATCCGCTCGCCGATCACCGCCGCGAACTTCCGGTCGATCGTCTCGCCACCACAATGTCGGCGGCTCCCGGATTCCAGCTCGTGATCTCCTACAACCCCGGTTACCAGAGTGTTCTGAAGAACCTGAAGGAGTCGACTCGCCAGCGTTTTATCGCTATCGAGCTCGGCTTTCCACCCGTCGAGATCGAGACGGAGGTCGTGGCCCACGAAGCCGGAATCGATTGCGAGACAGCGCGTTCCCTGGTCAAAATCGGTGACGCCATCCGAAACCTGGATGGCTCGCCGCTTCGCGAGGTAGCCTCCACCCGGATGTTGATCCTGGCGGGCGGCCTCGTCGCCGAGGGGTTGAACCTGCGTAGTGCCGTCCAGTCGGCCATCGTGCAGGTTCTCTCCGATGATCCCGACGTCATCCGCGCCCTGGGCGAACTCGTAGACGCGGTATTGCTCCGGACGTGACCATTCCGGATCCGGAGAGCCCTGACCGGTTTCGACTGCTAGCCACGTTTATCGCCGGCCGGTCCGTCAGCGTTGCTCAGGCGCCGGTCGGCGAGGCCGCGCACACGAACGGACTGGTCATATTCGTCTCGGCCAACAGTTCCCACGCGGAGCAGCGCCGCGAAATGCTGGTGCAGAGCGCCCTGCTCGGTGCGGGCAGCTTGGATCACCGACTCGTCAAGGGACTGCGGGCCCGCCCTTCAGCGGCACGTCGCTACCTCGCACTCGAAGGTCATCGAGTACTCGCCGACATTGCCAATCACATTCCGCTCGCAGCCGCGCTTCGCCTCGACGAACCTCTCACGTCGACGCCCGACGAGTCGCTCGAAATAGCCAGGAGCCGAATGAAAGTCGCTGATCCGCCGGAGTGGTTTGGGGTCATCAAACCAGCCCGACTGCTAGGCCCCGTTTTCGGACCGGGAACCCGGGCAACCGAGAAGGACCTGCGCTTGGAGTTCGATCTCATCGACCTACCCGAAACCGACGATGACGACGACGCGGAGCCTTCCGGGGACAGCAAGATCCTCAAGCTGTTTTCCAATCCCCTGTTCAAATCGCAGGCCCTCTCGGATTACTTCCGAAAATTGCTCGGCAGCTCGCTCTCCGCTGGGGACGGAACGGCGGGTGCCGAGTTGCAGGTTCGCTCTGTGCGGCGGACGCAGACGGGCGGAGCCAATGCGCGTCCTCTCCCCACACGCATCCAGTTCACCGACGACGGCAAGCCCGGCGCTGCCGTCGGCATCGGCGGCGCGCTCTATCCGGAGTGGGACGTGTACAACAACCGGTACCGTCCGCAGTGGTGCCGGGTCTTGGACTTTCCACTGACGGGCGGCACTGAAATTTCCGCCGCGAGCGTCGCGCACGACGAAGTCCTCCGACGGCGTCTGTCGCGAGTTGGACTCGGCCCCAAGGTTCTCCGTGGCCGTGCGGATGGGGACGAGCTCGACACCGAGGCACTCATCGACCTGTCCATCGATCTGCGCTCCGGCTTTTCATCGCCAGAACACGTCTACCTGGAACGGCGTAAGCTCGCGCGTGATCTCGGTGTCCTCATCTTGGTCGATGCGTCCGGATCCGCTAGGGACGTAGATCAGAACGGCCTCGCCGTACATGAACATCAGCGACGAGCGGCCGCCACGATTGCCGTGACGCTCGAAGAACTCGGCGACCGCGTCGCGGTCTACGCATTTCGGTCAGAAGGCCGGCACTCTGTCCACCTCCCGGTGATCAAAGCGTTCGGACAACATTTCGGCGCCGTGGGGCGAGCTCGACTCAACCAGCTTCAGCCAAGCAGCTATACGCGCATGGGCGCCGGCATCCGCGGGGCGGGCGAAATCCTCAAGTCGGACGCGGGCACGCCAAATCGACTGCTGCTCGTGCTTTCGGACGGTTTCCCGTATGACGATGGCTACGAAGGCCGCTACGCCGAAGCAGATGCCCGCAAAGCCCTCGAAGAACTCCGCGCGGACGGCGTTGCCTGCCTTTGCCTTTCGATTGGGGCCGGCACGTCCATCGATGTTCTCGAACGCGTCTTCGGCTCCGCCAGCTATGCCAGCGCCGCGAACCTGGCCGAGTTGAGCCCGCGAATGGACGAGTTGTTTCTATCGGCGCTCCGAGAACTCAGCGCGCCGAAGCCGCGTTAGTCTCCGATACCGGACAGGATCACCGCGTTGGTGTCGGCGGCCGCCTGCCGGAGCTTGGCCGCGTTCTGATACGCCTCAGACTCGTACCACCCGCGCGCCGCGTCGACCGACTCGAACTCGAGCACGACGGTCTGGTGCCCGTGCCAATTGCCTTCGAGGACTTGCGGTTTAGAGTCCACAGCAATGACCTTGGCGTCACTCATCGCTTGGCGCGCGGCCTGACCGTAGGCCTTCATCCCCTCAGGATCCCTAATCTCCTCGGTCAAGATCACATAGCCTTTTGGCACTCTAGTCTCCCTCACTTATCGCCTGCTCCGGACAGCACTCGATGGCCTCACGCGCCGAGTCCTCTTGCCCGGCCGGAACTTCCGGAACGATGACCTCGGAGTAGCCGTCGTTGTTGATGACGAACACGTCGGGGCACAGCGTCGTACACATGCCGTGGCCGCGACAGCGATCCTCGTCCACGCGAACTTTCACGGGGTGAACTCCAGATGCAGCTCGACCAGCCCGCGCAGGATGTACGTCGGGATGTATCGGTACCGCCGATTCCCGGCCGGACCGTGCTTGCGCTCTGATATGCGAATGTCCGACGTGCGGTCGAGGAGTCGTTCGATTCCAACGCGTGTTTCGGCACGCGCCAGCGGCGCGCCCGGGCAACTGTGGATCCCGCGCCCGAACGCAAGATGCTGGCGTGCGTTCTTGCGAGCCGGGTCGAAGGTGTCCGGATCCTCGAAGCGGCGCGGGTCGCGGTTCGCCGCACCGTTGAGCACCATCACGGTTTCGCCGGCGCCAAGCTCGTTGTCGCCCAACGTGATCGGCACACGCGACAGCCGGAAGTCGCCCTTGACCGGACTCTCGATGCGCAGGGCTTCCTCGATGAAGT
>DASRFZ010000001.1:0-2740 GCA_035651275.1 Mycobacterium sp. | reverse complement strand
GCTCCCCGCGTTGTCGACTACCGCGGCCTGTGCAAAAGCAACCTGCGGCTTGGCCACTAGAAGTTGAGGTGTTGTGTCCGTGTGGGTCTCGGGTGTCACGGACGGTTTTACGATCGGCACGGAAGCCGTGCTCGGGGCGGTGGACACGGTCGACGGCCGGTTATGTGGCGCGAGCTTGAAGATGTTGGTGTCGGGCTTCGGCGTTGAGTCCAGCGACGACGACGGCTTCGATGGTGACGCAGTGGACGACGTTTTCGTGGACCCGGTGAGCGCGCCGCCGGTGCTGACGGCAGTCCCCGTAGGCGCAGCGGTCGACGTTGTGGAGGAACTCGGCGATGATGTCGCGGAGGTGGAATCTGCGGACGTTGAATGCGATGCGCCCGTGGAGCTGTCGGGTGAGGACTGCGACGACGTACCCGACGTGGAAGAGGAGTCCGTAGACTGCGTGCTCGCCGTTGAGCCACTCGCCGAACCCGACGAAGACGAATCCGTCCCAGAGGTCGACGGCTCGGCGGCGGCAACGCCTTGGCCGGTCGCCAGCGCGGCGCCCAGACCCATCGCAACTGCCAAGCCGGCCAACCGGGGCGCGCAATGCTCTGAATTCATCTCCAACCCTCTCCGGACCGGCGGCGAACGCTTCCGTCGGTCACATCGACCACGGACATATCGGTGGAAAACCGCATCAAGAACCCGCCAGCTGCAACGCAATGTGTAGGGATATCGCGACAGGGCATAAGCGTAGCGCTGGTGCCCTACTAAAGTGAATACTTTCTCGCTATAAGTCGCGTCTTTGTTCATGTTGATGACGTCTTCGCAGGTCGCGTCACTGCTCGGATCTCGCGGGGAGGTTGCGTCGAGCGGGCGCCCATCCGCGAGAGGGACAGCCACATGCCGCGACAAATAACAGTGCCGTCAAAAATGGGCGATTTGCCGGGCGTTAACCGATCACGTTTGCGGGGTCTGTAAACGGCAGACCGAGGTCGCCGGACACCCGTTCGTTGAGCAGCGCGCCGTCGTGCGTCGAAAGCCCTCGTGCCAATGCAGGATCCGCTGCGCATGCCGCTCGCCAGCCTTCGTCGGCCAGCGCAAGGACGTACGGCAGCGTCGCATCGGTGAGCGCGAACGTCGACGTCCGTGGCACCGCGCCGGGCATATTCGCCACGCAATAGAACACTGTGCCGTGCACCCTGAACGTTGGCTCGTCGTGCGTCGTCGGATGCGAGTCCTCGAAGCAGCCGCCCTGGTCGATCGCAATGTCGACAAGAACCGCGCCCGTCTTCATCCGCGCGACAAGCGAATTGGACACCAGCTTTGGTGCCTGAGCGCCCGGAACCAACACCGCGCCGATCACCAGGTCTGCATGAGTAACGGCATCCTCGAGCTCGGATGCCGACGAGTACCGAGTGTGAACGCGACCACGGAACTCGGCGTCAACTTCACGAAGTCTGTTGGCATTGAGGTCGAGCACGGTAACCTGCGCGCCCATTCCGCCGGCGACCCGGGCGGCGTTGTACCCAGCCGTACCACCGCCGATCACGACGACATCGGCCGGCGCAACGCCGGGAACGCCACCCATCAGCACGCCGCGTCCGCCCGTCGGGCTCATCAGGTGATACGCCCCCACTTGCGCGGCAAGTCGTCCGGCGACCGCACTCATCGGCGCGAGCAGAGGCAGTTTCCCGTCTACCGTCTGCACGGTCTCGTACGCAATCGAGGTCGCGCCCGAACGAAGCAATGCGTCCGTGCACTGCCGCGAGGCGGCGAGGTGTAGGTACGTGAAAAGTGTTTGGTCCCTGCGCATCAGGGCGTATTCCGGTTCAATCGGCTCTTTGACCTTGAGCAGTAGCTCCGCGGATTCCCAGATCTCCTCGGCGCCCGAAATGACCTCGGCGCCGGCCGCTTTGAAGTCGGCGTCGGAGATCGACGAACCCTCGCCAGCGCCTGCCTGGATCACGACGTCGTGGCCGCGATGGGTCAGTTCGGCAACGCCCGCGGGGGTGATGGCTACCCGGTATTCGTGGTTCTTGATCTCTGCCGGAACTCCGACCCGCATAGGTCCATTGTAAAGAAACTTCTGACAGAAGGCAATTATACCGATGGAAATTCGATAAGATGGCGATATGCCGGAACGATCAGCTAGATCCGCGGTCATTGCTCCGCCGGCTCCGACGGATATTCGGGCCGGCATCGACGACGTCGACCGACGCATCCTCAACGCCCTGCACGACGACGCGCGCATCCCCAACAATGCGCTGGCCGAGATCGTCGGCATCGCTCCGTCGACGTGTCACGGAAGGCTGCGACGTCTGCAGGACATCGGCGTCATCCGCGGCTTCTACACCGACGTCGACCCCGCGGCGATCGGCAAGCCGCTGCAGGCGATGATCTCGGTCAGCCTGCAGTCAAGCGCGCGGGGCCGGATCCGGCACTTCATCGCCGAGATCCGCAAGCTGCCGCAGGTGATCGACGTGTATTTTCTCGCCGGCGCTGACGATTTCATCCTTCACGTCGCCGCCCGCGACACCGACGATCTGCGCTCGTTCGTCGTGGAGAACCTCAACGCCGACCCGGATGTCGCAGGCACGCAGACGTCGTTGATCTTCGAGCATCTGCGCGGCGGTGCGCCACTGTAATTTCCGCGAGCGTGCGTGTCTGCCCCCCGAAACGCCGGGATTTCGGGAACCAGAGCGCACGCTCGCGGCCGGCCAGCGTGCGCGTTTACCGTTGGTCTATGAGCCAA